>CASFKR010000015.1 GCA_949295265.1 uncultured Verrucomicrobiota bacterium | reverse complement strand
CCGCCGAGAAAAAGTCCTTATTTGACACCTTGGTCGGAACGTTCGTGGAGACTTCAGAAGGGGGCTCCGCCCCTCCGTGTGGCTCAATTATCTTAACTCTTCGCGAGGCTGAGTTTCACAACCTTCCTCCGTGTGGCTCAAAAATCCGGGATAAGCCTGCGGTTGCCCGGGATCGCACTGAGTGGTAGTATTGCCACCCATGTTAGGCAAGACACAACAGACAATTTTGGCCAATGGCTGCCGCATCGTAACCGCGCAGATGGATACCGTGGAAAGCGTATCCGTCGGCATCGATGTGGGGGTCGGTTCCCGGTATGAAGGACCGGGCGAAGCCGGCTTTTGCCATTTCCTCGAGCATTTGGTGTTCAAAGGCTCGGCAAAGCGTCCGTCCACCGAGGGCCTGATGCGGCCCATCGAGGCGGTCGGCGGCTCCATGAATGCCTACACGGCGACCGATCACACGATGTTTTTCGCCAAGGTGCCGTTTGACGCGCTGCCGTTGGCCTGGGACACGCTCTTCGATCTCGTGCTGCATCCGCTGCTCCGCGCCGAAGATATCGGGCGGGAGCGCGGCGTCGTGTTTTCCGAAATGGACATGGCGCATGACGACGATGCCGATTACGCGAATGAATGCGCCCAGCAGAGCGCCTGGCCCGGGGATCCGCTCGGGCGTCCGGTTCTCGGGAGTCGGGACGACCTTTCGGCGGCAACGGATGGGATGCTCCGCGCGTTCCACCGCACCCATTACACCGCCGGGGGCACCATCATTGCCGCCGCCGGAAAACTCGAGCACGAGCACTTTGTGGACCTGGTGGCACCCTATGCGTCCCAAATCCCCGAGGGCGTCGCGCCCGGGTTCCGCCCCATTACCGCTCCGCCGCCCCAGCGCCGCCTCTTCGCCGAAAAGCGCGATGCGCAGCAGACGCAGGCCATCCTGACGTTTCGCGCCATCCCGTACGACGATGTGCGTAAATCGGCGCTCTCCGTCCTTTCCTACATCCTCGGCGGCGGCATGACCTCGCGCCTCTGGATGAGCGTGCGCGAACGCAACGGGCTCGCGTACATGGTCGGGTCATCCCCGTCCTATTATGCCGATACCGGACTCTTTCAGGTCTACGGCGGGTTCGACGCCAGCCAGTCCGTCAAGGCAATCAGCCTCTGCGCACAGGAGTTGCGCGCCATCCGCGATGAGGGGATTTCCGACGAGGAACACAGCCGCGCGCTCAAAGCCCTCGTCGGCGCCCAGCGCATGGCGGGCGAGACCTCCTACGCGCAAATGGCATGGATTGCCGACAAAACGCGCTTCCTCGGGCGGATGGAAACCCCCGATGAGGTCATCGCCCGCCTGAATGCCGTCACGCCGCACGATGTGCAGGCGTTTGCCCAAACCTTTTTCCGGCCGAATAACGCCTCCCTGACGCTGGTGATGCCCGAAACGGGCTGCGCCGAGCCTGAGGCGCATCTGGCTGCGATGGAACTCTGATCATGCCTTTTTATTCGTATGAACCGGTCGACCCCGCGCAGGGGTGCGACTTTTGCCGCGACGGGTTCGACCGTCTGCAGTCGCTCCGCGAGGCGCCGCTGACCGTCTGTCCGGAATGCGGCACCCCGCTTCACCGGGTCATTTCCGCCCCCAACCTGGGGCGCAGCGAGGCCGCGCTCGATGACCGCGCCCGGGCCGCCGGATTCTCCAAACTCAAACGCATCGGAACCGGCGAATACGAACGCCAATATTAACGCATGCACCGCCCGGGTGCCGCGCGCGGCAGGGCTCTCGCCCGCTCTTCGCGCGCCCGTGTGTCCGCATCATCAGCTAAGGAAGGAATCAGCCATGAAAGGAATCGTGTTGGCCGGCGGCTCCGGTACGCGCCTCTACCCCATCACGCGCGCCGTGAGCAAACAGCTGCTTCCGGTATACGACAAGCCGATGATTTACTATCCCGTCTCGGTTCTCATGATGGCCGGGATCCGCGAGATTCTCATCATCAGCACGCCGACCGATCTGCCGATGTTCGAGCGGCTTCTCGGGGACGGCTCCGATTTCGGCGTCCATTTCTCCTACTGTGAGCAGCCGCGCCCCGACGGGCTTGCACAGGCCTTTCTGCTGGGGGCGGACTTCATCGCGGGCGAACCCTGCGCGCTCGTGCTTGGTGACAACATTTTCTTCGGCGCCGGCTTCCAGGATGCCGTGCGCGAGGCGGCCGCCTCCGCGCGCGAGGGCGCCCACGTGTTCGGCTACCGCGTCCGCGATCCGCAGCGCTACGGTGTTGTGGAGTTCGATGAGCAGCGCCGCGTCATCGGGCTCGAGGAAAAGCCGCTGCATCCCAAATCAAACTATGCGGTTCCCGGGCTCTATTTCTACGATGCCAATGTCACCGAATATGCGCGCCGCATCCGCCCCAGCGCCCGCGGCGAGCTCGAAATCACCGATTTGAACTGCCTCTACATGCAGGAGGGACGCCTCCGCGTGGAGCTGCTCGGGCGCGGTGTCGCCTGGCTCGACACCGGCACCTACGGCTCCCTGCTCGAGGCATCCAACTTTGTCGAGACCATTCAGAACCGTCAGGGGCTCAAAATCGCCTGTCTGGAAGAAATCGCCTACGGCGCAGGCTGGCTTTCCCGCGAAAAACTCGCGGAAGCCGGGCACCGCATGGAAAAGAACGACTACGGTCGCTATCTGCTGGCGCTGGCCGGCGAAAAGCCTTCCGCAGGCGTCTGACGGACGCCTTCCCGGCCGCTTGCGGCCCATTCCCGTATTCTTTTTCGAAGATGAAATTCGAAACCTGCCACCTTGCGGACGTCGTCATCTGCCGTCCCGATGTTTTTCCCGATGCGCGCGGCTTTTTCCGCGAAATTTCCCGCGTCAATACGTATGCGGAAGCGGGCATCGACCTCAAGACCGTCCAGGTCAATACCTCCTGCTCGCGTCCGGGCGTGCTGCGCGGCATGCACTATCAGCGCCGTTACGTCCAAAGCAAACTCGTGACGTGCGTCGCCGGTGCCGTCTACGATGTCATCGTCGACTGCCGCCCCGGGTCTCCCACGTTCGGACAATGGTTCGGCATCGAGCTGACCGCCGCGGGCGGGGAGGAACTCTTCGTGCCCAAAGGCTTCGCCCACGGATTTCAGGTGCTCGGCAAGGATCCCGCCACCATCGTGTATCAGTGCGATGACTACTTTCATCCCGGCGATGAGGGCGGCGTGCACTGGGCATCGCCCGCTCTGGCCATCGACTGGCCTGTCCGGAATCCGATTCTGTCGGACAAAGATGCGCATCTGCCGCCGTTTTCTCCGGATCTGCAGTTTCCCGAGTGCTGAGCCCGGGCGTGCCTCCCATGGAAGCGAATCCGCCGTCATCCGCCGCCACGCCGGAACCCGGTTCCCGCCGCGCGTCGCGCCGTCTCCTCAAGACCCTGCTCAAGGTCGTCTTTACGCTGACGCTCCTCTGGCTTCTCTACCGCAAGGTGGACGTTGAGGCTTTTACCGCCTCGCTCCGGCAGGCGCGCTGGGCGTGGCTTCCGCTCTTTTTTGCGATTGCCGTCGGCAATATGTGGCTTTCCTCCCTGCGCTGGAAGCTTTTTCTGCGGGCGGACGGCGCGGATGTGCCTGTTTCGCTCCTCTTCCGGAGCCACTGGATTTCCTCCTTTTTCAACTTCTTCCTGCCGTCGAATATCGGCGGCGACGTCTACCGCATCGCCGATATCGGGCGCCGCAGCGGGCGCGCCGTCGGGAGCGCGGCCTCGGTGTTCGCGGACCGGCTCTCCGGCTTTGTGGCGATGTCGCTGCTCGGGTTTGTTTTTCCGCTGCTGGGGCTCCGGCTCATTCCGCCGGAAAACCGGCTGCTCCTGCTGATTCCGGCTGTTCTGTTTGCGGGCTTCCTGACGCTGGCGTTTCTGATGCTGCGCCCGCGCCTCTTCCGTCTGCTGCTGCCGCTCCTGCCGGGCGCTCTGCGGGCAAAGGCGACCCGCATCCTCGACACCTTTTTCGCCTCGATTCAGGCGTATGCGAAAACGCCCGCCGTGCCGCTCAAGGCGCTGGGGCTTTCGCTCGTGTTCCAGTTTCTCGTGATTTGCGCGGTATGGGTTGTCGGTGAGGCGCTCCGCATTCCGGTGCCGTTCCAGGCGTATTGCGTTTTTGTGCCTTTTGTGTGCCTGCTGGAGTCGGTCCCGCTCAGCCTCAACGGCATCGGGCTGCGCGATACGGGCTACTGTTTCTTTTTCACGGCAGTGGGGCTCGCCGCTCCGGAGACCGCCGCCGCGGGGCTTTCGCTCTGCTACGTCTCCCTGACGCTGCTCTACGCGCTGGGCGGCGGCATTCTCTTTCTGCTGCGCCAGGCCGATCTGCGCGTCTGACGCGCCTGAGCGCTCCGGCTCCGCTTGCACAAAACCGGCTGCTCAGGCGCGGGACCGCCGTCCCTATTCTGTGAAGAGGGGGAGCGTGTTCAGCAGATTGTGGAGCCGCTCTTCGTCGAAGGGCAGATATTCGGCAATCGTAAAACCCACCAAGTCCGCGCGGTTGGAGAGCAACTGCAAGATGTCGCCCAGTTTTTCGAGCGTCATTCTTCCGCCGCCGGAGCCGTCGCCCACCAGCGCCGGATTGGCAAAGTAGGTGGAGTGGAAGCAGCGCGCATCCAGGACATCGATGTCGAAGTGGATGAGCAGATGGTCGAAACGTGCCGCAAATGCGGCAATCTCTTCGTCAGACACAAAGGCGCCGTCCTGAATCTGATAGCGCACCCCCAGCTTTTTCAGCGTTTCCGCCTGATAGGGATGCACCGGCTGAAGTCCGACGTACAGGACCTCATCGCCCGCAAAAACGGGATTTTTGACTTCAGCGCAGAGTTGCGGCGCCCCGTTTCCGAGCAGACTTCCCAGCACCATCGCATGGGCGTTGGGATAGCCGTTTTCCGGGATGGAAACATCCGGATGGGCATCCAGCCAGACAATCCCGAGGTTCGGATAGCGTCCATGCAGGTAGTCGAACGGTGCGAGCGAAACCATGCAGTTGCCGCCCAACGTGATGACGCGGTCCGGCTGTGCCGCCGTCAGTTTTTTGCGCGCATCCCGAATGCCCGCAAGCACCTGCTCTTCCGCATAAATGCCATGCGTGACGGGCAGTTCTGAGCCGTCGGGCTGCGGCATGTTCACACGGATGACCGGCTGACGTGCATTTAGCGGCACCAGATGCTCGAGAAGCCGCGCTCCGAAGGCATACGTGGACAGACCGCCGCTGACGGCGTCCGGATACAGAAGGCGAATCGTTTTCATGGTTGATGATTTCTCCAAACCCGAGGTATCGCGCGGATACAGTGCCGGGCATGCGTCCCGTTGGCGGAAGTTCAGGCGCGGGACGAATCCTGCCGGCGCAGCTGCTCCTGATAAGCCCGGCCGAATTCCGCCATCGCATCGATGATGGGATTCATCGATTGCCCCAGCGCGCTGAGGGAATATTCCACGCGGGGCGGCACTTCGGGATAGGCTGTGCGGATGACAATGCCATCGTCTTCCAGCGAGTGGAGACTGTCCGCCAGTACCTTGTGGCTGACGCCCTGCAGATCCCGGCGCAGTTCATTGAAGCGCCACGGACGATTCCGCAGATTCCGCAGAATTAGGAGCTTCCATTTGCTCCCGATCAGCATCACGGTCGTCGCTACCGGACAGGGTGGCATTTCTTCGCGCGTCATCATGGTCGGACTCCTTTTCCGTTCATTTCCGTAAGCGTAAAAAAGCCTCTCCCCCGCTGTCAATACAGCCTGCACCGCGCCGGTTCAAAACGGGGCGCCCTCCGGGCACCCGCCCCCGGGATGAACCGGAAGACGGTTTTTTGTGGTAAGAGAGGCAGAAAATTGTTATCCTGAGGGTATGAACGAAAGCCGCAAATTGCCGATTGGGATTCAATCCTTTGAAAAACTCCGCAAAGAGGGATACCTCTATGTGGACAAGACGGATTTGGTCTACAAACTTGTAACGGAGGGAACGCAGTACTTTCTGTCGCGTCCGCGCCGCTTCGGCAAGAGTCTGCTGACCACGACCTTCCGCGCTTATTTCGAGGGGCAGAAAGACCTCTTCAAGGGGCTTGCCATCGGGAAACTGGAGAAGGAGTGGAAGAAATATCCGGTTTTCTATCTGGATTTCTCACGCGCAGGCGATTCGTACGCAGACGTGGAAGACCGCTTCACCGTTTGGATGCGTGAACTGGACAAACAGTTCAAATGCAGAACGTCCGGTTACCCGAATCTTTCCGAACGGTTCGGCGCGCTCGTCAAGAAGGTCTCCAAAAAATATGGACCGATTGTTTTCCTCGTCGACGAGTATGACAAACCGCTCCTCGGAACAAAAGGCACGGAACGCGAGCGCATCCGGTCGCTGTATAAGAAAATCTTCGGGAACCTGAAGGGGCTGGGTGAATATTTCCGTTTTGCGTGGCTGACGGGTATCACGAAATTCGCGAAGGTTTCGGTCTTCAGCGACCTCAATCAGCTCAACGTCCTTTCGATGGATAAGGCGTACGCTGCACTTTGCGGCATCACGCAGGAAGAACTGGAAAGGGACTTTGCCCCGGAAATTGACGTTCTGGCGAATGAGCAGGGGCTGACCCGTGAGGTCTGTCTGGACAACCTCCGCAAGCTGTATGACGGCTATCGCTTTCATCCGGCCGGCGAGCGCGTTTACAATCCTTTCAGCCTGATTTATGCCTTCCAGAAAAAGGAATTTGGTGATTACTGGTTTGAGTCCGGCACCCCTTCCTTACTGATTAGCGTACTTGAGAATCATCTCGACCAATTGCGCGAACTTCCCGCACAGGATGAACTCACCGTTGACCGTGCTGCGCTCACCGGCGCGTACGAGGACAACAACAATCCGCTGACGTACCTTTACCAGTCCGGGTATCTTACCATCAAAGGTTACGATGCTGAGATTCTTCGGTACACCCTCGATTTTCCGAATGACGAGGTGCGTTACGGCTTCCTGAACGCCCTGATTCCCTACGTCACGTGCAAAGCCTTTGCCAACAGCGGGGCCCTCAAAATTGCCGAGATGGCTAAAGATTTCATGACCGGGAACACGGCGTCCGTCATGAAGCTGTTGCAGGGACTTCTCGCCGAACTGCCGTACCATGAGGGCGCGGACGCGGCGGCGAAGGCGGAGAGCGTTTTCCGCAACGTGGTCGCCAGCATTTTCCTGCTGACCGGTCAGATGGTGCACACGGAGAAGCACACATCTCAGGGGCGCATCGACAGCGTGGTCGAAACGCCCGAGCACGTCTATATCTTCGAGTTCAAGGTCGACAAGCCTGTCGAAGAGGCGCTCGAACAGATCGAGCGAAACGGCTACGCTCAGCCCTACGTCGGCGATTCCCGCACCATTCACAAAATCGGCGCCGTCTTCTCCACCAAAACCCGCACTCTTTCCGACTGGCGCGAAGTGCTGGGATAGCGGCAAACTGCCGCCTTTCTGCCGGTCGGGCGGCAAACTGCCGCCTGTAGTGCCGGTCGGCGTTAACCGACCGGCTTTGGCGCTGGCTGATGAGTCGACCGCCCACTCCGAGGGCGGCTCAGCCAGCGCAGACAGGACGGACAGGACGGCTTAGGGGCGCATCGTGACGCTCCCGATGATTCCGATACTTCCGATGATTCCGAAAATTGCGCAAGCAAACGGGGCGACCGCCCCTCTGCGTGGCTCTGCTCCTCCCCCGGCGGAACAGCGTATATTTTTTTCCGGAGAAACGAACTTTCCTGTGCCAGAGCGGCGTTTAATGGGGTAAACCGGAGTGGAACAAGCCGGTGGAGCATTGAATGAGCCTATGAAAAAAGCACTGACCAGTTGGACAGCCCTCACGCTGGCTGCCTGTACCGTTTGGGCCGCTGATCCCGCGGCCGTCCTCGCCTCGCAAGCTGAGACGGATGCGGCGAAATCCGCACTCGAGGCTACCGGCGCCTCTTACCTGGGTGAAGCACGTGCGTCGCTCTCCAAAGCCGCCGCCTACCTGGCTTCCCAACAGAAGCCGAAAGGAAACTTTTCCAACCCCAAGTTCCCGGGGCTGTCCGGTCTTGCCGTCTGGGCACTGGTCGCCGCAAAGGACCCGAAATACGATGCCGAGATTCAGAAGGGTGTCGATTATCTGCTTTCCTGCGTGCAGGAAGACGGCGGCATTTACTGCCCCGTGCCCGGTCGCGCCGGCGGCGGACTTTCCACGTACAACACGGCGGTCTGCCTGACCGCGCTCTCGTTTGCACCGCGCGAGGACATGACGCGCGTCATCCTCAATGCCCGCTCCTTCCTCGCCGATTCCCAGCTTTCCGGCGATGACGCTTTCTCCGGCGGCTTCGGCTACGACAAAGCCGCGCCGAACCGCTACGCCGACCTGATGAATACGCACTTCGTCATGGAAGCCATGCGCCGGACCCAGCAGTACGAGGATTTGCGTCCTGCCGGAGAGAAAAAGGCGGACCTCGACTGGGAGGCCGCCCTCGCGTTCGCGGAGCGGCTGCAGAACGACGAAGACGCCGGGGACAGCGCGGGCGGCTTTTCCTACAGTCCGGCCGATGCCAAGGCCGGCACGGAGACCGTGAAGACGGACGATGGCAAGGCCCCCGAGGGCAAGGTCATCATGCGCTCATACGGCAGCATCACGTATGCGGGACTGCTCGCGCTGGTGTACTGCAACCTCGACCGCACCGATTCGCGCGTACGCTCGGCGCTCGACTGGGCTTCGAAGCACTGGACGCTCGAGGAGAATCCCGGCGTCGGCGATCAGGGGCTGTACTTCTTCTACGACATCATCGGACGCTCCCTGAGCGTGGCGGGGCTCGATGCCATTCCGCAGGCGGGCGGCAAGCCGGATGTCGACTGGCGCGCGGAACTCGTCGCCAAACTCGTCTCGCTCCAGCGCGAGAACGGTTCCTATCAGAACCGGAACAGCCGGTTCTGGGAGAACGATCCCGTGCTGTCGACCGCGTATTCCGCCATCGCACTCGGTTTCGCCATCAATAACGTGCGCTGAATCTGCCACGCCCCTGCCACGGGCGGCGGCGACGCCCGGCAGGAGTTGCCGCGTCAATCCGAAGCGGGTGAGGTGTTCCCTCGCCCGCTTTGTGTTTCTGCGATTCGCCCGGCCCCGCTTCCAATCCATAGTTTTTTGTTATTTCCGGCCATAAAAACAAAGTATTGGTTATTGCGCGGAAAATCGCCTATGCTTAGCGCCGTAAACAGAACCGCATTTTCCGGAGAGTTTTCCATGACCACCATTGAACATCAGTCGTTCGATCAGGAACGGGCTTTTTACGGGCGTCGCGACCTTCTCGTGCGGGATTGCGCCATTGACGGTCCCGCCGATGGCGAGAGCGCCTTCAAAGAATGCGCCGCGGTGCGGGCGGAGCGGTGCCTTTTCAATCTGCGTTATCCGTTCTGGCATGATCAGGGGCTGGAAATCGACCATTGCACGCTGACGCCGCAATGCCGCGCGGCCCTGTGGTATTCCGCGGATATCCGTCTCACGCATACGGCGCTGCATGGCATCAAAGCGCTGCGCGAATGCGCCGATGCCGAATTGCGGCACTGCGATATCGCCTCTGCGGAATTCGGCTGGTTTTCGCGGAATGTACGGATGGATAAATGTGCGGCTGAAAGCGAATATTTCATGCTGCGGAGCGAGGCGCTCCGCTTCCGCGAGGTCCGCCTCCACGGCAAATACGCCTTCCAGTACATCCGCGATTCGCGCTTCGATCAGTGCATCTTCGATACGAAGGATGCTTTCTGGCATGCAAAGGACGTTGTCGTCCGCAACAGCACCATCCGCGGCGAATATCTCGCCTGGTACTCGGAAAACGTGACCTTTGAGCACTGCAAAATCATCGGCACGCAGCCGCTGTGCTACTGCAAAAATCTGCGGCTCGTCGACTGCGAAATGTTCGACACGGACCTCGCATTCGAACGCTCCACCGTGGAGGCGCAAGTCACCACGCCCATCCTGAGCGTCAAAAATCCGCTTTCCGGCTGCATCTGCGCCCCGTCCATCGGCCAGGTCATCCGCGACATTCCGGACGCCAAAGCCGTCCTGCACACGGGGCATACTCTCTGCCGCTGCGCCTGATTCTGCGCGGGCGGAAATTCAGGCGGCAACAACTCAGGCGGCAGATTGCCGCTGCCGCTGCCGCTGCCGTTGCCGCTGCCGCCCGTCAGCGGAGCCAGCCCGGGTGAATGAAAGGGTCGGGCAGGCAGGTTTTCTCCGCAGGAAGGCGGACGATGCCGGCGGGGCGCGCTCCGGTCAGCGTCAGCCGCGCCGAGGGACGCAGGAGAATGCGGCAGCCACGGGTCCGGACGCGCTGACAGAAAGCCACCGCAACGGCGTCGCCGTCCAGTGTTTCGTCAAAGCCGCCCGCGGCCTCGAAAGCGGCCGCGGAGACGAGCATTGCGGCGCCGGAGACGGCGGAGACCTCCCGGCGGCGGCGCGCCCAGAAGGGCAGGGCCGTGCGTTGCGCCCAGAGCGGATGCGCTTCGACTTCACGCCGCCGTTTCAGCAGGGCGTAGCCGCCCTGGTGCAGGGTGCCGCATCCGTCTTCGAGCAGCGGTGCCGCCACGCCGATGTCCGCATCGTGCAGCGTTTCCGTGAGGAGCGTCAGCCAGTCGGACGCGCCTTCCGGCACGCGGATGGCGGGGTCGAGAAACAGCAGATGCGGCCGCTCCCGGGCTTCGTTACCCAGCGAGAGCGCACGCTGCGCAGCCGCCTGGAGGCGGGCGCCCAGCGTCGGACCCAGCCCTGCCGGAACCACGGAGTGCCCTGCTTTGCGCAGAGCGGAAAGGTCTTCCGCCGCCACAGAGCCGTCCTCCGCGAGAACAAAGCGCAGCGATGGCGTCTGCGCCTGGAGGGAGGTCACACACTTCCGGACATCGTCGAGGGTGGCACCGCTCAGCGGCAGGATGCCGACCACGTCGGCGGGCGCGGCCGCGTCGCTTCTTGGCAGGGGCGTGGCACCGGCGTGGCCGGGGCAGGGGAGGCGCCGCTCGGTGAGCACCTGCGGCGTCCAGCCAAATCCGGTGGCGGCGATGAGCGCCGCATCGCACCGCTGGGCCGCATCGGGTTGCGCGAGGAGCGCCGCCAGCGCGGAGGCGTCCGGGTTGTCTGCAGGCAGGAGGGTGTCGACGCGCAGCGCGTAGGAGCTTTGCAGCACGTCGAGGTTCCAGGGACGTTCATCGCGCGGAACGGGCGGCAGCAGCAGTGGCTCTCCGTGTCCGTCGGCGCGGCGCAACGCGTGGTCGAAGAGGAGGACCTCCGGGGATTTCGCGCGGAGGCATGTCTGCAGGAAGCGCGAGGCGGTGTCGGGGTAAATGACGTCGCCCGGGCGCAGACAGAGGATGTAGTCGCACGGACGGAGCGCCCTGCGGATTCGGTGCGTCCGTTTCGCGCCTTCTGCCGAAGGCTTTTCCGTCAGCAGGAAGGGGTCCTCCTGCGCGGCGGGCTCTGCGGGTTCCGGCGTCTGTTCCGTGCCGGGTTCGAGGAAGCGGGCGCGCAGACCGCCGAATTGGGTTGCAACGGCCCGGCGGGTCCGGCGTGCTGCTTCATCGGTCGCATCGTCCGGCAAATTGGCGACAATCCAGAGCGCCGGCGGGTGGAAGGCGGTTTTGCGAAAGAGGTGGGTGCAGAGCCAGCGCAGACGGATGCCGCCGTTGCGGAGATGGTGTGCGGCGGAGCCGAGGGCGCGGCGCCACACCGCCGCGCGGCGGGGCGGGTGTTCCGGCGCGTGGCGGATGAAGATGTTGCCCGTCAGGAGGCACCCGAGCGCATCGAAAAACAGGTGCCAGTGGCGGCGCGTGGCCGCCAGCGGACAGAGCCGCAACGCCCCGGAAAATTCGCGAATGGCGCGGAAGTTGCGTCCGTTGAGTACGTGCTGCGCAAACCGCACGTCGAGCAGGGCGCGCGCTTTTGCGCGGCGGGCGCGGCGCAGAAAGGCGTTGGCCTCCTCCGCGAGGAAGAAGGACAGGTGTTTGCGCACCAGCAGGTCGGCTTGCTCCATCTGACGGAATTCGGCGGCCGCCCGCGCGGCATGTCCGTCTGCCCGCAGCCGGTACCGGAGCGGTGTCTCCGCGAGCCGGACCCCGGAATAGCCGTCTTCGCCCAGCGTGAGCATGACGTCGTGGTCGACAATCGCGTCGGGAAGGCTCATGTCCAGCCCGAACCGCTGGAGGACGGCAGTGCGGAAGAGTGCATTCAGGTCTGCGAGTTCTCCCGCCCGGAGCGCGGCAAAGGAGAATTCGGGCCACTGCACGAGGCGGTTGGAGAGTCCGAAGCACTGCCAATCCGGATACACGTAGGCGAGGCGCGGGTCTGCCGAAGTTTCGATTCGCTCAACCGCCTTTTCCAGAAAGGCGGGCGGAATCTGATTGTCCGCATCCAAAAACAGAATCCACTCTCCGCGGGCGCGGAGCAGCAGTTCCTGGCGGACGCGCGTCACCCCGACGCCTCCGGTGCGGTGGAGCGTGACAAACGCTGCAAAGCTCGCCACAACCTTCGCCGTATCCCCGTCCGTGCCGTCATCGCCTACGATGATTTCGCAGGGCGGAAGCGTCTGCGCGAAAACGCTGCGAAGCGCCTCCGCGAGGCAGGCGGCATCGTTGCGGCAGGGGATGACGACCGAGATGGACGGGTGGGCGCCGTACCGGACCGGACTGAGCGCGAAGCCTTCGGGAACAGCCGGGCCCGTGGATGCCGTTTCCGCCGCGGGCTCTACGGCGCTTTGCGCCTCCGCCTCCGTGGGGCGCACCAGCACGGTTTCCGAGGTCGCGGTTACCGGCAGGTCCGGACGGGACGGACGGATCAGCGTGGTGTGTCCGTGCGATGATGCGGCGTGCGTCTCCGGGCGCGGACGGATGACGGCTGTGCGCGGCGTTGTCGGCGCGGTCGGTTTGGGGCGGACGATGGTTGTCGATGCGCAGGAAAAGTCACGGACAGGCGGTTCGGAGAGGGTCGGCATGGGAATGGGAACTGGGAACAGAAAATAAAAAAAATAAAGGGAGCGGATGTGCGCCGGTTTACGGAACAGCCGGCGCCGAAGCGGCGGCGGGCGCGGTCTCTTCCGCCGGAAAGATGCGCGAGAGATTGCTCCGCAAAAAGAGAAGAATGAGCAGGACGCCAATCGCCAGAAAAATGAAGAAAAGCGGATTGGGGCCTTTGGGAGGGGGTGTACGCATGGCAAAACGGATTCGGGGTTGTTCTCAGGATAGATGACTTTCTGTCCAATAACAAGATGCCTACTGAATTTTCTTCTTTGTGTACACCTGTACGCACCCGCCGCCACGCCTCTGCCACGGGCAACCTAAGCCGTCCGCCCGGGTTCGGGAGCGCGAAGGCGCAGACACGCAAGGGCGCGTGTGCGTGCGTCAGCGGCGTGCGCACGTGGCAGCAACGTGTGCGCGGTGTCAGCAGCGCGATGATATCGCTGTGCTGGAGGCCTCGCTGATATCCGGGGCCTCTGGGGGCACGGTTGTGCCTTTTGCTGGGGCTACTGGGGCCACTGGGAGTACTGCTCTGGCTTCTCTGCGTGCGCTGGTGAGGCGTCCTGTCCGTCCTGTCCATCGTGTTCGTCCGGTCCAAGACCCTCGCCGCCGGTGAATCATTTACGGTTTGGATGTCTGTGACAGACTGCACAGCAGGGTAGGGTTCCCTGAAAAGCCGCTTGGAGAACAACCTTTTGAGAATAGGAAAGTTGGCGGAGGCTCAGATTTTGTTCCATGTTGCTGTGAAATGAAAAATGGTTTGACTTCGGTAAAAAAAAACGGTAAAATTCACTAAAAAGATAAAAGAGCGGCTTCATCTTTGCACCCTGCCGACCCCGGTGTTTATCGTTTCCCCGGTGTATGGGTCTGGCAATCTTTCCTGTTTTTTTTCTGCCGACACAACATCGGCTGTTGCGGGTTCATCGCAAACGTTATCGACATCAAATCAAGAAGTTATCATGAAACATCACACTCTTTTGCCGGCGTTGACCGCGCTCTGCATGGTGCTGGCCCTTCCGGCGATGGCCGACTGGAGTTACAACTCGGAAGCGGGTACCATCAGCGATGGAAACTGGACCCTGAAGGTTAACCGTCAGAATGATGGCACGTATTCGCTGGGTGTGTCCAATTCGGAACGTGCTTATGTCGCGGGGAGCGGCATGCTGGACTTGTACAACGTTGAGGCGGAAACCGGAATTGCGCTTTCCTATGCGTTTAACAATGCGCTTTCCGGATGCATGGAGCTGACGGAGGTGGTTTTGCCGGATACCATAACCACAATCGGGCTGTCCGCTTTTCAGAACTGCTCGAATCTGGTTTCCGCAACGTTGCCGGTCAATCTTGCCCGAATCCAGGCTGACGGCTTCCGCAATTGCACCGCTCTGGAGACGGTGACGCCGTTCCTGCCGGAAACCATCACCTATCTGGGTGAAAACTGCTTCAACGGCACCCTGAGTCTGCGGTCTCCGCTCGTGGTCAGGAGCACGAAACTGACATCCCTCCCGAAAAACTGCTTTTCCAACAGCCGCAGTCTTCCTTCCGTGGATTTGAGCGGAAGTGCCGTTGTAACGTTGCCGGAAGGAACTTTTTACAACAACTATGCTCTGACAGAGGTGATTCTTCCGGAAAATCTGGCCACAATCGGCAATAACTGTTTCCGGTCGTGCACATCGCTGACGAACATGGTTCCCTTCCTGCCGGATACGGTGCGTTCCATCGGCGAGAGTTCTTTCTACGGAACCACGAATCTCGTCGGCGACCTGAAGCTCAACTGCCCGGATCTGAAATCGGTTTCCAAGACGGCGTTCTTAAATAACGTTCGCCTCACCTCGGTCGATATGAGCGGGAGCGGCATCACGAGGCTGTACAATCAGGTCTTCCAGAACGGCCGCGGGATTACCAACGTGGTGCTTTCTCCGGTCTTGCGCTCCATCGGAAACGGTGTTTTCCAGGATTGCTCTTCGTTGGAATCGGTGACGCCCTTCCTGCCGAAAAACCTGACCTCCATCGGAGAAAAGGCTTTTGACAGCTGTTCGGCACTGGGCGGTGAGCTGGAACTGGTCTGCGAAGAAATGACGAGTATTTCAAAGCAGGCATTTGTCGGCGTCAATCTGACCAAGGTTACGTTGCCGGTATCCGCGCTCACCATTGGCGACAGTTGCTTCAGCGGCATCGAGCCCGGAGCGGAGGTCTTCTTCCTCGGTGCGGCACCGGCCAGACTGGGGGCGAATGTCTTCAATACGGGTGCGACGGCGAATCCCTGCATCATCTATGCATGCCGGATTATGGATCAGGACGGGTGGGCAAACTATACAACGGCGCTCACGGATTCCGACCGCGCCAGGGAAAGCTACCCCGGGCCGGGCACTTTCGGCGTCCTCGTGAATAATTCGTACCGTCACTGGCTGATGAGCTGGAACTCTCCGGCGGCTTCCGGTCCCTTTATCATCAGCATTTTCTGATCGGGTCGGCTTCGCACTCCACTCCAGCGCCTTCCGGGTTCTCCCCGGAGGGCGCTTTCCGTTTCGTCGCAGCGCGCCCGGCAGTGTCCGTGACAGCCGGACGCGCGGCAAGGGGAGGCAAAGTATGAAACGGGTTGAGACGACATTTTCATGCGGAAATGTGAACTTCGGCGGGGATTCCTGTGGTACGATAAACCTGTGCGGGCGTTTTGTGTGCGCCGTACGTGTTCTCCGCTGCGTATCTGTTCCGGATTCTGCCTGAAATGAAACCGTCTGCCTACTGCTGTCTGCTGCTGGCGATGATGACCCCGCTTTCCGCCGACCCGCTTGATCTGCCGCAGGATCTGTCTGTGGAAGAAGAAGAGCAGTTGCCTGCACCCGTCCTGGTGCCGTTTACGATGGGCGGCAACGAGCCGAACTGCGGCGCAACGGACGTCACGGCGCTGACGCAGGCCCCGGCCGGAAAGCATGGGTGGGTGCGCGTCAATGAGGAGGGACACTTTGTCGACGGCGAGAACCGCCGTATCCGCTTCCTCGGCGTCAACCTCACGTTCGGCAATGCCTTTCCGGACCATGAAACGGCGGAGCAGCTCGGCCGGCGTCTGGCTTCCATGGGCATCAATGCCGTGCGCATCCACCATATCGACGGACGCGCGGCGCCCGGCGGCATCTGGAAAAAGCAGGAATGGCTCGATACGTTCGACCGCGAACAGGTCGACAAACTCGATTACCTGATTGCCCAGCTCAAGAAAAACGGCGTCTATGTGGACCTCAATCTGCACGTGTCCTACAGCTATTGGCAGGGGAAGGATTACGCGAAGGACGGGCTCAAGGACAATGCCGCACGCGACCGCTCCCTGCCCACGTTCGGCAAGGGCATCGACCGCATTGAGGACGATTTCATTGAGCAGCAGAAGGACTACGCCCGCAGACTCCTCGGACACAAAAATCCGTATACCGGGCTGACCTATGCGGAGGATCCGGTCATCGCCATTGTGGAGATCAACAACGAGAGTTCCCTCCACAGCACCGATCCGATGCGGCTTCCGGCGTGGTATCGCAAGCGCATTCAGGCAAAATTCAACGCCTGGCTCCGCGAAAAATACGGCACGTCCGAGGCGCTGAATGCGGCGTGGAGCGAAAAAGCCGTTCCGCTGAGTGACAAGGAGCTGATCGTCCGGAAGCCGGTCAGTCAGACCGACCGCTACCTTTCCATCCGGGCCGAATCGCCGAACGACCTCACGGTTACCTTGAAGGAGACCCCCGAGGTCGCGTACCGGGCGGAGGTCGTCTGGGGAAATCTCAATCTGAAAGCGGGCGAACTGTACACGCTGTCTTTTTCCGCCCGTTCCGAAAATCCCTGCACCATTTCGTACAACGTCTCGCTCCAGATGCCGAACTGGAACAATTGCGGGCTGAGAGGCGGCATGGAAGCGGGCCCGGACTGGACGGAGCATGCGGTTTCTTTCCATGCGGCGAATGCGGTGCCCTACCTTACGCGCCTGGTGTTGACCTTCGGGCAGAACAACCCCGGCACCTTCGAAGTGCGCGATGTTTCGCTCCGTAAAGGCGGCAAGCTGGGGCTTGCGGCGGATGAGTCGCTGGAAGCGGGCACCGTGCGCCCCGTTTCCTACGTGTCAGGAGCACCCGGCCGACCCATGGACTGGAAGGCTTTCGTCACCCATACGGAAAAGGTCTACGGCGAAACGTTCCGGAAACTCCTGCGCGAGGAACTCGAATACAAGGGGCTGATTTTCGACTCGCAGACCTCCTACGGCGGAATGCTCGGCCTGCTCCGTGAGATATCATCCGACGTCATCGACAACCACGACTACTGGAAGCATCCGGAATGGCTGGGCATCCCCTGGAAAGGGAACGACTGGGTCGTCCAGAACGTTTCCATGGCGGGCTTGCCGGAAAAGGGCGCCAACCTGGGGCGCAAAGCGGTCTGGCGCGTTGCCGGCAAGCCGTACACCATCACCGAATTCTGCCATCCTGCCCCCAATTCGTACGTTGCGGAGTCTTTGCCGATGTGGTCCGTATACGCCGCGTTGCAGGACTGGGACGGCATCTTCCATTTTGACTGGGGCTTCAACAAATGGAGCGAAAACCGCATCGGCGGCTTTTTCAGCCTGCACGGCAATCCGGCGCGGCTGGTCTTCCTGCCGGCGGCCGCCGTCATCTTCCGTGCGGCGGCAGCAGCGCCGCTGGCGGCATCGGCGCAGCTGCTGCTGCTGCCCGGCGGCGAGCGCGCATTCCCAGCGCTGGCGGCCGGAAACGCCAATGCGACCGATTTATGGGAACAGGTCGGTCTGCGTCCGGAGGAATTCATCCACCGGCGGCTTTCACTGGCGTTTGATCCGGCCGCCGGGAAGCCCCGCCTCGAGCGGCGGGGACCGGCGGCGGATGCAGCGGCCGCCGCATTCCGCTGGAACGAAGAGGCGTTCCGCCTCGATGTACCCGCCGCCAAAGTGCTGGTCGGCGCCGTGACCGGCCGCTCGCACACCTTCACCGACGCCGCCTTTGCGCTGGCGCCTTCCGCCTCCGGCTTTGCCGCCATCACCCTCACGGCGATGGACCTCCAGCCTGTCCGCGCATCCCGGACGCTGCTGCTCACCGTGGCTGCCGCCGTCGAGAATACGAATCAGCGCTGGAAAAAGGGGCGCCACGGGGTTTACGACTGGGGGTCGGCGCCCACGCTGTGCGAAATGATTGTCGGGTCCGTTTCGGTGCAGACCGATGCCGGATCCGCCACCGTGTACGCGCTGGACGGCAAAGGCAACCGCAAGCGCGTCGTGCCTTCCACGCTCAAAGACGGCACGCTGACCTTCTCCATGGGGCCCGAACACGCCACACTCTGGTACGAAATCGAAACCCGCTGACGGGGCTGCCTTTCCGCCGCAACCGCGGCGGCGGAGGCCGGTTGCCGAACGCCCGCCTGACGGCCTTCGTGCCGTTCAGGCGGGCGCCTGTTTTGCTCCGTTGCGCTACGTGTCGCCCCGTCAGAGCGTGGCCGCGCGAGCGCAGCAAGGGCGCGGTGGTATCGCTGCGCTGGATGCCTCGCCGATATCTGGGGCCACTGGGGGCACGGTTGTGCCTTTTGCTGGGGCTACTGGGGGGCACGGGTGTGCCTTTTGATGGGCCACTGGGAGTGGGCGGTGTGGCAGCAGCCGTGGACAGGACGAACAGGACGGACAGGACGGACAGGACGAACAGGACGGACAGGACAGCTTGCCGCCACACCTGTGCCACGCTGGCTGAGCCTCCGCCGCTCCGCTGCGCGGACTTCGCTACGGTGTCTTTGTCCCTGCGGCTACGCCGCCGAGAAAAAGTCCTTATTTGACACCTTGGTCGGAACGTTAGTGGAGGCTTCAGAAGGGGGCTTCGCCCCTCCGTGTGGCTCAATTTTCTAAAAATCTTTCGCGCGACTTTGCCTCCACTCATTCCTTCCGTGTGGCTTCGCTGCGCCGGCTTTGCAGCGGCGGCGGTAATCCACCGCCTGAGAAACCGCCCGCGTTACCGGCGGGGGGCGGGATAAACCTGGTTTTGATGGCACTGGGAATTCGCCGGAAAAATGTGTAGAATGTCATTCATGACAGACAAGAAGGAACAGGCGGCCGTCTCGGTGGAAGATGTGTGCTTCACGTACGGGGAAACCGAAGTGTTGCACAACGTCTCCTTTTCCCTGCCGTCTCATTCCCTGACCGCCGTGATTGGTCCCAACGGCGGCGGCAAGACGACGCTGCTGCGGCTCCTGCTGGGTGCGCTGACCCCGCGATACGGGCAGGTGCGCATTTTCGGCGAGGCGCCTGAACGGATGCGGCGGCGCATCGGGTTCGTGCCGCAGTCCGTGACGTACGATCCGGCCTTTCCCGTCAGTGTGCTGGAAGCTGCCGCGCTGGGGCGCGGGAGTGACCGCATCTTCGGCGGGCTCTCCCGCGAGGACCGCGCCGCGGCCGCACAGGCGCTCGAGGCGGTGGGGCTTGGCGGACTGGGCGGCCGCCTGTTCGCCGAACTCAGCGGCGGGCAGCGTCAGCGCGCGGTGATTGCACAGGCGCTCTGCGCGCATCCGGATCTGCTCCTGCTCGATGAGCCGACGGCCAACGTCGACCCGCAGACGGAAGCCGAACTGTATGAACTCTTTGCGCGGCTCACGGAACGCGCCACCGTTGTGCTCGTTTCCCACAATCTCTCCATTGTCGCCGCCCATGCCACGCATCTGCTCTGCGTCAACCGCACCGCCGACCTGCATTGCACGGCGGAGGGCGGCGAAACGCATCTCGAGCCCCTGCTGGGCGGAAGCCTCGCTTTCGTCCGCAATGAGAATCCGGCGCATCTGGAGCATCTGCTGAGCAGGGAGCTCGAGACGCCGCACCACGCCTGCCCGGACTGCACAGCCGCCCGGTAAGACGCCTCTTTCCTTTCCCCCTGTTCCCGTTCACCCTGATTCGAGATTCTTCCCATGCCCCCCCGCAAAACGCCCGCCCGCAAGACGTCCGCCCCGTCTCTCACCAAGCCGCCCCTGCCGCCGTTTACGGACGACCCGTATCTGCGCCCGTTTCTGCCGGTCATCCGGCACCGGCGCGAGCGCACCGACGCGCTCGAGGCACGGCTGGCGTCCGGCCGCTCGCTGGCGGAATTCGCCAATGCGCATGAGTACTACGGCTTGCACCGGACGAGTGCCGGGTGGGTCTTCCGCGAATTTGCGCCCAATGCCACGGCGATGTGGCTCGTCGGCGATTTCAGCGGCTGGAAGCGCATGGCGGACTTTCAGGCGCACCGCATTTACGGCACGGACAACTGGGAGCTGACGCTGCCGTCCTATGCGTTGCGGCACGGTCAGTTTTACCACCTCGAGATGAACTGGCCGGGCGGCGGCGGAACGCGCCTGCCCGCGTATGTGCGCCGCGTCGTCCAAGATCAGGAAACGAACATTTTCGCCGCGCAGGTGTGGGCGCCGGAGCCGTACCGGTGGAAGCATCCGGACTGGCGTGTGCCCGTGCGCGACCCGCTCATCTACGAGGCGCACATCGGCATGGCGCAGGAGACGCCGGGCATCGGCTCCTACGAGCAGTTCCGCACGCAGACGCTGCCGCGCATCGTCAAGGCCGGCTACAACACCATTCAGCTGATGGCCGTCATGGAGCATCCGTACTACGGCTCCTTCGGCTACCAGGTGAGCAACTTTTTTGCCGCTTCGTCCCGTTTCGGCACGCCCGAGCAGCTCAAGGCGCTCATCGATGACGCGCACGGGTACGGCTTGAGCGTCATCATGGACATCGTCCACTCCCATGCCGTCAGCAATGAGAACGAGGGCATTGCGCGCTTCGACGGCACTCAGCACATCTACTTCCATGCCGGAGAACGCGGGCATCACCCGATTTGGGATTCGATGCTGTTCGATTACGGACGCATCCCGACGCTCCATTTCCTCCTCTCCAATTGCCATTTCTGGCTCGATGAGTACCACTTCGACGGCTTCCGTTTCGACGGTGTGACGAGCATGCTCTACCACCATCACGGGCTGGGCTTCAATTTCACCGATTATTCGCAGTACTTCGACGGCTCCGTCGATGAAGACGCCTACATCTACCTGAGCCTCGCCAACCGCCTGATTCATGCGGTCCGTCCGGATGCCTTCACGATCGCCGAGGATGTGAGCGGCATGCCCGGACTCTCCGCGCCCGCCGCAGCGGGCGGCGCGGGCTTCGATCTGCGCATGGCCATGGGCGTCACCGAGGTCTGGGGCAAACTGATGCGCGAAGTGCCCGATCCGGACTGGAATCTGGGCTGGCTGTTCTACGAGCTTACGAACAAGCGCGCCGATGAACGCACGGTCAGCTACCTCGAGTGCCACGATCAGGCGCTCGTCGGCGGCAAAACCGCCTTCTTCGAAATGACGGGTTCCGCCATCTACGACGCCATGCACCGCGGCTCCGGCAATCTCCTCGTCGAGCGCGCCGTGGCGCTGCACAAGATGGAGCGGCTGGCCACGCTGGCCACGGCGGGCGGCGGCTACCTCAACTTCATGGGCAACGAATTCGGTCATCCCGAGTGGATCGATTTCCCGCGCGAAGGCAACGGCTTCTCCTACGCCCATGCGCGCCGCCAGTGGAGCATCCGCGAGGATCCGAATCTGCAGTTCAGTTATCTGGCCGATTTTGATGAGGCGATGCTCGCCGTCTTCCGTTCCAGTCCGCTGCTGCTCGATCAGCCGGTGCGGCTCCTGCAGTGCGACGATCTCGGCAAGGTGCTTGTCTTTGCCCGCGGCCGCTATTTCTTTTTCTTCAACTTCCATTGCACGGAATCCCATGCCGACTGGAAGGTGATGGTGCCGCCGGGCGCGTACCGTCTCGTGCTCAGCACGGACGACGCGGCGTTCGGCGGTCAGAACCGCATCGAAGCGCCGCAGGTGTTCCACGCCCGCGCCGAGCGCGAGGGCGACAATGCCGTCGACAGGCTTTCCGTCTACCTGCCTTCGCGCACCGCCATGGTGCTCGAGCGGCTGCCGCGCGAAGCCGCCCGCTGAGCGCACGTCCGCCCCGTTTTCCGCTTTTTCCATTGGAGTCTGCAACGATGTCCTGCTTCAAAGCCTACGATATCCGCGGCGTCTGGGGCCGCGATTTGACGGCCGAGACGGCCTACTGCGTCGGGCGCTGCCTTCCGGCGCTCCTCGGTGCAACGCGCGTCCTCGTGGGGCGCGACGCGCGCCTGAGTTCTCCGGCGATGTTCGCGGCGCTCACGCGCGGTCTCACGGAGGCGGGTGCATCCGTCGACGACATGGGGCTGTGCACAACCCCCGCCGTCTACTACTGCACCGCCGAATACGGCTACGATGCCTCCGTGATGATTACGGCATCGCACAATGCCAAGGAGTACAACGGCCTGAAAATCTCGCGCCGGGGCGCGCTTCCCGTGGGCGAGGATTCGGGGCTGCGCGAGCTCGAGGCGGTGACGCAGCGCCCGCTGCCGCCTGCGGCCGCCGTGCCCGGCGAGCTCCGTCCCGTTGAGTACCTCGATGCCTACGCGGCGTATCACCGCGCGCATCTCGGTCCGTTGGAGGGGCTGCGCGTCGTCGTGGACTGCTCCAACGGCATGGCGGGCCTGCTCGCGCGCCGCATCTTCGGCGATGCGCAGGTCACGTATCTCTACGAAAATCCCGACGGCTCCTTCCCGAACCATCCGCCGAATCCGCTGCTGCCGGAGGCGGCCGTGCCGTTGCAGCGGGCGGTCCGCGAGCAGGGTGCCGACATCGGCGTGCTGTTCGACGGCGACGCCGACCGGGCGGCCTTCACGGACGGAAGCGGCCGCTTCATCCGTCCGGACATGCTCACGGGCATTCTCGCGGAGCATTATCTCGAGCAGGAACCCGGCGCACCCGTGCTCTGCGACATCCGCACCTCGCGCGGCGTGACGGAGCACATCGCGCGCCTCGGCGGCGTGCCGCACCTCTGGAAGGTCGGCCACGCTTTCGCCAAGGTCAAACTCCGCGAACTCAAGGCCATCGTCGGCGGCGAACTGGCCGGGCATTACTACTTCCGCGAATTCCACCACTGCGACTCCGCGCTGCTCTGCGCGGATATCGTGCTCACGCGCCTCGCCGCCGCCAAACGCGCGGGCAAGACCTTTGCCGACCTGCTTGCGCCCATCGATGTGTATGCCAACAGCGGCGAATGCAACTATGTGACGGAGCGCAAGGACGAAGCCATCGCCGCCCTGCGCGCCTGGGTGGAGCGGCAGCCCGCTCCGCCGCAGCGGTTCCTCGATTTCGACGGCATCCGCTGCGACTGGCCCGACTGGTGGTTCAACCTCCGCAAATCCAACACCGAGCCTTATCTGCGCCTCATTCTCGAGGCGCGGGACGCCTCTCTGCTCGCCGAAAAGAAAGCCCTGCTGGAGCGTCTCCTCAACCCCTTTCTGATGGAGCCTACCGCATGAACGCACCTGCTCAACCGGCCCCGCCGCCCGCCTTCACCATCCGTCCCGCCGTATTTGCGGATGCCCGCGGCATTTACGGGCTGATCATCGACCATTGCGACCGTCTGGTTGTCCGCTCGCTGTCCAACGTCATTGAACACATCGACCGCTTTCTCGTGGCCGTCACGCCCGACGGCGAGGTGGTCGGTGCCATCGCCTATGAATTCCTCGCCGAATTTGGCGATCCGCTGCGGACGACGGCGGAACTGCAGTCGGTCTGCGTGAAACCCGCCTGGCGCAAGCAGGGAATCGGCCGCGCCATCGTGGAGGCGCAGATCCGCCGCCTCGAGCCGTATTGCGTGTGGCAGATTATCGTACTGACCTACGAAGTCGAATTTTTCGAGCGGCTCGGGTTCGAGCGCATCGACAAGCGCCAGATTATGCACAAGCTCTACCGCGGCTGCGCCAACTGCTCCAAACACGAGTCGCCCTTTACCTGCCCGGAAGTCGCCATGGCCCGCACGGGCACTCCCGCCCCCGCGCAGCACTGAGGTTGCCCGATGCGGCAGACCGCGCCCCTGCCCGCCCTCGGAGTGGGCGGTCGACTCATGCGCCGCTGGCTGAGGCCGGTCGGCGGTGATCCACCGCCTGAGGTACGCCGACCGGCAGAAAAGGCGGCTTTGCCGCCCTGCCTAGAGGAGCTGGCCCATTTTGGTCTTTTTGGTTTCGAGATAGCGGGCGTCGAATTCGTTGGGCTGTGCGATGATGGGCACACGCTCCACAATTTCGAGTCCGTAGCCTTCCAGACCGGAGATTTTCTGGGGATTGTTGGTGAGGAGGCGCAGCTTGGAGATGCCCAGATTGCGCAAAATGAGGGCACCGGTGCCGTATTCGCGCAAGTCGGGCGCAAAACCGAGTTTCAGATTGGCCTCGACGGTGTCGAGCCCTTTCTCCTGCAGCCGGTAGGCGTGGAGTTTGTTGCGCAGCCCGATGCCGCGGCCTTCCTGGCGCATGTAGAGCACGGCGCCGCGACCCTCGGCGGCAATCATGCGCATGGCGGCGTGGAGTTGCTCGCCGCAGTCGCAGCGGCACGAGCCCAGGACATCGCCGGTGAAGCACTCGGAATGAACGCGCACCAGCGGCGGCGGATCGCCGGAGAGATCGCCCATCGTGAGCGCCAGATGCTCCAGCCCGTCGGTCAGACACTTGTACATCGACAGGCGGAAATGCCCATCGTGCGTGGGCATATCGACTTCTTCAACCTTCCGGACAATCGACTCGGTGCGGGCGCGTTCGGCAATGATTTCCGCAACGGAACCCAGCAGCAGCCCGTGATCGGCGGCAAACCGCTCGATGTCCGGCAGCCGCGCCATGGTGCCGTCTTCCTTCATGATTTCGCAACACAGGCCGCAGGGCTTGAGTCCGGCCAGCTTCATGAGATCGACGGTCGCCTCGGTATGACCGGCCCGGCGCAGGACGCCACCCTCGCGCGCTTCGAGCGGGAACATGTGTCCCGGACGGCGAAAATCCTCGGGTTTGGCATCGTCCTCGACGGCTTTGAGCGCCGTCAGAGAGCGCTCGGCGGCGGAAATGCCGGTGGTCGTCAGTTCGTGGTCGATGGAGACGGTGAAGGCGGTCTGGAGTTTCTCGGTATTGGTCGGCACCATCTGAGGAAGACCGAGTTTCTCCGTCAGCTCGCGCGACATGGGCATGCAGATGAGGCCGCGCGCATACGTCGCCATGAAGTTGACGTTTTCGAGCGTCGCATGCTCGGCGGCGCAGATGACGTCGCCTTCATTTTCACGGTCTTCGTCGTCGACAATGACGATGCACTTGCCTTGGCGGAGGGCTTCCAGAAGCTGGGGAAGGGGCGTAAAAGCCATAGCGGATAAAAGGGAGAAAGAGTAGGGGGAAAGGGGAGAGCGGCGCGCTTACAGCACCTTGAACTTCGGGAGGTCCTGAATGTCGATGGAGCCGACGAGACGCCCGGTTTCATCGACGACGGGGACATCATCGATGGCGCGGCTTTCAATGAGCCGCAGCACATCGACCGCCAGCGAATCGGGACGGACCGAGACCGGGTTGCGCGTCATGAACCCGGACACGGCGCGCGAGAGCACATCGCCGTCGCCGGCGGCAATGGCGCGGCGGAAATCGCCGTCCGTAAAAATGCCTTCCAGATGCCCCTCGCCGTCGGCAATGAACGCGGCGCCGCCGCGGGCAGAGGTCATGGCGACCACGGCGGCGCTCACGAGCGTATCGGCGGAAACGACGGCGAGCTGTTCACCGGTCCGCATGATGTCGGAGGCGCGCAGCAGCAGCGTACGGCCGATGGCGCCTCCGGGATGGAGCTTCGCGAAATCTTCGCGCCGGAAGCCGGACGTGCGCAGGAGCGTCATGGCCAGCGCGTCGCCGAGTGCGAGGGTCGCCGTCGTGGACGTCGTGGGCGCAATGCCGAAGGGGCACGCTTCGCGGGAAATCTTGCAGGAAAGCACGAGCTGGGAAAGCCGGCCCAGCGTGGATTCCGGATTGCCGGTGACGGCCAGAATCGGAATGCCGAGCCGTCGCACGGCGGGCATCAGGTTCTTGATTTCTTCCGATTCGCCGGAGTAGCTCAGGGCCATGAGGCAGTCGGGCGATGCAAGAATCCCCAAGTCGCCGTGGATGGCCTGCGAGGGGTTCAGCACCACGGAGGTCGAGCCCGTGGAAGCGAGCGTCGCAGAAATCTTTTCCGCAATATGGAGATTTTTCCCGACGCCGGTCACAACGATTTTACCGCCCTGACGCAGCGTCTTCCGAAGCAGCTCCACGGCTTGTTCGAAATGGGTGTCAAGGCTTTCCCGGAGTTCGCGCAGACCTTCCATCTCGGTGTCGAAGACCTGGCGTGCAATTTCAATGGCTGTCATGCCTTCATTCTAACGAAAGCGTCTCCCGCCCGCAAACGAGCCGCCCGCCAACCGCAGATGCGCGCGACCGCAGCGGCGAAGGCAAGGGCGGTGTGGTGGTATCACTGCGCTGGAAGCCCCGCCGATATCTTGGGCCACTAGGGCTGCTGGGGCCACTGAGGGCACGGTTGTGCCTTTTGCTGGGGCTACTGGGGGCACGGTTGTGCCTTTTGCTGGGGCTGCTGGGGCCACTGAGGCTACTGGGGCCACTGGGGGCACGGTTGTGCCTTTTGCTGGGGCCACTGAGGCTGCTGGGGCTACTGAGGCTACTGGGGCCACTGAGGGCACGGTTGTGCCTTTTGCTGGGGCTACTGGGGCTACTGGGGCCACTGGGGCTACTGGGATGGCCGCACCGACTGAGGCCGGTCGGGCGGTGATTTACCGCCTGAGAAGCTGCCCGGCAGAAAAGGCGGCTTCGCCGCCCTGCCGGAGGGCGGGCGGCAGGGCATGGGGGTCCGTGAAGAGGGAGGAGGGCTCGCCTGTCAGCAGGGGCCAGCAGATGGAAAAGGGGGTAAACTGGGCGGCGCGGTCGGCCATGGGCATGCGCTGCTGACGGAAGTCGGCGCCGTAGGGGGTGAAGAGAATGTCGGCGTAGGGAAACGGTTCGTTCATAAAAGAATCCTTTCGGTGAGGGGGTCAGGCTTTGTGTCCCCCGATTTGGGTGTTGCGTTCGCGCATGCGCGCGCCTTCTTCGAAATTCATGCCGCGCAGGATGGCGTTTTTGCCGTACTGCCGCTTGATGCGCAGCAGCGCCAGCTGGAGGCTCCGGTCGCGCATTTCCGCCGCCTGGTTGCGCGCCTGCTCCCGCTCCAGCGCCTCGTTGTCCTCGAACAGATCAAGCTGACGCGGGACGGGCGCGCGCGACGCGGCGTCGGTGACGGAGAGGACGGGACCCGCTGTCAGGTTCAGCCGCCGTAGCCGGAAGGCGCGCTCCGTGACGCGGTCGTAGAGCGCACCGGCGGCGGCGAGCAGCTGCCGTGCGGAGGCGGTCGGGACGGGGAGTGTGAGCGAACCGTGGTCGTGGCGCGGTTTGAGGCGCCCGTAGCCGTCGATGGCGAGAGCGTGCCCGGTTGCCGCCAGCGTCTGCGCCTCTTCGCGGCTGAGCGTGTCGTAGCTCACGGTGAGCGTCAGGTTGGCGGTGACAACCTGACGCCGCACCAGCTCCAGCGCCAGTTGCTCCGCCATTTCGCAGACGGCGAGCCGCGCCTCCGTCCAAGAATAGGCGCGCGGCAGCAGCTGCCCGGTGCCCACGCTCCGGTTGGCGGGACGGTATGCGTGCACCGCCGCGATGGTGCAGGGCTCCCAGCCCCAGGCGTGGTCGATGAGCAGTTCCGCATTCTTGCCGAACAGGCGGTAGAGAAAGCCCGGACCCCGCAGCGACTGCCGGGCGACGTCGCCCATCGTGTAAAGCCCGTGCGCCTCCAGCCGCGCCGCCGTGCCGGGACCCACCCGCCAGAAATCCGTGAGCGGCCGGTGCGTCCAGAGCGTCCGGCGGTACTCCAGCTCGTCGAGTTCCGCGATGCGCACGCCGTCCGCGTCGGCGGGCAGGTGTTTGGCGACGATGTCCATGGCGACCTTGCTCAGATACAGGTTGGTGCCGATGCCCGCCGTGGCGGTGATGCCGGTTTCCGCCAGCACGCCGCGGATGATGCGCGCAGTCAGGGCGCGCGGCGTGCCGCCGTAGAGCAGCCGGTAGGGGGTCAGGTCGAGAAACGCCTCATCCACCGAATAGACCGCGATGTCATCCGGGGACGTGTAGTGGCCATACACGGAGAGCACCCGCGCGCTGTACTCCAGATACAGCGACATGCGCGGCTCCGCGATGATGAAATCGACCGCCAGCTCCGGATGCGCCGCCAGCTCCGAAGCCAGAAACGAGGAACCGGTGAAGCGTCCGCCGGGCGCCGTCCGCCGCCGGACGGCATTGACGGCCGCCACGCGCTGCCGCGCCTCGAACAGCCGTAAAATTTACTTCACGCGCCCCACATCGATATTATCCTTCGTGCGGTCGGAAAGTTCTTTGATCGGGTGCTCCTTGTCCTGCCACCGCTTATCTTCCCCCCACTCGCGGATGGCGCGCTCGATGACCTCGTGCGTACCTGCAAGTTCGGGCTTTCCGCCGTGAACGCGCGCGTTGTAGGAAAAGAAGCGGAAAGAGTCGGGCAGTTTTTCAAGCTCCTCCCAGCCCTCCTCGACGGCGGTGAGGCGCACGCTCTTCAACACCTCGCGGATATACGCCTTCTGCGAGCGGAACTTCAAAAGCTCGGGGAACTCCCCGCCCGAAGGGAAGAGCTGCTGCCACACCTTGCCCTCGTATGCGCGAAGAAGCTCCGCCGCCTCGTGAAGATGCGCCACTTCCTCCTCAAAGTGCATCTCCCAGATGCCTTTCACTCGCTCGTCCGTCTCGTCCTCATAGCACGAATAATAGAGATAGCACTCGGTGTACTCGTTCATCAAAAGGTTCTCAAAGGGCGTCATGCAGGGGTCTTTGAGGCACCCGTACCCCGTAACGTGCTGCTCCTCGATCATGGCGATCTCGTTGAAGAGCTTCCTCCCGAGCGGCGTCGTATAGAGATTCGCGACGTTCATATAGAAGTTCATCGTCTGCTGCTCCGCCGCCGTGATGATATTGACGGCGAGCTTAGTTTTGAGATCGCTCAGATACCCGTTGAGATAGAAGTTGACGTCGTCGAAGGGGTGGCGGTACTCCGCGACGGTGGGACGGCCGGGCATGATCTCGGTATAATCGCCCACGAGGCGGGCGGGATCGCCGCACTTTTCCAGCTCCATGAGGTCGGCATAGCGGTAGAGATGATCGAAATCTTCGAGGAGCGCGAAGTCGAGCTGCTTTTTCACATAGCTGTTCTTCTCGTTCACGGCGAGATTGGCGGTGAGGTCGACGGCAAGCTGTTCATAGCCGATGGTGTGCTCCAAAATGCCCTCGTCGGCGGGCTTCAACCCCGCGACGCGCTTTTGCTGCAACTGTTCCCCGCGCCTTAGAAGGGCGAGACGGCGCCTTATGTCGTTGTTGGCGCACATCCGCGTGAAGGAATGCTGCAGCCGCACCGATTCGAACTCCGTGCCCGACATCAGGATGATGCGGGTGCGCGTGTAGGGGTCGACTTCGTTCTTGTTGTAGGGCTTCAGAAACACCTTGTTCCACGAGGTGAACACCCTATCCATCTTTTGCGGTTTCAGAGAAAACGGATCCATAAACACACTCCAAAATAAGTTTTTTGGGGCGCGGAAGAGCCCGCCGCGCAAAAAACGACCTTGCCGCGCGGCCTGCCGTCGGCGCCCATACCCTCTTGATTTTACGCGACTTGCCGAAAAAGCATACGCCCCCTTGCATTTTTTCTTAAAACCTGTTATACTGAGAAAAAAATATTGTCAACGGCCCGCGGGCGCCCCTTTTGCCGCGCGGGGAAAGGAGCAAGTATGATCGGAGCAGTCGTCGCATTGGAAGACGAAGCGGAAGCCCTCCTCTCGCAGATGGAGATCGAAGATATCCGCACCATTTACGGCAAGACCGTGCACCTCGGCAGAGCGTTCGGGAAGGAGTGCCTTCTCGTCGTCTCGGGGGTAGGCAAAGTGAACGCCGCCGCAGGGGCGTGCGCCGCCATCCACTTCGGCGCGGACGTCATTTTAAACTTCGGCGTCGCGGGCGGGCTTCACGAGCGCACGGAACTCACCGAAGTGTACCTCGTCGAGAAAGCGGTGCAGTACGACTTCGACATCACCCAGCTCGAAGGGACTGAGATCGGCACCCTCGACGGCGAGACGGAGAACTTCCTCCCCCTTTCTACCCCCCAAGGCATCGACTTCCCCCGCCGCAAGCTTGCGACGGGCGACCGCTTCAACGATTCCCCCGTCGATCACGACCTTCTTCTCCGCTTAGGCGCGGACCTTCGCGACATGGAGGGCGGCGCCATCGTGGAAGTGTGCAAGTACGCGGGCGTGCCCTGCGTCTCCTTCAAGGCGGTCTCGGACGTGTACGGCTCGGGCAGCACGACGGAGCAGTACGAAAAAAACCTCTC
>CASFKR010000014.1 GCA_949295265.1 uncultured Verrucomicrobiota bacterium | reverse complement strand
CGCTCGCGCGCAAAGCCGCCTCGCACCACACCCGTCGCCCCGGCGGGCGCGCAGAGCCTGCGCAATCTGGCAGCCCGCTGCGTCGGCTGCCAGCTCTGCGTCGCCGCCTGCCCGAACGGCGTGCTCGTCCCCGGGTCCTGCGCCACGGGCTTCCTCCATCCGACGCTCGATTACGACCGCGGCTATTGCCGCCCCACGTGCACGCGCTGCGCCGATGTCTGCCCCGCCGGCGCCATTCTGCCCATCCGGCCGGAGGTCAAGGCCTCCACGCAGATCGGGCATGCCGTCTGGGTCCGCGCGAACTGCCTGCCGCTCACGGAGGGCGTCAGTTGCGGCAACTGCGCGCGCCACTGCCCCTCGGGCGCCATCCGGATGGTGCCGTCCGATCCGTCGTGGGAAGATTCGCCGCGCATCCCCGCCGTGGACCCGGAGCGGTGCATCGGGTGCGGCGCCTGCGAGCATGTCTGCCCCGCACGGCCCCTGACCGCCATCTACGTGGAAGGGCACGAAGTTCACCGGACCATCTGACCGCACGGCAGGAAAGGAGTCTTTTTTCATGAAGCACGATAAAAAGCATGAAGAATCTTCGGCGGATGCCGCCCGGATTTCCCGCCGCGATTTTCTCAAGATGACCGGAGCGGCGGGTGCCGCCGTCGCCGGGCTCGCCGCCGGCTGCAAGCCCGACGCCGCGAAGGCGGCGGGCGGCGCTGCTGGCGCCGCCGCGCCGGGCGAAATGACGCTCCGCACCAACCCGAAGACAGGCGACCGCGTTTCGCTGCTCGGCTACGGCTGCATGCGCTGGCCGTCTGTGGAAGGCGGCAGCGGGCGCGACCAGAATGCGCCGCTCGACCAGGCGGCGGTCAACCGCCTCGTCGACCACGCGCTCGCCAACGGCGTCAACTACTTCGACACGGCGCCGCCGTACTGCCGGGGACAGTCGGAAACGACGACCGGCATTGCGCTTGCGCGCCATCCGCGCGATTCGTACTTCCTCGCGACCAAGCTGTCGAACTTCTCGGAGACCTCGCAGTCGCGCGAGGGGTCGATTGCGATGTACCGCAACTCGTTCAAGATGCTGCAGACCGACTACTTCGACTACTACCTGCTCCACAACGTCGGGCGGGGCGGCATGGATGAATTCCGGAAGCGCTATCTGGACAACGGCATCATCGACTTCATGGCCGAAGAGCGCGAAGCCGGGCGCATCCGCAACCTCGGCTTCTCCTTCCACGGCGATATCCGGGTCTTCGACTACCTGCTCTCGCAGCACGACAAGTACCACTGGGACTTCGTGCAGATCCAGCTCAACTACCTGGACTGGCAGCATGCGCAGGAAATCAACCGGATGAACACCGATGCGGAGTACCTGTACGGTGAACTCGTCAAGCGCAACATCCCCGCCGTCATCATGGAGCCGCTTCTGGGCGGGCGCCTCGCCAAGGTGCACGACCACATTGCGGCGCGCCTCCAGCAGCGCGAGCCGGAGCACAGCATCGCCTCGTGGGCGTTCCGCTTCGCCGGATCGTTCCCGAATGTGCTCACCGTCCTGAGCGGCATGACGTACATGGAGCATCTGCAGGAAAATCTGCGCACATACAGTCCGTTGCAGCCGCTGACCGATGAGGAACTCCGGTTCCTGCTCGATACGGCGACGCTGATGATGCAGTACCCGACCATCCCGTGCAACGACTGCAAGTACTGCATGCCCTGTCCGTACGGCATCGACATTCCCGCCGTGCTGCTCCACTACAACCGCTGCATCAACGAGGGGTATATCCAGCCCAATGCGCAGTCGCCGGATTTCCGCCGCGCGCGCCGCGCCTTTCTCGCGCTCTACGACCGCGGCATCCCCGCGCCGCGCCAGGCCGAGCACTGCATCGGGTGCAACACGTGCGTCCATCACTGCCCGCAAAGCATCGACATCCCCAAGGAACTCCACCGCATCGATCAGTACGTCGAAAACCTCAAGCGGAGCCTCTGAGCCCGCCCCGGCGCGCTTTTCCCGCGCGGCTCCGCCGGCATTCCCGCCCTCGGAGTGCGCCGCCGACTAAGGCCGGTCGGTTTCTCAGGCGGTGGATCACCGCCCGACCGGCAGAGATGGGGGCTTCGCCCCCGCCGACCGGCAGAAAAGAGGGCTTCGCCCCCCGCCTCGACCGGATTTCTGCCATCTCATAAAGTCACCAAAACGGGACGCCCGTTCCCCGGGTCCCACATCCCTTTACCGTCCAAAAAAAACAGGAGAATAACCCGATGAAAAACATGTTTTCCCGGTTCCGTCCGCTCATGACCGCTGTTGCGGCAACGCTGACCGTCGGCGCCGTCTCGGCCGCCGATGCGCCCGCCGCCACTGCGACCGCGCCCGCCGCGGATGCCAAACAGCCGCTCCCCAAAGTCTATTTCTTCCGTGAAATCAACGCCGACAACCTCGTCAAGATCTACAAGGCACTCGGCCGCGAAGCAACCGGCAAGGTCGCCGTCAAGATTTCCACCGGTGAACCCGGCGGACACAACTTCCTCGACCCGAAGCTGATCGCCCCGCTCGTCAAGGAAGTCAACGGCACCATCGTCGAGTGCAACACCGCCTACGGCGGCCGCCGCACCAATGCCGCCGACCACCTCAAGGCCGCGGAAGAGCACGGCTTCACCGCCATCGCACCGGTCGACATCATGGATGCCGACGGCGAAGTCGAGCTCCCCATCAAGGGCGGCAAGAACATCAACTGCCACATCGTCGGCAAGAACTACCTCAACTACGACTTCACCATCGTGCTCTCCCACTTCAAGGGTCATGCCATGGGTGGCTTCGGCGGTGCCATCAAGAACATCTCCATCGGCATCGGCTCCGCCAACGGCAAGGCGTGGATTCACTCTGCGGGCAAGACGCGCGACCCCGGCAAACTCTGGAGCAACCTGGCGGAGCAGGACCGCTTCCTCGAGTCCATGGCGGAAGCCGGCAAGGCGATTGCCGAACACTGCGGCGACAAGATTCTCTACATCAACGTCGCCAACAACCTCTCGGTCGACTGCGATTGCGACTCCTCGCCGGAAAAGCCCTGCATGGGCGACATCGGCATCCTCGCTTCGCTCGACCCCGTGGCGGTCGACCGCGCCTGCACCGACCTCGTGCGCGCTTCCAAAGATCCCGGAAAGTCGCACCTGATTGAGCGCATCGATTCCCGCCACGGCATGCACACGCTCGACCATGCCGAGAAACTGGGCATCGGTTCCCAGAAATACGAACTCGTGACCCTCGACTAGGGGCAGCAAAGCTGCCTTCTCTGCCGGTCGGCGTTAGACCGACCGGCCTTATGAGTCGGCCCGGCCACTCCGAGGCCGGGCATTTACCACCCGTCTCGTAAACGCCACACCCGATCCTTTAACGCCACACCCGATTCTTAAACGGGACAACTGTTTCATAAACGCCACACCTGTGGCCCCTGGGAGAATCTGCCATGTCGATTGGTTTTCAGGAAATTCTTCTCATTGCGATTTTTGTGCTGCTCCTGTTCGGCGCCAAGCGCATCCCGGAGCTGGCGCGTGCCTTTGGCCGCGCCATCTTCGAGTTCAACAAGGCGAAGCAGACCCTCCAGCAGGAAAGCCGCGAATTCATGAACGCCGCGGAAGACGTCGGCAAGGCGCAGGACGCGAAAAGCGCCGCTCCTGCCGCCGAGGCGAAACCCGCAGACACGCCCGAGAAGTAACGCACCCCGCGCAGCTCCGCTCCGCTCGCTCCGCCGGCATTACCGCCCTCGGAGTGGGCGGCCGACTCATCAGGCCGGTCGGTCGGTTTCTCAGGCGGTGGATCACCGCCCGACCGGCAGAAATGGGGGCTTCGCCCCCCGCCCCGGCCGCACTACGCAATACTCACCCATGGATTCCGACGGAGAAGACACGCTCATCGGGCACCTCGAGGCACTGCGGCAGACGCTCTTGCGGTGCCTCGCTGCTGTTGCGCTCCTGTTTCCCGTCGGGTACGGGGTGTCCCCGGCTGTCATCGACGGACTCGTGACGCTCTGCTTCCCGGAAGGTGCGGCGCAGCTGAACTTCTTCTCCCCGATGGAGGTCTTCCTCGTGCGGCTGAAGATGGGTGCCATCCTGGCGTTCTTCGGGGCGCTCCCCTGGATTCTCTGGCAGGTGTGGCGCTTCCTGTTGCCCGCGCTCTACGCGGCGGAACGCAAGGCGCTCGGCTGGTGGATCGTCTCGGCAACGGGACTGTTCTTTGCGGGTGCGCTCTTTTGCGCCTTCTTCGTGCTGCCGATGCTGGTACGCTTCGCGATGAGCTTCGCCACGTCGACCATCCAGCCGATGCTGGGCGTCGCCAACGTCGTAACCCTCGCAGAATGGCTCCTGCTGGCGTTTGGCGCGATGTTTCAGACGCCGATTCTCGTCCTGCTCTCCGTCCGGTTCGGACTCATTTCCGCCGCCTCGCTGCGCAACAAGCGCCCGTATGTGGTGATCATCATCCTCGTCATTGCGGCGATCCTCACGCCGCCGGATGTCATCAGCCAGATTGCGCTCGCCTTTCCGACGTGGCTTCTGTTCGAGCTGGGACTCTGGCTCGCCGCCCGGCAGGAGCGCCTCGCGCAACAGCCCGCCGCCGATGATGACCCCGCCGCCTCCGCCGCATCCGCTAATACCCCCTTTCCTCGGTCCTGACCCGCTGCGCACAATCCTTGATTTTGATTTTCCCGCAGAACTGCAGAAATGATGCACTTGCCCTACCACTCCTTCCTCTCCGCTTCGCCTTCGCTCCGTTTCGCCCAGGCGGCTGTGCCGCCTTCTAAAAAGTCCTTATTTAACACCTTGGTCGAAACGTAGTGGAGACTCAAAACGGGGCAACCGCCCCTCCGTGTGGCTAAAAATTCCTAAATCCCTCGCGCGGCTTAGCTCTCTCTTTCAATTTTTCCGTGTGGCTCGCTCCTCCGCTCCGCAGATCTGCGGGAAATAACCCAACCCTCTTTCATCACCGATGAACGCCGATGAACTGAACTTCGCCCACTTGGATTTCGGCCGCTCGAAACGGACCGGCTTCGGAGAAACCGTCTTTGGTCCCGGCAAAACGCCCGAGCAGCTCTGCTCCATCCTGGAAGCCTTCCGGGAGCGCGGCATCCGGGTTCTCTGCACCAAATGCTCGGACGAACAGGCCGCGGCCGTCGCGGCGCACGGCATTTCCGCCGAGTACGACCCCGTCCCACGGCTCCTGCTCAGCGCATGGGGCGCCGACCCGCCGCCGCTGGGCTCCGTCGCGGTCTGCACCGGCGGCACCGGCGACATCCCGGTTGCCGAAGAGGCCGCCCGCACATGCGCTTTCTTCGGCGCACAGGTCTCCCGGTTCTACGATGTGGGCGTCGCCGGACTCCACCGCATCCTCAACCGGACCGAAGCCATCCGCACCGCCGATGTCGTCATCGTCGTCGCCGGAATGGAAGGCGCGCTGGGCTCCGTCGTCTCCGGACTCGTCTCCGCGCCCGTCATTGCCGTGCCCACCTCCGTCGGGTATGGCGCCAATTTCCAGGGACTCTCCGCGCTGCTGGCCATGATCAATTCCTGCGCGGAAGGCATGTCCGTTGTAAACATCGACAATGGATTCGGCGCCGCCATGATGGCGTGCCGGATTCTTCATCTTCTCCGCTCCAGGGAGACCCAATCATGAAACTGCTGTATTTGGAAGGCGCCTCCGGCATTTCCGGAGATATGACCGTTGCCGCGCTGCTGGATCTCGGCGCCAGCCGCGAAAAGCTCGATGCCGTCCTCGAAAGCCTCCACCTCGAAGGCTACCACTGCCACGTCTCGCAAAGCCAAAGCTACAGCATTGCAGGCGTCCATTTCGGCGTGCATCTGCACGAGCACCCGCAGGAGCACGGTCACGAGCATGCGCACGACCACGCGCACGAGCACGAGCACACGCACCCGCACGCGCACGACCACGCGCACGTCCACCGGAACCTCCATGACGTCTATGAAGTCATCGACCGGGGTACCATGACCGACCGTGCCCGCGCACTCGCCAAAAAGATTTTCCGCATCGTCGCCGAAGCCGAATCCAAGGCACACGGGCTGCCCATCGAAGAGGTGCATTTCCACGAAGTCGGTGCCATCGACTCCATCGTCGATATCGTCTCCACCGCCGTCCTCGTCGATGACCTCGGCATCACCGAATGCGTCGTGACCGGCCTCGCCGAAGGCACCGGCTTCGTTACCTGTCAGCATGGCACGCTTCCCGTGCCCGTTCCCGCCGTTCTCAACATCGCTGAGGCGCACAACATTCCGCTGCGTACCACCGATGTGAACGGCGAAATGGTGACGCCCACCGGTATCGCCATCGCGGCAGCCCTCCGCACCCGCACGAAACTTCCGTCCGCCTGGCGCATTCTCAAGACCGGCATCGGCATCGGCACGCGCGACTTCGGGCGGCCCAATCTCCTCCGCGCCATGCTCATCGAAGACGCGGAAACCCCGGCCGCTCCTTGCGCCCCCGCCACGCCGGACGCCCCGCGCCTCTGGGTCCTCGAGACCAACATCGACGACGCCACCGGCGAGACGCTCGGTCACGCCATGGAGCTGCTCTTCGCCGCCGGAGCCCGCGATGTCTGCTATATCCCCTGCTTCATGAAGAAGAACCGCCCCGCCTGGATGCTCTGGTGTCTCGCCGATGAGCACCTCATTCCCGCCATGGAGGAAATCCTCTTCAGCCACACCGAGACCATCGGCGTCCGCCGCTATCCGGTCGAACGCAGCGCCATGCAGCGCTCCGCCACCGAAATCTCCCTCCCGTGCGGAACCGTCCGCGCCAAACGCTGCGCCTGGGGCGACACCGTCCGGGTCTACCCCGAATACGAGAGCGTCAAAAACCTCTCCGCCGCCACCGGCATCGATTTCGGCACCCTCTACAACGAAGCCCGCGCCGCCGCCAACCCCACGTGAGCCCTTCTCTCTACAACCTCTTCGCATTTCTGCGAGCCCGCGTCCCCGGAGGCATCGCTCTGGCGTTCTCCGGCGGGACGGACAGCGCCCTGCTCCTGTCCGCGCTCGCGCACCTGTACCGCGAAGCCCCCTTTCCGCTGACCGCCCTCGTCATGCAGTCGCCTCTCCAGTTTCCGGAGGAGACGCAGGAGGCCCGCGCACAGGCGGAGCGTCTTCAGGTGCCCTGCGAGGTGTGCACCATCGATACCCTTGCGCTCGAGCAGGTCCGTCACAATCCGCCCGACCGCTGCTACTGGTGCAAACGCCACTTTTTCAGCGTCTTTTCGCAGAAAGCCGCCGCTGCCGGACTCAACACGCTCATGGATGGCACCAATGCCGATGATCTCCAGAGCTACCGTCCGGGGTTGCGCGCCTTGCGCGAATACGGCGTCGTTTCGCCGCTCGCCGAACTCGGCTTTTCCAAGCAGGAGGTGCGTACCCTCGCCCGCGAATTGGCGGTTCCCGTCTGGAACCGGCCTTCCGCGCCCTGTCTCGCCACGCGCCTCCCGTACGGCACCGAGCTCACCCCCGAGCTGCTCGGGCGCATCGCCAAGGCGGAGACGTTCGTGCAAGGGCTCCTCCCCGCGGAAACGCCTGTGCGCGTCCGCGTCCACGAACAGACCTCCCTCGTGCGCATCGAAACCGCGCCCGAGGCCATCCCCGCGCTGCTCGCCGCCCGCCCGCAGCTCCTCGAAACCCTCCATGCCCTCGGCTTTACCTACCTGACCCTCGACCTCGATGGCTTCCGCTCCGGCTCCATGGACGGCGCGCGGGGGGCGTAGCCCCCTTTTCTGCCGGTCGGGCGGCGGCAAACTGCCGCCTGTGGTGCGGGCGGCTTCTCAGGCGGTGGATCACCGCCGCCCGCTACTAATCTGACCGCTCATGAGTCGGCCGCCCACTCCGAGGGCGGGCGGCAAACTGCCGCCTGTGATGCGGGCTTTGCCCGGAACAAAGCCAGCGCAGCGAGCCACACGGAGCCAGACACGACGGACAGGACGAACAGGACGTACAGGACGGACACGACAGACAGGACGGCTCGCTTTTGCGCGTGAGCCAGCGGAGTCAGCGGCGGAGCGAGCCACACGGAGAAGAGAGCGCAGCGGAGGTAGCGCAGCGAAGCGAAGTCAGCGATGCTAAGCCGCGCGAAGGTTTTAGAAAATTGAGCCACACGGACTTTGTCTCCACTACGTTCCGACCAAGGTGTTAAATAAGGACTTTTTCTCGGCGGCAGAGCCGCCTGAGGCGAAGCCAGCGGAGCGGTGGAGGGGACGCCAGCGGGGCGAAGGTAGCGCAGCGGAGGCGAGCCACACGGAAGAGCGAAGGTAGGGGAGCGGAGCGAGCCAGCGGAGCGAAGATATCGCAGCGGAGGCGAAGCCTGCGGGGCGGAGGTAGCGCAGCGGAGGTGAAGCCGGCGGAGCCAGCGGCGGAGGCGGGGCGCAGGCGGAACGCAGGCGCGCAGCGGAGCGGAGCCAGGGAGCGGAGGCGGAGGCGCGGAAACGGTATTTTGTTTCTTGCGCGTGGGCAGCAGAGGTCTATTCCGAAAATGTTGTCGGATACACCCGCGTGGCGGTCAATTCCGGACTGAACCTCCTCGGCTCCCAGTTCGTTGAAGTCGGCACCGAAGCCGCCCTCGACATCAATGATCTCGTCACCCCTTCCGCCGATTTGGCCGGAATGACTGATAGCTACGAGTTTCAGACGTTTCTCATGACGTGGGATGGTGCCAATTATGTCACCTATGGCTATTGCGGAGAAGGTCAGGGAGAAGGTCTGTTTGGAGATCCCTCTTGGAATGCAAAGTGGATTTCTGTCAATATGGACGCTCTTGCCATTGTTGATATCTCGGCTGGAACTGGGTTCTGGGTTCAGACGTCTGGAGACAGCACGGTTACGATGATGGGTCAGGTTGCCTCGGCTGAGTCTACTTCTGTTGATGTTACCGCTGGGCTGAACTTGATTTCCAGTTCGTATCCGAAGGCTATCAATGTTCAGGACGTTGTTGTTTCTTCTGACATCCCTGGTATGACTGATGGTTACGAGTTTCAGACGTTTCTCATGACGTGGGACGGTGCCAATTATGTCACCTATGGCTATTGCGGAGAAGGTCAGGGAGAAAGCCTGTTTGGTGATCCCTCTTGGAATGCAAAGTGGATTTCTGTCAATATGGACGGTGTCGCAGATGCCACCCTTCCCGCTGGTTCCGGCTTCTGGGTTCAGACGACAGGCACTGGCACAGTGACCTTTGCGAAATAAGGTCAACCTTGTCTCGCAACCCGAAAATTTCCGAATTCGAAAATAAAATGACAAAGATTTTTGCAACGCTGGCGGCTGTCGTTATGATGGCAACCATTTCGAGTGCTTTTACGTTTAACTGGGGTACTGGTAAAGGTCTGACTGGTCGTATCCAGTTTGGCAGTGGAAATTATATCGCTGCGGCTGGGGATACGGCGAATGTTGCCAATGCAGCAGTCTACCTCGTTTACCTTGGTGCAGACGCCACTTGGACGTTCAATGAGGACGGCACCACCTCGGATGAAGTCGTTCAGATTGGTTCCATTGCGACTACCGGTCTGGTAGGCCGTGGTGCTGAAATGTATGGTAAGCCTTTGGACAGTTCTTTTACAAATGGTGGGACCATGGAAGCAGGCGTTGCCACTTTCAGTGCTTTCATCACCTATACGGTGGACGGCGTTACGTACTACAACTTCTCCTCCTCTACGTATACGATTCCGGCAGGAGTTGAGGATCAAACCCCCAATCCTATTCCCCAGGACTTCACGTTCAACTGGGACATGGACGAGACTGGCGGCGACACCCCGACTGCTGGTGGCGGCTGGTGGACCATTCCGATCCCGGAACCGATGACGGTTCTCTGCGGTCTCGCCGGTCTGGCTCTTCTCCTGAAGCGCCGCGCCTAAGCGAAACTTCCATAAACTGGCAGATTTTCCGCCTACGAAACGTGCGACACGCTGTGCCGCACGTTTTTTGTTGTGTCATGGGTTAAGGAAGTTTCCTTTGCAAAATGCCTGAGAATAGACCATTTTTCCATTGAACTTTGCAATTTATTTTGCATTTTGCGATGGAAAGATGGTAGAATCGGAGGCAAAAAGGAGGGTATTCCACCATGAAAATCGAACGGAAGTTGATGCCGAAACTGGTCGAATGGAAACAGTCCGCCAGACGTAAGCCGTTGATTCTGCAGGGAATGCGTCAATGCGGGAAGACCTGGCTGCTGCGCGAGTTCGGCCGGGAGTCTTTTGACAATACGGTCTATCTGAACTTTGAACAGGAAAATGGCGTTCGCGAATTCTTCGCCGAATCCCTCAAACCGCACCAAATCCTGCAGCATCTCGCGGTTTACTCCGGTGAATCCATTCAGCCGAACGAAACCCTTATCATCTTCGATGAAATTCAGGAATGTCCGGCGGCACTGACGTCGCTCAAGTATTTCTGCGAAGAAGCGCCGGAATACGCGGTTGCGGCAGCCGGGTCGCTACTCGGGGTCATGATGCACTCCGGAAAAGGCTTCCCGGTCGGAAAGACCGATTTTCTCGAGCTCGGCCCCTGCTCGTTCGATGAATATCTCGCGGCGGCAGACCCCGCGCTGGCTAATTATCTGACCACGATTCCGCTGCAGCCCGTCCTGGCTCCCTATCTGCAAAAACTGGAACTCCAGTTGCGGGAATATATGACCCTCGGAGGGCTTCCGGGCGTACTGAACACCTTTTTGGAGACGCAGGACCTGTCAGCCGCCGATGCGGAACTTGAGAAACTCCTGCTGTCGTACGAAGCGGACTTCGGGAAGCACGCGTCTGCCCGGGATGTCCCGAAACTCTTTTTGCTCTGGCACTCCATTCCGGAACAGTTTTCGAAGGAAAACCGCCATTTCATCTATGGAGAGGTCCGGCAGGGTGCGCGGGCAAAGGATTTGGAGGATGCCCTGCAATGGCTGATTCAGGCGCATTTGATCCGGATGGTGAGCCTGGTCGAGACGCCGGAAATGCCCTTGGAAGCCGTCAGAAGCCGCAAGATTTTCAAGTTGTATCCGACGGACGTGGGGATTTTGCGTAAGCTGGCAAAGCTGCCGCTGAGCATCCTCCTCCAAGGGGTCGATCTCTTTGATTCGTTCAAGGGAAAACTGGCGGAAACCTATGTGCTGGAACAGCTTTTGGCGCAACGGTTCGACCCTGTCTGTTACTGGGCGAATTCCCGCGGCACGGCGGAGGTCGATTTCCTCATCCAGGGAGATTCCGGGATTCTTCCGGTGGAAGTGAAATCGGGATTGAACCTCAAGAGCAAATCGCTCAAAGTCTACCGATCCCTGTATTCTCCCCCGCTTTCCGTGCGCACCTCTCTGCAGAACCTCCGCCAGGATGACGGCTTACTGAACATCCCGCTCCCTCTCCTCGGCCATCTTTCCCGCTTCCTCCAGCGGTAACCCCGGCTCCTCTTTCGGAACGGCATCGCATTTTCCGAAAACCCGACCCCATCGCCCTCTGCGGCTGAGGACAAACAAAAAACGTGCGGCACAGTGTGTCGCACGTTTCGTAGGCAGAAAAATCTGCCAGATGATAGAGCTGTCGCTTAGGCGCGGCGCTTCAGGAGGAGAGCCAGACCAGCCAGCCCGCAGAGAACCGTCATCGGTTCCGGGATCGGAATGGTCCACCAGCCACCACCGGCAGTCGGAGTATCGCCACCAGATTCGTCGTTCGTCCAAGCAAAGTCGAAGTACTGCTTGTCGATGACAGCACCGTCGTCGGCCGCATTAGCGAGCGTATAGGTGTTGCTGGAGAGGTTGTACCAGACGTTGCCTTTCGTATCGGTGTAGGTGATCAGAACGCCGAAGACATTGCCGTTGCCCAACTTAGAGCCATCGGCAAAGGAAGAGCCAAGAAGCTTATCCAACTTACCATGTCCCTTGCCCTTTGCGGTCGGAGCACCAGTTACGGTAACAGAACCGGTGCTGACGGCTTCGTCGGTGACGAGACCCGATTCATCGAAGGACCAGGCATTGTCCGTTCCGAGGTAGATCAGCTCGACCGTGACGGGAGCCGCGAGAGCGGCGGTGGTAAACTGCGTTCCGTTGAAGGAAATCTTGGTGTTGGTACCCCAATCGAAGCCCAAAGCGTAAGCGGCGCCGATGGTGAGAGCCAAAACGGCAATTGCTGTAAACGCTTTTTTCATGTTATAGTTTTAGTTTCGGATGATTTGTTGTTGTAGATTCGCCAAGGTTTACTTGGTGAAAGTTACAGAGCCCGTACCGGTCGTCTGAACCCAGAAGCCGGCACCGGCGGGAATCGTCACATCGGCGATATCGGACATGTCGCTGAGAAGCCACTTGTCGGCGGCTTCCGGCCACTCCCATGCGGCGGCTTCTTCGGCATTCACATAGCCGTAGGTATCATAACTCGTACCCGTCCAAAGACGAATTGTGGTGACGAATCTCTCCAAACCCTCATCAAGACCTTTCAGACCGTTGACCTTGATGTCCTGGATGTTGATTTCCTTCGCGTAGGGGCAGGAAACGAGGTTGAGTCCCGGGTTGATCGTGACATCCGTCGTCGCTGCGGCGGGGACCTGACCGACGAGCGTAATGGTGCCCGTCCCCGTTGTCTGCACCCAGAAACCGTCACCGGCAGGAACCGGAACGGCTGCGACATCGGACATATCACTGAGAAGCCATTTGTCGGCGGCTTCCGGCCATTCCCATGCGGCGGCTTCGTCGGCGGTCACATAGCCGTAGGTGTCATAGCTCGTACCCGTCCAAAGACGAACCGTTGTGACGAATCTCTCCAACCCTTCATCAAGGCCATTCAGACCGGAAACTTTGACGGCTTCGTTGATGTCGAGGGCTTCGCCCGTACCGACCTGGACGAAGGAGGAACCGAGGAGGTTCAGTCCGGAATTGACCGCCACGCGGGTGTAGCCGACGGTGTTGGCGGAGTAAACTTCCGCTGCCCACGCGCAAGAAGCTGCACAGACGGCAAGCATTGTTAGTAATTGCTTCTTCATTAGAATTTTCGGATTTAAAATTGAAGATTTGGCCGCTTCCAATGCGCCTTTTGCGTACATGGGACGCAACCGGAGCAATTATTACCACAGCCCGGATTTGACCGACAAATTTGAGCCGGAATCCGACTGCGAACGAGGATATAGGATTTTTTTCATTCTTTCAGAGCAGGTAAGTTTTGCAGGGTTTGCGGGTGTTGGTGCCCGTTGGTGTCCGGAAGAGAAATGCGGAGGGGAACACACGGAAGAGAAGAAAGGAAAGGAAAGGAAGAGGGAGGAAGAAAAAAAACACACGGAGAAGAGAGAGAACTAAGCCGCGCGAGGGTTTTAGAATTTTGAGCCACACGGAGGGGCGAAGCCCCCTTCTGAAGTCTCCACTACGTTCCGACCAAGGTATTAAATAAGGACTTTTCTCGGCGGCACAGCCGCCGGAGGAGAAGCCACACGGGACGAAGCCAGCGCAGGGAAAGCACACGGAAGAGAGGGGAACGTACAATCACACCGCCGATTCCTGTCCTGTTCGTCGTGTTCGTCGTGTTCGTCCTGTTCGTCGTGTCTGCGCTGGCTTTGCATTCCAGTGCCCCAGTTGCGCACGGCGTAGCGTCCAGCCGGCCTCATTTACAGAAAATACTTTTTCTTCAACGAATTACGGTTAAATGCTATCCTGCACTCCAAGTGGCGTTCCCTTTTGAAGGTCTTTCCCATGAACCAGATTCTCACGCATCACGGCAGCTACAAGAAACTCATCTCTTATCAGAACAGTGTCATCATCTATGACGCTACCGTCGCTTTTTGCCGGCTGTTCTTGAATTCAGGCGACCGAACAACCGATCAGATGATTCAAGCGGCGCGCAGCTGCAAGCAAAACATTGCGGAAGGCAGTAACACTTCCGGAACCAGCAAGGAAGGAGAGTTGAAACTTACGGGTGTAGCGAGAGCAAGCCTGCAGGAGCTCCTGGAGGATTATCAGGACTATCTTCGGGTTCACAACCTCCGGGCATGGGATAAAAGCGATGAACGGATTCGGGAGTTTCGCGCTTTGAACAGCGAACAAAAAGCCGCAAAGCTTTTCAGAGAATATTTCGCAAACAAAAATCCGGAGGAACTGTGCAATATCATTCTCAGCCTGATTTATCAGACAAGCTATCTGATTGACCGTCAGATACAATCCCAGCAGGAAACATTTACAAAAGAAGGCGGTCTGCGGGAGCGAATGTATAAAGCCCGCCTTGCTGCACGAAACGGGACATTACAGGATGCGGCAGATGCTCTGGCACTGCTTCGGGAAATCTATAAGGACGTTCAGCAGAGCGTTGCACCGGACGTCGCCGCTCCCATTCTCGGCAAAATAAAAGAAGTGGGGCGTATCCTTCGGGGCCAGAGAAAATAGCAAGTTCCAACCTGCCTTTTTTTTTTACAGGACGAACAGGACGGACAGGACGAACACGACGAACAGGACGGACAGGACGAACAGGACGGACAGGACGAACAGGACGAACAGGACGGCTCGCGAGCGCGCAGCGAGGCCAGCGCAGCGAGGCCAGCGCAGCCAAGCCAGCGGGGCGAAGCCAGCGGACCGAAGACTGCGCAGCGGAGCCAGCGCAACGAAGCCAGCGGGGCAAAGACTGCGCAGCGGAGCCAGCGTAGTGAGGCCTGCGGGGCGGAGAGCGCGCAGCGGAGCCAGCGCAGCGAAGCCAGCGTAGCGAAGCCAGCGCAGCGCGAGCCAGCGCAGCGCGAGCCAGCGTAGCGAAGCCAGCGCAGCGCGAGCCAGCGCAGCGCGAGCCAGCGCAGCCAAGCCAGCGTAGCGAAGCCAGCGCAGCGCGAGCCAGCGCAGCGCGAGCCAGCGCAGCCAAGCCAGCGTAGCGAAGCCAGCGGGGCGGAGAGAGCGCAGCGAAGCCAGCGCAGCGGAGCCAGCGCAGTGAAGCCAGCGCAGACAGGCCGGTCGGCGGTAATCCACCGCCCGATCGGCAGAAAAGGGGGCAACCGCCCCCCCCCGCTAGAACCAGCGGAGGAGGGTCTGCTTGCGGTACTTTTCGGTGAGGATATCGGCGATGCGGTGGATGACGTTGCGGCGCAGGTCGAGCTCGGCCGGAAGATTGGGGTCCTGATGGGCTTCGTTGACTTTGGTGCCGACGTAAAACTCGATGCGGTCGGCCGTATGGATTTTTTCGATGATGACGCGGGCGGCGAGCGGAAGGGTCTGGAGGTCCTCCACGCCTTCTTCGAGGGCGCGGCGGACGCGCGAGAGGGTCAGGATGCCTTCGGTGGCGATGCCGATGCCGGGGATGGTGCCGGGCGGCGGGAGGTCGCCGGCTTCGCGGATTTTGCGCAAATCGATTTCCACGCGGACGCCCAGCTCGCGCTGGATGATGTTCGCGGACGTGCCGCCGCAGACGATGACGGCGTCCGCGCCGGTGTCGGGCGCGGCAAGGCGCGCGTAGGGGGCGTCGTTGCTCTGGTGGTAGGGCGGACCCGTGAGAATACGCAGCACGCGGGGACGGCGCAGGTAGACGACCAGGCAGGAGATGTCGTCCTTGTTGACATTGCTGTCGACGGCCAGGGCGCGGTTGGCGACGGCGTGCGCGAGGTCGTAGGCGCTGATGGTGGGATTGGCGGCGACGAGCTCCTGGATGAAGCTGAGCTCGCCTTCGCGGCGCCAACCGAATTTGAAGGCGCGGTTTTCGAGGCCGCTCTGCGTGACGCCGTCGGAGCAGCAGATGAGGCGGTCGCCCGGCTCGATGTTCATTTCGTAGCACTCGACGGGGCGGTCGGGCCAGCGCTGCGAGACCATCTGGGTGTGGACCCGGGCGGCGACGTCGGCGGTGCCGCGCAGGTGGATGTAGCGGGGATTGCCCATTTCGACGAGGCGCGTGGTGCCGTCGACCTGCAGATCCACCATGGAGAAGGTGGCGTAGCTGATGCGGCGCACGGAGTCGACGGGGAGGGCGTCCATGATGGTCTCGACGGACTTGAGCAGGTCCATGTCGGTGCGCAGGAAGCGCATGGCCATGCGGACGGTCATGGTGGCGAGGACGGAGGCCTTGATGCCGGAGCCGAGGCCGTCGGAGAGGACGGCGATGGCGCGGTTTTCATCGTCGAGGCGCAGCAGGTCGTAGGCATCGCCGCACGCATTCTGCCCATGTTTGGTGATCTGGGCGCACTCCATTTCGATGAAGTAATCGGCGCGGGGATTCATTGCGCGGGCCCCTTGTCGTGGTGAGCGGGCGTGCCGTCCAGGGCGCCGCGATCGGAGTAGTTGCCGGCGATCTGGGTGAGGAGGATTTCGGATTCGGCGATGTGTTCGCCGAAGAGTTTCGCCACTTCCTGGACGGTGCGGACGTTTTTGCGGATGAGTTCGCGGGCGCGCTCGGCGATTTCCTCGCGGTGGATTTCGGTGCGCGTGACGTCCTGCACGACGGCTCCGGCGACTTTGCCGGGGGTGATGGAGAAGACGGAGACGTTGACGAGCATTTTGCCCCAGGGCTGGGAGAACTTCGCGGTTTCGCCGCCGTTGCGCAGGATGGAGGTGAAGAGCGAGGCGAAGGGGAAGTTGCGGGAGAGGTCGACGCCGTCGAGGTTGTGGAGGCTGTCGTAGATGGTGCGGGCATCGGGACCCATGAGGTCGACGAACAGGGCGTTGCACTCGAGGATGCGCAGATCCTGATCGACGATGACGACGCCGGCGGGGATGTATTTGATGAGGGCGGAACTCTTGCGCTCGAAGTTTTTCCGCAGGAAGGTGTGGCACATGCTGGGCTCGGCCTTGCCGGCGACGAGGGCGGCGGCGAAGTCGCGGCAGCTGTCGTACCCGCAGGCGCCGCAGTTGAGCTCGTCTTCGAGCGTGAACTTGCCGACGCTCTCGAGGGCGGCGCGGAGTTTTTCGGGGGGCGGGGCGGCTTCGGGGAGGGCGGCCTGGGCGTAGGTCTGGAAGAGGTCGACGGGGACGTCGCGGCCGACGCTGGTGGCGCGGCCGCCGCGCGCGAAGGCGTCGGTTCGCGCGAGGGCTTCGTGGGTGCAGGCGCCGGGGCGCATGGCGGGGCCGTTGACGCAGCCGCCTTCGCAGGCGAGCATTTCGACGAAATGGAGGGGGCCGTGCTCGGGGTCCTGTTCGCGCGTAAAGCGGTCGAGGTTCTGGAGACCGGAGACGGCGAAATAGCGGTCGACGGGACCGTTGGGGTCGCGGAGGGTGTCGTTCATGCCGCCCTCGAAGGAGTAGGCGCGGCCTTCTTCGGCGGGACCGAGGTCGAAGGCGCCCTCGGCGGCGGGGTCGGGCGTGATTTCGCGGCTGCGGAGGAGTTCTTCCAGGTGCGGGAAGGTGCAGGCGAGCGAGAGGACGTCGGGATGGCGGTCCGCCTCGTTTTTCTTGGCGGCGCAGGGGCCGAAGAAGACGATGCGGATATCGCCGAACCGGGCGCGCAGTTCTTTGCAGTGCGCCTGGACGGGGGAATCGACGGGTACGATACGGTCTGCGAGCCGCGGGTGGTATTTGCGGATGTAATCGACGGAGGCGGGGCATGCGCCGGAGAGCCAGAGGCCTTCCGGGTGTTCGCGCAGGAAGGTGGCGGTGGCGGCGCTCACGAGCTGGGCGCCGCGCGCGGTTTCGCTGACGCCCGCGAAGCCGAGGCGCTTGAGAGCCTGGATGAGCATGCCGGGTGTCCAGTCCGGGAAATAGGCGAGCCAGCTGGGTGCGACGGATGCGTAGACGGGCTTGTCCCCTTCGAGCATCTGGAGGAGACGGGAGATGTCGCTGCGGATCTTCTTGGCGTGCGCCGGGCAGACCCGGACGCATTCGCCGCAGGCAACGCAGGCGTCCTGGATGACGGCGGCGTGACCGTTTTCGATGCGGATGGCTTTGGCGTGGCAGTGCCGGACGCACTTGTAGCAGTCCTGACACTCATTGAAGGTGGTGAAGACAGGGGGTTGTGCAGCCATAGTTCAGGAGATACGGAGGGGATGAGAGGAGCAGAGCCAGCGAAGCCAGCGGAGGAAGGACGAACACGACGGACACGACGGACAGGACGAACACGACGTACACGACGGACACGACGGACAGGACGGGCGGCACAGCCGCCGAGGCGAAGCCAGCGCAGCGAAGACTGCGCAGCGAAGACTGCAAGGCGAAGACTGCGGGAAGAGCGATGCGGAGCGGAGCGAAACCAGCGGAAAGAGACAGCGGAGGGGGAGCGGGAGCGAGGGTCAGTTGCCGCCGAGGAGCTCGCGGGTCAGGATGTCCTGCATCGCATTGGGATCCACATGCGAGTAGACCTTGCCGTCGATGACGACGTTGGGGCCGTCTGCACAGCGGTTGCAGCACAGACCGCCGCGCACGTCGATTTCCGCGCTGTCGCTCAGACCATGCTCTTTGAGGAAGGCTTCGGCAATCTCAACATTGCGGGCATTGCCGCGTGCGAAGCACGAACTGCCCAGACAGATAACGATTTCTTTCATGAAAAACGCTTGATAAGCGGCAAACTGCCGCCGGTGATCGGCAAACTGCCGCCGGTGATCGGTTGTGGCGGACTACGGTGAAGGGAACAGAGGCGTCCGGTGACAAAGTATCGCACCGACCCCGTTTTAGGCAAGCCAAATTTCAGCGGGGAGTTGCCACACGGATGGAGGTTGTGTCTGCGGGACGAACAGGACGAACACGACGGACACGACGGACAGGACGGGCGGCACGGGCGGCTCGGCCGCCGGGGCGAAGCCAGCGCAGCGAAGGCGCGAAAAGCTAAGCCGCGCGAAGCAGAGCCAGCGCAGCGAAGACTGCGCAGTGAAGACTGCGCGAGCCGAAAACAGGACGAACAGGACGAACAGGACGAACAAGACGAACACGACAGACAGGACGGCTCGCGAGCGCGCAGCGAGGCCAGCGCAGCGAAGCCAGCGGGGCGGAGCCAGCGCAGCGAGGCCAGCGGGGCGGAGCCAGCGGGGCGGAGCGCAGCGAAGCCAGCGCAGCGAAGCCAGCGGGGCGGAGAGAGCGGGACGAAGCCAGCGGGGCAAAGACTGCGCAGCGGAGCCAGCGCAGCCAAGCCAGCACAGCGGGGCGGAGCCAGCGGGACGAAGCCAGCGGGGCGAAGCCAGCGGGGCAAAGACTGCGCAGCGGAGCCAGCGGGACGAAGCCAACGCAGCGGAGCCAGCGCAGCGAAGCCAGCGGGGCGAAGCCTGCGTAGCGAAGCCTGCGCGAAGCGAGCGCAGACACGACGAACAAGACGGGCGGGAAAGCCCTCCGTGTGGTTACAAAAAAAAACAGCGGGCGGCAAAGCCGTCCGCTGTTGGGGAGGAAAAAGAGAATCAGGAGACTCAGGCGTGGGTCAGGCGCAGGGTCTTGATTTCGAAGGGCCGCAGAGAGAGGTCCGCCGGAAGCTTGACGGGCTTGCCGGTGTCGCCCAGTTCGCTGGCCAGGCAGGGCACCGCACGGTTGATACCGTCGATCCGGGAGGAAAGACGCGCTTTCGTGCGGTTGCCGCGGCGCTCCGTGAGACGCACGATGAGGTCATCGCTGTCTTCCGCCTTTTTGAGGACGGAGAGCTCGACACCTTCGCCGATGAGGTCGACCGGCAGGACGGGCGCCGTGGCGGCGCCGCCCGGGACCGCAAATCCCGCAAAGGCGCTGACGCCGATGTTCAGCTCGGCGGCGGCGGTCACCACTTCATCGGACTGTGCCAGCGTGCCTTCGTGCGGCAACAGCGAGTAGGTGAAGTGGTGCGCACCGCGGTCCGCGACGGGGTCGGGCTCCGTGGGGGCGCGCAGCAGGGAAAGGGTGAGGACCTTGCCCTTGGCGCTGTAGCCGTACTTGCAGTCGTTGAGCAGCGCGACGCCGAACTGGTTGTCGGAGAGGTCGGCGTAGCGGTGGCCGCAGGATTCGAACTGGGCGTACTGCCACTTGGTGTTGTTGTTGGTGGCGCGGGCGATGGTGCCGTACTGGATTTCGAAGCGGGCTTCGGAGGCGCGGACATCGACCGGGAAGAGCACGCGGCAGAGTTTGTGCTTCTCCTGCCAGTCGACGGACGTTTCGAAGTCGAGGCGCTTGGAATCGGCGTCGAGGCGGATGGTCTGGAGGAATTTGCTGCTGCCGAGGCGGAAGGAGGCGAAGACGGAGGTGCGGACGGGACCGGAGATAACCTCGACGGACTGCACCTGCGTTTCGGCGACGGGCATCTGCATGGCGTACTCGTCGAAGTCCCACGCATCGTAGGTGTGGGGATGGTCGTCGTAGAGCTCGATGACGTTGGCGGGCTGATCGCGGGTGATGAAGACGCGGTCGGCCTCCTTGTCGACGGCGCGGACGACGTGCAGGGCGCGGTCGAGTTCGTAGCGGACGCGCTTGTTTTCGAGCACGATGCGTCCGGAGGCGGGGGGCTCGGCGGGGACGGCCATGGGGGCGGCCTGTTTGGCGTCGCGCACGAGGCGGAGCGTTTCGAAGGCGCGGGGCGGCACGGAGACGCGCACGAGAGTGCCGAGGGCTTCGGTCTGCGCGGGCAGGGGGTCGTCGGAGCCGGCGAGCGTGGCGGCGACGGCGTCATCCGGGAGCGTGATGAGACCTTCGTAGGGCGTGGACGAGGGGTTGAAGAGCGTGAGGGCGTCTTCGGCGGGCTCGAGCAGCTGGGCGGCCGCGGCGGCGGAGAGGGCCTTGGCGGACTGGGCGACGGCTTCGACGCGGGCGCCGCTTTCTTCGTAGACGCGGTGGATCGAGGAGCCGGGGATGATGTCGTGGAACTGGCACATCAGCAGGTGGCGCCAAAGGCCGAGCATTTCCTCGGAGGGATAGGCGGCGCCCGCCTGCGCGGTGGCGGAGGCGCAGAGCATTTCGGCGGTGCGCATGGCTTCCTCGGCGCGGCGGTTGCCGAGCTTCTGGCGCGCCTGCGTCGTGTAGGTGCCGCGGTGGAATTCGAAGTAGAGCTCGCCGACCCAGGTGTCGAGACGGGAACTCTGTTTGGCAATGCGGGACATCGCCTCCTCGGCAAAGCCGAAGGAGACGCGCGGGCAACCGTTGAGGGCGGCGCAGCGCAGACCGCGCTCGATGTACTCCTCCTTGGGACCGCCGCCGCCGTCGCCGATGCCGCAGAGGGAGATGGCTTCGTCGATGATGCCGGCTTCGCGGTTGTTGGCTTCGTGGCGGTGGAGCTCTTCCGGGAGGAGGAGCGTGTTGTAGGTGTCCTCCGGCGGGAAGTGGGCGAAGACCTGCGAGCCGTCGATGCCTTCCCAGACGAAGGAGTTGTGCGGGAATTTGTTGTAGCGGTTCCAGGAGAGCTTCTGGGTCAGGAAGAGGTCGAGCCCGCAGATGCGCAGAATCTGCGGAAGCTGGCCGGAGTAGCCGAAGACGTCCGGGAGCCAGAGCGAGCGCGGCACGACGCCGAATTCGTCGCGGAAGAAGTGCATGCCGTAGAGGAACTGGCGGATGAGGGATTCGCCGTCGGGCAGATTGCAGTCGGCTTCCACCCACATGCCGCCCTGGACTTCCCATTCGCCCTTGGCGATGGCATCGCGCACCTTTTTGAAGAGGGCGGGATAGTGCTCTTTGCAGTAGCAGTAGAGCTGCGCCTGGGAGGCGCCGAAGCGGTAGCCCGGGTAGCGCTGGATGAGGCCCAGCTGTGAGGAGAAGGTGCGCGCCACTTTGCGGATGGTTTCGCGCTCCGGCCAGAGCCAGGCGGTGTCGATGTGGGCATGCCCGATGGCGGTGACGTGGATGGAGGCGGGGTCGGGCGCCACGGCGAAGACGGTGTCGCGCAGGGCTTTGCGGACGGCGGCCGCACCGCCGCGCTCGGGCGGCAGCAGGTTGAGCGCTTCGCTCGTGCCGCGCACCACCTGGATGTGGCGCGAGGATTGCGCCGGGAGGACCTTGAGCAGGGAGCGGATGACCTCCAGATCGAGCCAGAGCTGCCACGCATCGTAGTCGAAGCGGGCGATTTCCATGTGCGCAATGACGCCGTTCCAGGTGCCGTGGATGTCATCCGGCGAGGGCGCCCAGGCGGGGTCGCCCGTGCGCTCGAGGCCGAACAGGCCGTTGGCGCCGACATCGGCCCAGAAGTCGACGGTTTCGCCGCCTTTGGCGGAGGAGAGCCAGTGGTAGTGGTCCTTTTTGAAGGCGCCGTCGAAGACCGAGCCGTTGGTGAGGCCGACCTGCGGGACGCCTTTGGGGTTGACGAGCAGGGTTTCGCCGCCGAAGTCGAGGTTGAGCGTCACATACGCGCCTTTCCAGGCTTTGGGGACTTTGCCGCGGATGTGGAACCAGCCGCAATCGAATTTTTTGCCCCAGCAATCGCCGACTTTGGCCGGGTTGTAGGTCAGGGACAGCCGTTCCTCAAACGGAACCGGTTCCTGTGTGACGGCGACTTCCGCGGTGAGCGGCACGCGCTCCAGAACGATTTCGTGGGTCAGGCGCCGGTAGGCTTCGGCAATGCGGTCTTCGTGTACGTCCAAATAAAAATGGGACATGGGACACCTGCAAGAATTCGGGGTAAATAAAATCGGCTTTCGGGCGATTTCGGGGGTAGAAAGAAAGGCTTTTTTGTTACATGTTGGACATGTATACGCACATTATTGCGTTCCTGGCTCCAAAAAGCAACGGCAAACTGGGCGGCGGGGGGCGGAGCCCCCATTTCTGCCGGTCGGGGCAGCGGAGCTGCCATTTCTGCCGGTCGGCGTTAGACCGACCGGCCTAAACCAGCGCAGCTCGAGCCGAAAACAGGACGTACAGGACGGACAGGACGAACAGGACAGACAGGACGGCTCGCGAGCGCGCGAAACCAAGCCAGCGCGAGGGGGCGCGAGCGAAGCCACACGGAAGAGCAAGCCGCGCGAGCGATTTATGATTTTTGAGCCACACGGACTCTGTCTCCACTACGTTCCGACCAAGGTGTTAAATAAGGACTTTTTAGATGGCGGCATGGCCGCCGTGGCGAAGCCAGCGTAGCGAAGCCAGCGCAGCGCAGCGGAGCCAGCGTAGCGGAGCCAGCGTAGCGAAACCAGCGCAGCGCAGCGGAGCCAGCGTAGCGGAGCCAGCGTAGCGAAACCAGCGCAGACACGACGGACAGGACGGGCGGCTGCGCCTCTGCAGGAAACAAAAGCTGGAGCCGGAGGCGGGATTCAAACCTATTGAGTCAGTACCATGGAAGACAGGGAAAGCGGGAAAATCCCGGTCTTTTCGCTGTTTTTCCGGGAAATTTGCGAAAATTTCCTGCGGGCATGCAGTTGCCGAATTGCACCTAAAAGCGTTATAATGAGCGGCGTTCCGCAGATTCCGTGTTTTTCCTCTGCCGCGCAATCCTTCCCTCCATCGCCGCTTGCCGCCATGCCAACCGTCCAACTGAAGATTTGCATCGGGACCACCTGTTATATGCTGGGTGCGTCCAAACTGATGAATATTGAAACGGAATTTCCCCCGGAATGGAAAGACCGGGTGGAGGTTTCCGCCTCGCCGTGTCTGGGACTTTGCGAAGCCGATAACGTTTGTCACGCGCCTTATGTTATCATTGACGGCGAAACGATTCCCAATGCGTCGCCGGGCCGCGTCATTTCCGAGATTGCCCGCCGCCTGGGAGAGCCCGTCCCGCAGTCGTGACGGGCGGGACGCACGCCCCGCCGTTTTTCCCCTACCCTTTCCGGACGCCCGGATGAGCCATTGCGTCCGTCATCCTCAACCGTGACCCGTTTGCCATGACGAATGGAGCCGAATTTATCCGCCGCGAATTGATGATTCGCATGGTGCGCGCCTTCGATGAGGGCAACCTCGAAGAAGAGATTGACCGCATTCCCATCCGCATCCGGCCGCGCCACGGTGCGTTCAGCCGCTCGTCCGTCTGGCACGACCGCGCCGTGCTCAAGTATCGCATCATGGCGCTGCTGGGCTATTCGTGCGAGGGGGAGACCGATGAGGCGCGGCCACTGGCGTCGTATCTCGCGGAGATGCGCCGCACGCCGCCGTCGCCGGAGAATCCGCTGACGGTCTGCTCCGCCGGATGCGACGGATGCCGTCCACGCATGTACATGGTGACGGATAACTGCCGCGGCTGCTTTTCGCGTCCGTGCGAGTTCAATTGTCCGAAAAAGGCGGTGACCGTCACCAACCAGCACAGCCATATCGACCAGAAGCTGTGCGTGAAGTGCGGCAAGTGCGCACAGGTGTGTCCGTACCACGCGATTGTCGAGGTGACGGTGCCGTGCGAAGAGGCGTGTCCCGTCGGTGCCATCCGCAAGAATGAGTTCGGGGTGGCGCAAATCGATTTCAGCAAGTGCATTTTCTGCGGCGCCTGCTTCCGGGCGTGTCCGTTCTCCGCCATCGTCGAGAAGACGCAGCTCGTGCAACTGCTCTACGAGCTGCGCGACCGCGGGCAGACCGGGCGCCACTTCACGGCGATTGTCGCTCCGGCGGCCATGACGCAGTTCCCCGGCACGATTGAGCAGCTGTTCGCCGCCATCAAGCGGCTCGGGTTCGATGAGATCGTCGAGGTGGCGCTCGGCGCCGATATGACGACCCGGAATGAGGCGCACGAGTTTCTCGAGTTCCAAAAGGAGGGTCGCGGGCTGATGACGACGAGTTGCTGTCCCGCCTGGGTCAATCTCGTCAAGAAGCATTTCCCCGCATTTCTCCCCCACGTTTCCACGACGCCTTCGCCCATGGTGTATGCCGCCGGCATCGCCAAGGAGCTCAATCCCGAGACGAAGATCGTCTTCATCGGTCCGTGCATCGCCAAGCGCGATGAGGCTCTTTCCAAGGAGAACGTGGATTACGTGCTTTCCTTCGAGGAGCTCGGCGCCATTTTCGCCGCCCGCAAGATCGATCCCGTCGCACTCGATCCCCTCACCCTGCCCAATCCCGCCAGCGATAACGGCCGGAACTACGCCAAGAGCTGCGGCGTCACCAAGGCCGTGCTCGATGAAATCGCCGACGAGTTTCCGCCCGGCTTCCAGCTCGATGCCAAATTCATCGATGGGCTCGACCGCAAAGCCGTCGCTCAAATCCGCCTCTACACCATGGGCAAGCTGCCCGCCAACTTCCTCGAAGTCATGGCCTGCAAGGGCGGCTGCCAGAACGGTCCCTGCTCCCTCCACCGCTAGTGGCGAGCCGCCACGGGCACTGCCGGTCGGCGGGGGGCGAAGCCCCCTTTTCTGCCGGTCGGCGTTAGACCGACCGGCCTAAGCCAGCCGCTCATGAGTCGGCCGGCCACTCCGAGGCCGGGCGAAGGCAGCGCAGCGGAGCCACGCGGAAGAGCGAAGCCGCGCGAGCCGAAAACAGGACGGACACGACGAACAGGACGTACAGGACGAACACGACGAACACGACAGACAGGACGGCTCGCGTGCGCGTAGCGGAGCCAGCGCAGCGGAGCCAGCGGGGCGAAGCCGCGCGAGGAAGATAAAAATTAGAGCCACACGGACTCTGTCTCCACTACGTTCCGACCAAGGTGTTAAATAAGGACTTTTCTCGGCGGCATGGCCGCCGGGGCGCAGCCAGCGCAGCGAAGCCTGCGGGGCAAAGCCAGCGCAGCGGAGCCAGCGCGTGGGGGCGCGAAGCGTAGGCGCGGGATTTGCCCGGGCTCGGAGTGCCCGGGCCGACTGCCGAGCCAGCGAATATAGCCGGGCGGTCTAACGCCGCCCGGCATCACCAGCGGGGGTTCCCCGCCCGCCCGGCATCACCAGCGGGGGTTCCCCGCCCGCCCGGCAGAAAAGGCAGCTTCGCTGCCTAGTTGTATTCGGCGAGGGTTTTGCGGAGGCTTTCGGCTTCTTCGGTTTTGCCGAGCGATTCAGCCAGGGCGATGGATTCGCGAATAATGGGCGGCAGGACTTCCGGTTCGTGATACATAAAGGCGGTGGTCATCCAGTAGCGCAGGGCCAGTTCCTTCTGCCCCTGTGCGAGCGCGGCGCGGCCGAGTCCGACGTAGGCATGGATGCGGAACGGCTGGAGTTCCGGCGTGGCGCAGAGGGTAACGGCGCGGGTGAAGTACCGGGCGGCATTTTCGTTGTCGCCGCGGTCCAGCAGAAGCTGCGCGAGGCGGATGGTCGCCTCCGGCGCGGAGGTTGAGGTCACGGGCAGATCGCAGGCGGCGCGGAAAGCGGCTTCCGCTTCGGCGGCATGGTTGGCGGCGCGTTCGGCGCGGCCGACGAGGGTCCAGCCGATTTGGCGCGCGAGATCATCATCCGACTGCCCGACCATGTGGCGTGCGGTCTGGGCGGCTTCGGCGAACTGACCGCGCCGGTACTGGTATTCGGCGAGCCAGCGGAGCTGTCCGGAGGTGAAGCGTTCGCGAACGGGATCGTTGAGGAGTTCCTGAAAGATGGCGGCGGCTTCGGCATCCTGCTCATGAGCCTGAAGGGCGAGCGCGAGGGCGAAGCGGGCATCGCGGCGCACGGCATCGGAAGGATTGGCGGCGAGACACTTGCGGAAGGCGTCGATGGAAGCCGGGAGATCGTTGGATTCGCGCAGGAGGGCGCCACGCCAGTACCACGCCTCTGCCACGCGCGGATTCTCCGGGTGTTCGCGGAGAAGACGGTCGAAGGCGTTGAGCGCCTCGAGGTAGCGGTTTTCGCGGATAAGCTCGGTGCCCTGCTGGAAGAGGGCTTCCGGGACGGCTTCGTGGTCGGGATAATCGCGCAGGAAGGTCATCCAGTCGAGGAGGGCCTTGGCGCCCTGTCCGGCTTTGGCGAGGGAGGCGGCGGAGGCGAAGAGAGCGCGGGGCGCGAGTTCGGAGCGCGGAAAGCGCTCGGCGAGCGTGTGGTAGGCGACGGAAGCGTCGAGCCAGTAGCCGCGCTTCTGGTGGAGGCTGCCCAGCCGGAAGAGCGCATCCGGGATGTAGCCGGAGTCGGGGTATTCGGCGATGAGGCGGGAATAGCCCTCGATGGCGTTGTCCCAGGCGTTGGTGCCTTCGAGGGAGGCGGCTTCCGCGAAGAGCCAGAGGCCTTCCGAGCGGGTGTCCACATTTTCGAGGACGGGGCGCACCGCTTCCTGACAGGCGGCGTAGGCGTTGCGTTTGAAGTGGCAGAGCGCGGCCTGATAGGCGGCCCGGGGCGCAAAGCCGTTTGCCTGCGCAGCCGGGTCGGCGGCGATTTCGGAGAAGGCACGGGCGGATTCTTCGAAGCGGGAAAGCTGGAAGAGCGATTGGGCGCGGACGTAGCGCAGCTCGACCGCGACATCGGGGGCGGGCGGAGGAGCCGCCGCCAGCAGCGTGTCGGCGAGCGCAATGGCTTCCTGGGCGCGGCCGCCTTTGCAGTACGACCAAGCTGCCGGGAAGCGTGCTTCCGCAATGCGCAGATCGTCCGGATATTCGCGGAAGAGGCGGGCAAAGCCGTCGGCGGCGGCGGGATACTGCTGATTCGCATATTGGTGCGATGCGAGCAGGAAGATGGCTTCGGCGCCCAAGCGCGGCTGCGTGGGATGGTTGGCGATGTTCTGCAGCAGTTCCAGCGCACGCGCTTCGTTCCGGGAGGGTCCCGGCAGGTTGTAGAGGCGGCCGAGCGCGAGGCGGGCGTAGTCGCTCATGGGTCCTTTCGGAAATTCCTTCAGGAGGGCTTCCAGTTCGGTGATGGCCGGACCGTTTTGTCCCATGGCTTCGAGCGTGGCGGAGTGGTAGTAGAGCGCCATTTCGCGCACTTCCGCTTTCGGCTTGGCTTCCAGCAGGATGCGCAGGAGTTCTTCCGCGGCTTCGGGCTGGTTGAGCTCGAGGAAGAGCGTCGCCCGTTTGAACATCGCGGCATCGCGCCATTGCGAGGTGAGGTTTTCCGTCACCGGCTTGTACGCGAGAATCGCATTGACGCGGTCACCCGAGAGGCGCAGGCATTCTCCCAGGCGGAATTGCACGACATCGATGTCTTTCGGTGACGGGAAATCGCGCAGCAGCCGCTGGTATTCAATGGCGGCCTGCTTGTGCAGACCTCTGGAAAAGAGCGCGTCCGCAAAGCTGCGGCGGTCTTCTTCCGCACGAAAATCAGCGGCCGTCGTTGCATCCGCCGCCGATGCCATCAACGGAAGGAAGCCCGAGAGCATCACTCCAAGCAACAAAGAATATGTTTTCATACCCCCATTCTACCAGAACCACATCAGGCGGCAAACCGGTTGTGGCGAAGGGGGCGAAGCCCCCATTTCTGCCGGTCGGCTTCTCAGGCGGCGGGCGGCAATCTGTCGCCTGAGATACCGCCCGCTAGAGGAGGCAGGAGGCGAGAAGGCCGAGCATCAGGCAGTAGGCGCCGAAAACCCAGAATTTGCCGCGCCCGATCAGGCGGATCAGGACGGCCAGAGAGAGATAGCCGAAAACACCCGCGATGACCATGCCGATGAGGGCGTCCCCTGCGGAAAACCCGGCCAGCAGCGCTTCGCCTGTTTCCTTTGACGCGCTCCACGCGTCAAGAAATTCGAGCAGGGCACCGCCCGCAATGACCGGAATCGACATCACGAAGGAAAACTCGGCGGCGGCGCGAGAATCGAGTCCGACGAACCGGCCGGCACTGATGGACGAGCCAGAACGCGAAATACCGGGCAGAACGGCAACGGCCTGACCCAGACCCATGGCAAGGACGCGGAGCACCGACAGCCCGCCTTTGTCCGCCGGAAGCTGCGTGGGATCGGCGGCATCCTGCGTTCCCGCCGCTTCCATGCGCGCGCGCCAGCGCCGCTCGAAGAGGCCCGTCGAAAGCAGCACGGCACCGTTGAAGATCATGAGAAAACTGACCACCTTCGGCTGTTCGTACAGGTGATTGATGGCATCGCCCGCGCACACGTAGACCAGCCCTGCCGGCACCATGGAGAGGAGGACGTACAGCGCGTAGACCCACGCCGATTTTTCGCCGCGAAACGCACCGGACAGCAACGCGCCGAGGCGCTTGCGATAGTACAGACAGACCGATACCAGCGTGCCGACATGCAGCAGCAACTCCAGCAGCGCCCCCTGCGATTCAATGCCCAGCAGACTTTTTGAAAGCACCAGATGCCCCGAACTGCTCACGGGAAGAAATTCTGTGAAAGCCTGAACCAGAGCCAGAAAAATCAGTTTGAGCGTTTCCATGACAGGCGGGGATCCGTCCGTTCCTGGCGGACCGTTGAGCGAAGAATAAAAAAGGCAGACAGTCGGAATCAACTGTCTGCCCTAAGCTGGCGGGAAGGACGGGGATCGAACCCGCAACCACCGGATCGACAGTCCGGAGCGCTAACCAATTGCGCCACCTCCCCAAGAGGTTTGTTGCGTCACCGTGCTCTCAAGCAGAAGTGACAACGGGTTGAAGAATAGCAAACTCTCTTCCGCCATACAAGCAGAAAAACGCCTTTTCCGGAAAATTTCTCATTATTCCGCTCTGAGAGCCATTTTTATGGGAAAAGAGCCAGCGGAGCGGAGCCGACGGAGCGGGCCACACGGAAGAGCGAAGGTAGTGGAGCGGCGGATGGCGAAACCAGCACTACGACTCTGGAAGAGTCGAAGCATGCTTTAAATGGCACACCCGTGCCCCTCGGGATGAGCGTTAGCGAATCCCGAGTTTAAGCATACCCTATATTCCGACCCTGAAGGGGTCGAACGAAAGAGCGTAGGATGAGTAAGGCGAAGCCAGCGTAGCGAGCGGAGAGATGCGAAGCCAGCGTAGCGAAACCAGCGCAGACACGACGAACACGACGAACAGGACGAACAGGACGAACAGGACAGACACGACGAACACGACGAACGGCTCGGCCGCCGGGGCGAAGCGAGCAATGCGAAGCCAGCGCAGGGAATACGGACAGGACGGGCGGCACAGCCGCTCTACCCTATCTGGTGTGGATGAGGCAGGGCGCAATGCGCCCGCAGTAAGTACTTATTTAACACCGCGGTCGGAACGTTAGTGGAGACTAAAACGGGGCAACCGCCCCTCCGTGTGGCTCAATTATCTAAAATCCTCGCGCGGCTAAGCCTCTTCCTACCCTCCGTGTGGCTAAAAATCCCAATACTCGCGCGGCTTCGCTCTTCCGTGTGGCTTTGCGTGGGGACGGTGTTCCGGCTACTTGATGCCGCGGGCATGACAGACGGCTTCGTAGGCTTCCTGGATTTTCTGGAATTTTTCCGTGGCCACTTTGACGGCGGCGGGACCCTGCGAGGCGACGCGGTCCGGGTGGTTTTTCTTCGCGAGCGTGCGATAGGCCTTTTTCACCTCTTCATTCGTGCAGGTTTCCTCCAACTGGAGAATCCGATACGCCTGACGCAGGCTGATGCCCGTGACCGAGGTTTCGCGCTCATGATACCCGGAGGAAGCGCCCATGCCGCACATTGCTTTCAGCGCTTCAAATTCAGATGCCGAAATCAGGAATCTCGACGCAATGTTCGAGATGATGTCCATCTCCCGCTGCGTGGCTTCCCCATCCGCCATCGCGAGCCGCAGCAGAAACTGCAGCATGATGGCGCGTACCTGGTGTCCGAACCTGAGACCAATCTCATTGGCGGTTTTCTGCCAGTTGAGATTCGGATCCTGCAGACTGTCCCGCAAGACATACAGCGCTTTCTGCGCTTCTTCCGCCGGGAAGGTGGAGCCCAGAAAATCCTTTACGTATTCGACTTCCGATTTACGGGCTTCGCCATCGGCGCGCATGACGCTCGCCGCCAGCGTCATCAGACTCGACAGGAAGTTCTCCGTCGCCCGCTGCCGGGCATAGGACCGGCTCCGGGAATAGGGTCCCGGATCCGGCTCTTCATCGTCGGGCTCCGCGCTGGATGAATGATTCGATGCAAGGCCTGTAAGAATCCAGGCGACAAGCGCGCCGACCGGGCCTGCCACCAGCAGTCCCAGCAAAATCAGCGCAAATCTCGGAAAACAAGCCATGTAAAACTTCCAGTAAAATCGAATCGGACAAAGGTTACCATTTTCCTCTCCCCCAGGCTAGGCGGGTGAGCGGCCAACGGCCGCCTGTTCTGCCGGTCGTGGCAGCGGAGCTGCCATTTCTGCCGGTCGGGGCAGCGGAGCTGCCATTTCTGCCGGTCGGGCGGCGGTTGCCGCCTGTTAACCGACCGGCCTAAGCCAGCCGCTCATGTGTCGACCCGGCCACTCCGAGGCCGGGCGAAGCCAGCGCAGCGCGAGCCGAAAACAGGACGTACAGGACGAACAGGACGTACAGGACGTACAGGACGAACACGACAGACAGGACGGCTCGCGAGCGCGCAGCGGAGTCAGCGCAGCGGAGTCAGCGCAGCGAGGCCAGCGCAGCGGAGTCAGCGCAGCGAAGGGAGCGCAGCGAAGGGAGCGCAGCGAAGGGAGCGCAGCGAAGGGAGCGCAGCGAAGGGAGCGCAGCGAAGGGAGCGCAGCGAAGGGA
>CASFKR010000013.1 GCA_949295265.1 uncultured Verrucomicrobiota bacterium | reverse complement strand
GCCTGAACGAAGTCAGCGCAACCATTGGAGCGACGGCAAAGTTATTTTACTGAACTTTCGGGTGAAAAAGTATGGGCGGACTATTCACGAGTATCTAGTTTTGAAAAGAGGCTACAGGAGCCATCTTCCAAGAAACCTGGATCAATTATCCCGAAAAAACCGGGATAAACCGAAGGAAAAGGTTATTCCTATGTGAGAGATAATTCGCTATAGTTGAACAACCGGACGCAAGGTTATAAACTGGGGAATTGACCGTGAATGTTCATCAATAAGTTTCTCCATCATTTCCTTCCCAATCCGATAAACGACTTCATTCGTACCATCTGACAACCCCACATTCAGTCTGCGAGTCGCTCTCCACAATTCTCCACCCGCTTTTGCATCACAAATGAGGCTGAAAATTCTCCTTTTCCTTTACTATGCTTTCCTGCAACATATCCCGATGCAGCCAATGCCAGGATGGAAAATCGGCTATCTCCTCCGCGGATGGATTGTAACAAAAATCTTAAGATATTATGGGGGTGGGGTAAATGCGGAAAAGAAATTATTGTCAAAGATCACTGTTATTTTGGAAATGGCAGCCGATTAAAGGTTGGTGACCGAAGCCAGTTGGGACAAAATGCCCGCCTTCAGGGAACCATCACGATTGGTGATGACGTGGTCATGGGTCCGGATGTTGTCATGATGGCAACGAGTCATGAATTTTCCCGGACGGACATTCCCATCAACCGGCAAGGGGCCAAACCGGAAGAGCCAATTACCATCGGAAATGATTGCTGGATTGGAACGAGGGTCATTATTTTGCCCGGAGTGACCATCGGGGACCATTGTATCCTTGCCGCCGGCGCCGTTGTAACGCACGATATCCCGGCAGGTTCAATCGCGGGAGGTGTCCCCGCAAAAGTCATCAAACACAGAAGCGCTTAATCAATCATCAAGCCTCTGCCTCCGCTTCAAGGGATGGTAAAGCCGTTCGTGCGGCAAATGACAGTTGCCGCCTGACCCTGAGCAGCCTGGACAAAACCGACGCAACGCCCCGAAGACAGGACGGGCAGGACGGCTCGCTGCCGTGCGCGGCGCGAACAGGCGGCTAGAGGGCGGCCAGGTCGCAGTCTTCGGAGCCGGAAGCGGCGACGAGGCGCTGATAGGGGGCGTTCGTCGCGAGGAGCTCGGCATGGGAGCCCTTGCCGACGATGCGGCCATGGTCGAGCACGAGAATGGTGTCGGCGTCGCGGACCGTCGAGAGGCGGTGCGCAATGACGATGCTGGTGCGCCCCTTCAGGAGCCGCAGCATCGCCTCCTGGATGTGCATTTCCGTACGGGTGTCCACACTCGAAGTGGCTTCATCGAGAATGAGGACGGCGGGATCGGAAAGCGCGGCGCGCGCAATGGAGAGGAGCTGGCACTGCCCCTGCGAGAGCGCGGTATCCGTCTGGTTGAGCGGCGTGTCATACCCCTGCGGCAAGGCGCGGATGAATTCGTCGGCATTGGCGAGGCGGGCGGCTTCGATCATCTGCTCCCGTGTGCAGCCGGGCGCATCCTCTCCGAGATACCCGGCGATGGTGCGCTGCGTTTCCGGCGCCACGTCGCCGACCGCGCCATCCACATCGGGGAAGAGCTTTTCGAATGCCTTTTTGGCGGCGCCGGCGCCGCGTTCCGGCGTCGGCGCGGATTCACCGGCGGGCGCGGCGGTTTCGGCCGCGGCCGGGTCGATGATGCCGCGGCCATACGAAATATTCTCAGCCACCGTGCCGGAAAACAGATGGACATCCTGCAGCACGATGGCCAGATTCCGGCGGAGCCGCGCTTTGGGAATGTCGCGGATATCCACGCCATCCAGCCGGATGCAGCCCGCCTGCGGTTCATAAAAACGCGCCAGCAGACTGATAATCGTCGTTTTGCCGGAACCGGTTTCCCCGACGAGCGCGACTTTCTGTCCGGCGGGAATCGTGACGGAAAAGTCCTCCAACACAGGCGTATCGGGCACATAGCGGAAATCGACGTGCTCGAACGCAACATCGCCGCGGACGGGCGTCGGCAGCGGTTGCGTACCGGCATCGACCTCCGGCGGCTCATCCACCATGCGGAAAACGCGTTCCGCACCGGCAATGGCACTCTGAATCTGGGCAAACTGTCCGGCGATTTCGTTGACGGGGCGCCCGAACTGGCGCGAATACAGCAGAAAGGCGATGACGGTGCCGACGGTCAGGTCGGGCGAGCGGATGGCCAGCCAGCCGCCGACGGCCGCCACGAGGATGAACGAGAGGTTGTTGATCATGTTCATCATCGGGCCCATGAAGCCGCCGACGATTTCCGCGCGCAGGGCGAGCGTCTTGAGTCGGTTGGAAAGCTCGTTGAAGGTGCGCGAGGCATCCTCCTCGCGGCTGAACGCCTGGACCGTATGCTGCCCGGCGATCATTTCCTCGGCAAAGCCGTTGAGCTCGCCCAGCGCCTTCTGACGGGCGCGGTACAGCTTGCGGGAAATGCGGACGAGCAGCTGCCCCGCCAGATACGTGAGGGGCAGCGTGGCGCACGCGACGAACGTCATCGGAACACTCAGCCAGAGCATGTAGACGAAGGTGCCGATGAGCGTAAAACAGGAGGCGAAGAACGAGAGCAGCCCATGCCCGAGCGTGTCGCCCGCCATCGAGGTGTCGTTCGTGAGGCGGCTCATGAACTCGCCGTGCCGCGTCTGGTCGTACCGCGCGACGGGCAGCCGCAGCAGGTGATTGAAGAGCTCGCGGCGCATCCGCACAACGGACGAAATCGAGAGGCGGACCGTGCCCAGTTCGCGATGAATCCGGGCCAGCAGCCCGATGCCGTGAAGCACGAGCGAAAGCACCAGCAGGAAGATGATGCGCCGCCACGCCACGGGCGCCTGCGCCAGCGTATCGATGACGCCGCCGAGGATGGAAGGCCACGCCAGTTCCGTCACCATGATGATGAGCAGGGACGGCAGCAGGAGGCAGACCTGACGGCGCTGCCCGCGCAGAAGTCCGAGCAGGCGGCGGAAGGTCTTGACGACATCCTGCGCGTACTCCGGCTCATTGCGCATCATGTGATGGGGCGGCGGCATCAGGCCACCTCCTTTCCGCCGGGCGTCTGCGAATCAATGATTTCCCGGTATGGCGCACAGGTGCGCAGCAGTTCTTCGTGCGTGCCGAACCCGGCGATGCGGCCGCCGTCCAGGACGAGAATGGCGTCGTTGTCCTGAATGGAGGAAACCCGCTGCACGACGGAGAGCACCGTGGTGCCGCGGAAGTGCCGGCGGATCCCCTGGCGGAGACGGCGCTCCGTCTCGGGATCGACGGCGGAAGTGGCGTCGTCCAGCAGGAGAATCTGCGGGTGGCGGATAAGCGCGCGGGCGATGGAGATGCGCTGCTTCTGTCCGCCGGAGAGGCTCACGCCGCCCTGCGCGATGCGGGTGGCGCCATGCTCGGGGAACTGCGCGATGAAGCGGTCGGCCTGCGCGATGCGGGCAGCTTCGGCGACCTCTTCGTCGGTGGCGTCGGCACGCCCCCAGCGGATATTCTCATCGATGGACCCCACGAACAGGCGCGGATTCTGGAGCACGATGCCCATGGCGCCGCGCAGGGCGCGCAGCGCATAGGTACGCACCGGGGCGCCGCCCACGAGCACCTCGCCGCCGTCCGCCTCGTAGAAGCGCGCAATCAGGTTCATGAGCGTTGTTTTGCCCGACCCGGTCGCCCCGATGATGGCGACATGCGTGCCGGGCTGAATCCGGAAGGAGAGGTCTTTGAGGACGGGCTGACCGGATGAGCCGGGGTAGGCGAACGACACGTTCCTGAATTCGATACTGCCGTCCGCCGGCGCCTCGGTGCGCGGACCGTCCTGAATCCCGGGCTCCGTGCCCAGCACCTCCAGCACACGCCGGGCGGAAATGAAGGAGCGCGAAAAATGCATCGTCTGGAAGCTCAGGTGAATCAGCGCCATCATCACCTGCGAAACCCAGTTGACGATGGCGGCAATCTGCCCGGCTTTGATGAGCCCGGCATCGGCTTCGAACCCCGCCACGAAGAGAATGACGACAACCGTCAGGTGCTGCACGAGCGAAAGCGCGGGCCAGAGCGTCGCATGCAGATAGCCCGCCTCGAGCCCCGTCTCCGCAACCGCCTGATTGAGTCCCTCAAAACGGCGCGCTTCCCCGCGCTCCGTGGCGAAGGCTTTCACGACGCGGATGCCGATGAGCGTTTCCTGCATCTTGGCGCTGAGCCGGTCGTTGCGCAGCTGCCGCTCGCGGAAAAGCGGAATCAGGCGGCTCATCCAGCGGATGACAATCCAGGTGATGACCGGCGCCGAGAGCAGGAGCGGGAGCGCCAGATGCCAGTCCGTCCGCAACACCAGAATGATGGAGCCGATGAGCAGGAAGGGCGAGCGCAGCAGCATCCGCGTCAGCATCATGACGAGGAACTGGAGCACGCTGATATCATCCGTGAGGCGCGTGGTGAGCGATCCGGCCGTGAAGCGGTCCGTCTGCTCGAAGGTCAGCCGCTGGACGGCGCGGAAAACGGCCTGGCGCACATCGTTGCCGAAGCCCATCGCCGCCTTCGAGGAGAAGTACGTGCACAGCGCGCCGCCGAGCGCCCCGAGCAACGCATACAGGAGCATGCGCCAGCCCGTCGCGAAAATGAGCGCCTGGTCGTGCGCGCTCACCCCTTCGTCCACGATGCGCTGCATCAGCGCGGGCTGCAACAGGTCCATGTACGATTCCAGAAGCATCGCAAAAGGGGCCAGAACGACCCAATGCCAGTGCGGACGGAGGAACCGGAGGAGATGGTGCAGTTTGGTGAACGGGGGCTCCATGTAAGGAAACAGGAAACAGAAAATCGGGAAAAGGCGGCGGTTCGGACGGCCGCGTCAGTAGGCGCCGCGCGAGAACAGAACCGTCCAGGCCGTCCGGATCACAATCCGCACGTCGAGAATCCACGTCCGGTTGTGCGCATACCAGATGTCGAGGAGCGACATCATGTTGAAGCGGATGTCGCTCCGCCCGCTGCACTGCCAGATGCAGGTGAGGCCGGGCTCCACGAGCTGGCGCTGAATCTGCCAGCTGTCCATGTAGGGATCGAGGTCCTTGCACGGCAGCGGACGCGGGCCGACAAAGCGCATTTCTCCGCGCCAGATGTTGACGAGCTGCGGAAGTTCATCCAGGCTCGTCTTGCGCAAAAACCTGCCGATTTTGGTGACGCGCGGGTCGTCATGCATCTTGAAGAGCGCGCCGTCGCTTTCGTTCCGGCCGCGGAGTTCCTTCATTTTCGCCTCGGCATCGGCGCACATGCTCCGGAACTTGTACATCTGGAAGCGTTTGTTGTCCTTGCCGTAGCGCCACTGCTTGAAGAAGGCCGGACCGGGCGAATCGAGGCGGATCAAAATGATGAGCAGCAGGAAAACCGGAGAAAGCAGCACCAGCGCAATGCCCGCCAGCAACTTCTCGAGCTGCGCCCGCCGTTTCGAGCCGCGCACCGAATAGAGAATCGGCGCAAAATGGCTCAGCGCCTTCCCGCCGACAAAGTCGCCGTACGCGAAGGGATTCACCACGTTGACGTAGGCGGGCAGGCTTGCGAAAACGCCGATATTATGACGGCCTGCCACCTTCCACAAAGTATCCCAGACCTCCTGCGGCATCGTATCATCCAAAAGCATGATGAACTGCGCTTTCGACTTCTCCAGCAGCGGCGGAATGACCTCGCGGACCGCTTCCGGCGTTTTGGGGGCTTCCACCTGCTCCGCGACTTTGTAGCCCTTGATCCGGTGTTCGTCCGAAAACGACCGGATCAGATCCGCATTGGCGTTTTTCCCGACCAGCAGAACCGGATAGCGCAGCCTGACGTCCTTCAGCCGGGCCTCCGCCAAAACGGAATTTCCGTACCAGCGCAGCACAAACGTCGTCAGAATGTTGAGCACGAACACCATCGGAAGAAAGGAGCGCATGTGCCAGGTGTTCCGGTCAAAATACAAGGCGAAAACAATCAGCGCAATCAGCGTTCCGTTGCTGAGCAGCAGGTTCCAGAAAACCGGCGTATGCCGCAATCGCCGGTTGCCGCTGTAGAGGCCCAGAATGGAATACAGGAAAAACAGCGGCGGGATGCTCAACAGAATGTAATACCAGCCGCCGAAAACATACGTCGTCAGGTGCGGCACCGACGGCGTGGTCAGGAACGGCAGATGAAGATGCGGCAGCACAAACAGCCGGAGGAAAACCGTCAGCGTATAGGCGAAAAAGAGCCCCAGCAAATCCCCCGTTGCATGGAGCAGGATGATGCGGCGGATGCTGTGCGCGGCCGGATTTTCCGGGGCGTCTTTCAGCGGAATGCCGTAGTAGCGCTCGAACAGGGGCGATTCGGGACAGGAAGCGGTTTTGCCGGATGTCGCACCGGGACCGTGGTTTTCTGAACGGGAATTCATTCTTTTTTTTTCAGAATAGTTTCAGCCCGAAAACCGACCCGGCACCTGGAAAAAGGAAGCGTTTCGACGGGAACACGGGCAACCGGGCTTGCAGACTATTTTGAAAAAGAAGCGTCATGTGTTTTGAGATAGCGCAGGAGTGCGTCAACGGCTTCCCCTTCCGGGAACTGCTCCTTGCGTTCTCCCCCGACATAAAGATAAAAGGTATTTCGGCCGCCGACCAGCGCCAGGTCGGCATCACGGGCTTCGCCCGGACCGTTCACCACACACCCCATGACGGCGATGTGCGGGCGCGGCGCATCCGGGTTTTCGCGATAATGGCGCTCGAGGGCGGCTTCCACCTTCTGGGCTGTACCGATCAGGTCGCACTGGGTGCGTCCGCAGGTCGGGCAGGAGGTCACGTTGGGTCCCGGCGCGCGCAGACCCAAGGCCCGCAGCAACGCCAACCCGACGCGCACCTCCTCGATGGGCTTGTCCGTCAGCGACACGCGAATCGTGTCGCCGATGCCTTCCGAGAGCAGAATGCCCAAGGCGGCGGAAGAGGCGACCGTACCTTTCAGGCGCGTGCCGGCCTCCGTAAGCCCGAGATGCAACGGGTAATCCGTCCGCTCCGAAAGGAGGCGGTACGCCGCGAGCGTGCGCCCGACGTCGGACGCCTTCACGGAAATCTTAATCTGGTCGAACCCCTCGGCTTCGAGGAGCGCGATTTCCTGGAGCGCGCTCTCCACGAGGGCCTCCGGAGTGGCGCCGCCATGCTTGGCGAGCAGGGCGGCATCGAGGGAGCCGGCATTCACGCCGATGCGGATGGGCACCCCGCGCGCCTTGGCGGCCTGCGCCACGGCGCGTACGCGGTCTGCGCCGCCGATGTTGCCCGGGTTGATGCGCAGCCCGTCCACACCCGCCTCCAGCGAAGCCAGCGCGAGGCGGTAATCGAAGTGGATGTCCGCAACGAGCGCGCGGCCGCCCACGCGCCGCTTGATTTCGCGCAGCGCATCCGCCGCAGCCGCGTCCGGCACGGCGAACCGGACGATGTCCGCGCCCGCCTCGAAGCACTCGAGCGCCATCGCGCTGCTCGCCTCCACATCGCGCGTATCCGTGTTCGCCATCGTTTGCAGCGAAACGGGCGCATCGCCGCCGATGGACAGCGCCCCCAGCCGGATCGGACGCGTCTTGCGCCGCGCCTGCACGGCCGGCCAGGCGGTAAATTTCGCGTTGTCGTTCATCGGTGCGGTCCGGTTGCGGTCAGCGGAAAATCAGGGACAGGTTCCAGAAATCCCGGCACGTCAGGTACAGGAACAGCGCCAGAATGAGAAAGGCGAAACTGTTGACGAGCGCCGCCACGAGCCGCTGCGGCACCTCGCGCCGGAAAACGGCGCGCCAGAGCGCAAACACAATGTGCCCGCCATCGAGCACCGGCAACGGCAGCAGGTTGAGAATCGCCAGGTTGATGTTGACGTAGCGCACAAACGCAAGCGCGCCCGCCAGCCCCGAAAAGAGCGTCCACCACATCGAGGTGAGAATCATCACCGGTCCGCCCAGCGACTTGCCGATGCGCCCGGCTTCGCCCTTGTGGCGGTCCGGACTCACCAGCGGCTTGAGGATGCGTCCGATGGCGCGCGCGTCCCCGGCCAGCTGATCGAGCGGATTTCGGTACATCGCCCACTGCGGAACACTCACGCTCACCGGGGCGAGCATCACACCCAGCATCGGACGCGGTTCGGCATCCTCTTCCCCTTCCGGCACCATGATCTCCGGCTGCACCGACAGCGCGGCAATCTCCTCGCCGCGCTTATACTCGATTTCCACCGGTTCGCCATCGCTCTCCCGGATGATCTGGCGGAACGAAACCACCGAAACAATGCGCCGCCCATTCACCGAGCGGATGATATCGCCCTCCTGAAGACCCGCCCTGGCGGCCGCCGAATCCGGCAGGACCGTCACCAGCGAGCAGGTCGCCGCTTCCACGGCGCCGGAAATCACGTTGAAGCCCAAATCACTCACCGAAAGCCGCGCCGAAAGCTGCGCCGTCACGCCATCGAAAATATTCGAGACGCTCAGCCCCATCAGCTCGCTTTCCGCGCACAAATGGCTCTCAATGCGGTATTCACTCCAGGTCGCCACCGGCTTGTCCGCCACCTGCAAAATGCAGTCGCCCGGCCGCAACCCCGCCGCCTCGGCATCCGAGCCCGGCTCCACATAGCCGACGACCGCGCCGTCAAAATCGAGCGATTCCGGAACCACCGGCGGCAACCGCCAGATGATCAGCGCCAGAACCGCCGCAAACAGGATATTGCCCAGCGGACCCGCAAAGGCGCAAATCGCACGCTTCCACCACGCCGCCGGAGGGCAGGCGTTCGCCTCCCCGCCCTGAATCTTCTCCATCCCGGAGGGATCGAGCTGCGGCAGCGACACATAGCCGCCAAACGGAAAGGCGCTGACGCGGTATTCCGTTTCGCCGATCTTGCGCTTCCACAGGGCGGGACCGAACCCGAGCGAGAACACGTCCGCCCGCATGCCCAGAAGGCGCGCCGCCAGAAAATGGCCGCCTTCGTGAATGAGAATCGTGACGCTGAAAAACAGAAAAACCGCCAGCCCTGCACCCAGCCAGATGAGGCCCTGCAACAGCCAGGCTGCAACCATACTGCCCACCGATGCAGTCGCATCCGTGGCCAACAGAATCCATGATGAACTTGCGGTCATTCTTGCGTTATTCCGTACCTGATGAAGAACGCAAATTCTATCGTTTGGCTTCCCTTTTGTCCAGCGCTATCCTTCGAAATTTGAATTTTCATTCATTTCTTGACTTTATTTTCACCCCTTCCAACCGACCCAATGCCCCTGCGCCACCGCCCTGCCACGCCGCGGAGCGAAGCCGCGCAGTTTTCCCCCCGGCACGACGTACAGGACGAACACGACGGACAGGACGGCTCTCCATCGCAAACAGAGGAGCCAGCGCAGTACTCCCAGTAGCCTCAGTAGCCCCAGTTGCCCCAGCAAAAGGCACAACCGTGCCCCCCAGTTGCCCCGGATAGCGGTGCAGCTGCGCCATCATGCAATCCGTCGCCTGTACGCTGACAGGTTACGCGATTTTCTTTTTCCGGACATTTGTCTTGAGAAATATCGCGCGGCGCAGTATGATGGCAACATCCTTTCCGGATAAGCGTTTTTCTCTTCCTTTCACAGCCGCCCCCGGGCTCTTTTTCTGTTAACCGGAAACGCAAAAGCCGTTGCCATGGTTGTCTCCGTCCCCATTCTTGCCCGAGCCGATGTTCTTCTGATTGGCGGCACCCTTCCCGCCATTTCTCTGGCCCGCGAATGTTCCGCCAAAGGCCATTCGGTCTTTGTGGCGACCCCCTGGGCTTTTCTGGGGGAAGATTTGTGCGCAACGCTGGATTTGGCATCCCCGAAAAGCGCGGCCTTCCAGGCCCTGCTCGGTACCGATGATTTCGCCACGCCACGCGCCATCAAGGCGGCCGCCGACGCCGCGCTCATTGAGGCGGGCATCCCCTTCCTTTTCCAGATGCGCCCCATCGGACCGATGCGGGATGAAGCGGGACGGATTTGCGGCGTCCTGTTCGGCACGCGCACCGGTTTTCAGGCGATTCAGGCGCGCGTTGTCATCGACACCACCCCGTTCAGCACCTTTGCGCGCGCCGCCGGGGTGCCGTTCGAGCCGCTGACCGGCGGCGTGCGGCACGTCGTCGCCCATGTGCTCGGGCAGGCTTCGGACGGCGACGGCGCCTATTCGGTGCAGGTGGAACGCGCCGAAATCCAAAACGAAAACCGCGCCTTTCCGCTCGTGCGCGTGGAAGCCGATCTGGAATTTCCGGATGGTTCTCCGCGCGGGATCGCCACCACGCTCAATACCTTCCGCACCCGCTTTTTCCACCCGGATGCCGTCGAAGCGCCCGAGGAAATAACGGTCGACTGGCAGTCGGCTCCGCTGGCCCCCATTCCCGTCTCGGCGGAAACGCCGGTCTTCGTCGGCGTGCCGACCCTCGCCCAGGTCGAAGCCTTTCTCGCCATGCTTCCGGCGGAACCCGGCAAGCCCGCCTCGTTCGGTCCCTTTCCGTCTCCGGCCGGTGCGCCTGACGCCGCGGAGCGCGCATTCGACGTGGTGCGCCGCTCGGGCTATCCCCGCTTCGGGGACAAACCGGTGCTGCCGCTCGACCTCACGGCGTTCCCGCTGCTGGACACGTGCGATGTCTACGTCGCCGGAGCCGGTACGGGCGGAGCACCGGCCGCCATTTCCGCCGGGCGCAGCGGCGTCCGCACAATCTGCACGGAAAATCTGAGCATTCTCGGCGGTCTGATGACCGTGGGCCGGATCGGCCGCTACTGGTTCGGTCGGCGCGTCGGCTTTGCCCAGGAGGGCGACAAAGCGGTCAACGCCGTTGCCCCCGGCAACCGCAACAACAGAGACGGCGGATTCAACGGCGACTGGCGGGCGGACTGGTTTCTGCGCGAAGCGCTCGCGAGCGGCGTGTGCGTGTTGCCGCAGACGCTGGCGCTGGCGGCGGCGATTCAACCGGGCGGCACAGCCGACACCGTGTGCGGCGCGCTGGTCTCGTGCCCGTGGGGCACGGGCATCATCCGCGCCGGGGCCGTCGTCGATGCCACCGGCAACGGCGACATTGCCGCGGCGGCGGGCGCGCAGCCCCTCGAAACCCTGTCGCGGGAACCCGCCGTGCAGGGGGCGGGCGTCTCGCCCATCCAGCTGGGCATCTCCTACACCAACAACGATTTCACCTTCGTCCTCGATTCCGATGTGGTCGACGCCACACGCGCCTTTGTGACGGCGCATGCGCGCTACCCGGAGCATTTCGACACGGCATCCATCCTCGGCACCCGCGAACGGCGGCGCATCCGCGGCGACGTCGTGCTGCACCCCGTCGATTTCTATGCCGGGCGCACCTACCACGACACCGTGTGCGTCGCCTCGTCGAATTTCGACACGCACGGATACACGCTTTCGCCGCTGTTCATGGTGGTGCCGCCGACGCATGACCCGCTCACGGCGGATGTGCCCCTGCGCGCCCTCACGCCGCAAGGGCTCGAGCGCATCCTCGTCACGGGGCTCGCCGTTTCCGCCGACCGCGATGCGATGCCGCTCATCCGGATGATGGCGGACGTGCAAAACCAGGGCTTTGCCGCCGGACGCATCGCTGCGGAAGCCGCCCGCGCAAACCTCCCGGTGCGCGGCATCGCGCTGCGCCCGATTCAGCACGAACTCGTGCAGCTCGGCCTTTTGCCCGAACGCGTGCTCACCGACACCGACCACGTTCCGGAACCCGACGAAACCGACCCCAACACCGACGCCGCGCGCCTCCTCGCCAACCCCGATGCCGCGCGCCCCATCCTGCGCCAACGCCTCGCCGGCCAGCCCGACAACCTCGCCGCCGCGCAGCTCCTCGCCTTCCTCGGCGACGACACCGGGCGCACCCTGCTCCTGCGCACCCTCGATGCGCCCTGGGACGAGGGCTGGAACTACACCGGCATGGGTCAGTTCGGCCGCTCCGTCTCCCCCATGGATGTCTCGCTGCTCGCGCTCCAGCGCATCGGCGGCTCCCCCGCCGCACTCCTGCGCAAGCTCTCCGAGCTCACCATGGGCCACGCCTTTTCCCACATCCGCACCGTCTGCCTCTGTCTGCTCGATGCGCCTACCCCCGAAGCCGTCCCCGACCTCGAGCGTCTCCTCGCCGAGCCCGGTGCCACCGGCCACGCCATTGCCACGCCCGGACGCGCCATCGAGACCAACCGTCCCGATTACAACGACACGTCGCTGCGCAATGCCCAGCTCCGCGAGCTCTACACGGCCCGCGCCCTGTATGCCTGCCAACCCGGACACGCCCGTGCCACGGAAATTCTCGCTTCGTACCGAAACGGGATGCAAGGCGCCTATATTCCCTTTGCGACCGTGTAACCGCCTTTCCGCCGGACTACGCGCGGCTTCCCCCGCGCACCTTTCTTCGCCTTTCTTTTCGGTAGCGGAGACCGCCTTCTCTCCGCGCCTCCCATGCCCAATTCTGACTATTCATCGGGGACCATCCGCGCCTTTCAGGACGCGGGGCGGGATCTGCTGTCCCGAACCGTCGATGAAGCCTCCGCCCCCTCGGCCAGCCCGCTGGCGCCGGAAGAAGCCGTTGCGGTTTCCGTCCTGGCCAGGCATTCCAGCACCGTCCGCGACGCGGTTCCGAACTTCTCCGATCCGCTCCTCCGGCAGGAGGCGTTCACCTCCCTGCACGCAACACCGGCGGCACCCCTGTTCTCGTGGGTCGAACTCGAGTTCTACCGCGACGCCCTTTGCTCGCCAGTCCGTCTGCGCACCATCTTTCCGCTCCTGATGGCGCGCCACCAGGCCTTCCAGAACCGCTATCGCCGGCCCGATGCGCTCTACAACAGCCCGGGCGGCTCCCGCTCGCTGACGCTCACCGCGCAAATGGCGTTCGATGCCGACAACCTCTCGCGCATCGCCCATGCGCTGGGTCTGGTCCGCCCGGAACTCGAACTGCGCTCCGAACACGTCGAACTCCACGACGCCGCCAATGAGCACTGCTGGTGCGCCGAACGCGACACCTACAACGAGCCGTCCGCCGCCCCGTGGCTCCTGCTCGGGCGCGTCGCCACGCCCGAGCGCGCCGAGCACATGCTCACGCACATGGCGCCCGGCGCCCGTGCCACGCCCCTGCCACCGGTAACCGCCATTTACCCGTTGTACGCCGGGCTCAACGCCTTCGGCTTCCGCACACTTGCCGATGCCTTTGCCGGGCACGTCCTGAGCGCCCTCCTGCATGGCTTCTCGAATACGGGACGCCTTCCTGCGGGACCGCCCTTTTCCATAGCGCTGCTTGCCACGCGCCTGCCCGAAGTCTGCTGATTTTTCCCCCACCCGTCTCTCAATGACTATTGCTGTTGTTGCCGTTCTCTTCCTTCTTATCGGCGGCGCCCTCTGCAGGTTCTTCGACCAAAACGAAATCCGCAACCTTCGCGCGGAACGCGACGCGAAGGACGCAAAGCTCTCCGCCCGCACGGCGGAGCGCGATGAAACCGTGCGCGAATGCGCGCAGCTGCGCACGGAAAAGGTCGCGCTCCAAACCGAAAAGGAAAGCCTCGAAACCCGTCTGCGCGAGCAGCGCGAAGAGGCCGAAAAGCGCAACGCAGAATTGCGCGCAGATTACACCGAGCGCCTGAAAGACCTCGAAAACAGTCAGGGCCGCCGCATGGAGGAATTCAAGGCGCAGGCGGCGGAGCAGCTCAAGACCATTCGCGAACACTGCGACCAGACCATTGCCGCGCAGGAAAAGCTCATCCAGGAAACCTTCCGCAGTTCTTCCGAAGCCATTCTCAAGGAACGCGCCGAGGCGCTCATCGCGGAAAATCAGTCGCGCCTCTCCCCCATCATCACGCCGCTGCTCACGAGCCTCGAGGGCATGCGCACGGAATTCACCAAAAATTCACAGGATCAGCGCGACATCATTGCGCGGCTCGAAGGTTCCTTCCAGGAAGCCGTCAAAACCACGCGCGACATCGGCGACGAGGCGCGGAACCTGGCCCGCGCGCTGCGGGAAGAAACGAAGACGCAGGGTAACTTCGGCGAAAGCCAGCTGCGCGTCATTTTCGAAAAGTACCACCTCGTGAAGGGTGTCCATTTCGAAGAGCAGGTCACCATTGCAAATGCCGGGGAGACCGAAGATCACCACCGCAGAATTCCCGACTTCATCCTGCATTTCCCCGATGGGCGCGATGTCATCGTCGACGCCAAGGTCTCGCTGACGGCGTACATGGATTATGTGAACGCCACGGATGAGGAGGAAAGGAAGCGGCTCCGCGCGGCGCACTGCGAATCGGTCCGCCGGCACGTCAAGGAGCTGGCAGACAAACGGTATTATGATTTCGCCCAGCCGGGGCACGCGAAGCTCGATTTCGTCCTGCTCTACCTCTACAACGACAATGCGTTGCAGACGGCGCTCGCGGAGAGTCCAGACCTCTGGGAAAATGCGCTCAAAGAAAATGTGCTCATCGTCGGCCCCACGAACATCATTCTCCTGCTCCGCATCATCGACCTGGCGTGGCGCCAGGAAGCGCTGGCGAAGAACCAGAAGGCGATGCTGGAGGAAACCGGAACGCTCATCAAGCGTCTGGAAGATTTCTACAAGCGCCTCAAGGGCGTCAAGGACAAACTGGAAAAATTCTCCGACTCGGTCAACAGTCTGGACGTCATCGCAAGCGTGAAGGGCAAAAGCATCAACACATCGGCGCGCAAGCTCATCACGCTCCTGAATAAGGCCGGTTCGACGGTGAACGCCAACTGGCTCCCGGAGGAGGTCGACGACCCTGAGGAGGCGGCGGCTGTCGTGACCGCGGAAGCGGCGGCCGACGAGGCGGCGGAGACGACCGCCTGAGGCGGTGCGGGCACCGGGCACACATTCCCCCGCGGCGGGGCACTGCAGGGCCGCCGCAGCGGGTGAAATGCCGGATGGATGCGCCGGGCGGACGCTTACGGCGCGGCGATGCGGATGCGGAAGAGGCGCGTGCCGGGGGCGCTCTCGCCGTCGGCGGCGGGGTTCCACGTAAAGGGGATCCTGCCGCTTTCCCGGACGGGTTCAACGGTATGCAGCGTGCCCGTTGCGGTGCCGCTCGAGTCGACTTCCTCGAACGCGATTTGCGCGGTTCCGGTCACGGAAAGGGCTGAGCCGTCGGCCGCCGTTGCCGTTGCGACAATCCGCAGCTGACCATCCTCCCACGACATCCCGGCGACCTGGAACACAACCGCCACGGTGAGCGTCTGCGCATCGGGGTCGGCGGTGATGAGGCTGTCCCCCGTGAAGCAGGTCAGCACCGTGTTCATCTCAGCCGTGGACATCGTCCGGCCGTTGGCGCGGCCGATGACCGCATTCACCGCGGAAAGACCGTGCTGCCGGGCGGCTTCCCGGAGCGCGGTCTGCGCCGTTTCATCGAACGGCGCGCCGTCGCCCGCACCCTCAGGAAGGGTGATGGCGGGCTCCTCCGGATCCGGCGAGGGTGTCGGCGTAATCGCCGTCTGCTGATCCCGGAAGGCATAAGCGCCGAGCCCCAACCCCTCCGGAAGCGTAGCCTGACAAGCCTCGTAGCTGAGCCCCGGCACATTCCGGAAGGCGTTTTCGCCGAGATAGGTCACGCCCTCCTCAATCTCCAGCGCCGTGATGGCGTTGAGGTAATTCTTCCAAGGCACGTCGGCGGTGCCGTCGGCGAAGTCGCGCATCGCGCCCGTCGTTCCGGTGGCGCGGATGGTCAGCGTACCGTCCGTGAACTTCCACCGGAGCGGCGTACCGCCGTCCCGGGCGTTGACGGAGCCGGAGTCGCGCGTCGGCTTGCCGGCGGAAAGAACGAAGTCCGTCGCGGCTTTCGTTGTCTCGAAAGAACCGTCATCGAAGGATGCATCGATGAGATACGAAGGGGCTGTGGCATCCTGGAAGCCTTTGAGCATGACCGTTCCGCCGGCATTCTTTCCATAACACGAATCGGAGAAATACCATTCGTCCGCAATCTTCACCCAGTTCCACGCGCGGCCTTCTCCGTAGTTGGCCATTTTTCCGGAAACATAGCGCGAGGCGATACCGGCGCGCTCGAGCAGCAGCCAGAAGGCTTCCGCATGTGCAAAACTGGTGCCGCGGAACCCGCTGGCGTCCTTGTAGAGGAAAATGCCGTACGCCGAATCCGTGCAGGTGCAGAATTTCGTGTTGCTGTTGATCCAGGCCCAGATTTTCGCGACCTTCTCGTAATCCGTCATCAAATCATTTTCGCGCGTGCACCCATCGAACGCGCCGCCCGTGGCGACCAGCCGCTCGATTTCGTCGCGGACGGCCCGCTCGTTGTCGACACCCGTGCGGCCGCCCGTCGTGAGGTTGAGGTACACGAGGCGGTAGTCGAAGCCGGAAGCCGGATCCGTCGGCAGCTGCACGGCTGTCGTCGTTCCCCAGCTGGAGGAGCTCACCGACGGATGCAGATTGCAGGTATACGTCCAGTACGATTCATCGCGCTCCCGGTACCATGCCTTTGCCTCGGCCAGCGCCTGGCCGAGGAGGCCGTCCCAGTACTTCTTCGTCTCGCCGTCATACGCCGCCTCGGCGGGGATCCGGCTGTAATTGTCGAACGTGACGTAGAGCGAGAACTGCAGCCGGGTGGCGCGGTGCGAAGCGAGATACCGCTTCAGCGCATCGACGAGAATCGCGTAATCTGCGGCGGTGTAGTCGTAGATGACAAAGTCCGGTCATTGGTCCTCCGACAGGAACGCCGTGCCGCGGAGTTCCGCGGCGGTCGGATCGAAGGAGCCGATTTCATAGGGATAAGTTGTCTTTTCTCCTTGAGCGAGGGCGGCGGGCGCCAAAGCAATCGCAAGAGCAATCGCAAAGGGAAGGCTTTTCGTAGAAGAAATCATGGGAAAGTCCTCTCTTGTGGTTGTTTTGCGGGGCACCATGCCCGGCAAAGTGCGGTGCACGATAACACAACGTTGATGCCGCGCCTACGGAAATCTGCCGGACCGCGGATTTTCAGTGTAAAAATACCCCTTTTCCGAACCACTTCAGAGTGTTTTCCGCATTTTTGCGGATTTCTGCGGAAATTCTGTTCTCTGCATGGCTGCAGATTCGCAAAAGGTTCGATGTTTCTCCGTGTAAAAACAACGGATTTTCCACAGGAAGCCTGCCGGTTCCGCCGCCTCGGACGCAGCGGCTTCGCCCCCCGGTCATTCCGATGACGCTGATGATTCCGATCCTCGCGGCGTCGGCGCGGCGCGGGCACCTTGCCGAGCGGCGGGGTTTGGAGTAGAATTCCGGTTCCATATTCAACCTGGTCGCTTTGCGACACAGCAGCTCTGCATATCTTAAGGAACCCCGACATGACCCGAGAAGAAGCCGAAAAAGAATTCTGGGAACTGAGCCGTCGCTCCTATATGTGGGAGCAGGTAAACCCCGTCAAAATCACCTCGTACCAGCATGCGGTTCTCCGCCGCCAGAGTGCGCTTTTCGGCTACGTTTTCAACGGAAAGCCCGCGCCGGCCGATCACTGGGTGTGCCCGCCCTGCGATGTGGAGGAAACCATCGAAAACTGGTACCGGAATCACTTTCCTGAGACTTGGCGCGAACGGATGAAGGCCAACGGCGACCAGCTGCCGCCGCTTCCCGTGTAAAGCCGAACGCCGCGTCCCGCTCCCGTTCAACCTCGCTTGCAGAAAATCCATGCCCTGCCATATCGACACGATTCTCGTTCTGAACGCCGGCTCTTCCTCCCTGAAATTTACGCTCTACAAGATTCAGGGGGAGCAACGCCTCGCCAACGGCGTTGTCGAGCGCATTGCTTCCGGCTCCGCCAACATGGTCTACCGCCGCGGTGACGGCCCGAAGACGGAAAAGCCCGTCATCGCCCGGAATCACTCCGATGCCATCCAGCTCGTCTGCGAAGCCCTCACGAATCCGGAAACGGGTGTCATCAAGACGTTGCGCGAAATCGATGCCATCGGGCACCGGATTCTGCACGGTGCGGAAATCTTCCGCGAAGCGACGCTCATGACGGAGGAGACGCTCTCCAAGGTGCGCGAACTCGTCCCCTTCGGTCCGCTCCACATGCCCGCCAACATCGGCGGCATCGAAGCGTGCCAGACCATCTTTCCGGGCGTCCCCAACGTCGGCGTTTTCGACACGGCATTCCACCAGACGATGCCCGACTACGCCTCCCACTACGCCATCCCGGAAATCTACTACCAGAAGTACGGCTTCCGGAAGTACGGCTTCCACGGCACGAGCCACCACTTCATCACGGACGCCGCCGCTGAATTCCTCGGCAAGCCGGTGGATGAGGTCAACCTCGTCACCTGCCACCTCGGCAACGGCTCTTCGCTCGCCGCCATCAAGAACGGCAAGGTGCTCGACACCACGATGGGTCTGACCCCGCTGGCCGGCGTCGTCATGGGTACGCGCTCCGGCGATATCGACCCCGCCGTCGTGCTCGAACTCGTCCGCAAGGGCATGACCGCCGACGAAATCGACAATCTGCTCAACAAGCAGTCGGGTCTGCTCGGTGTCGGCGGCATCAATTCCAACGACATGCGCGACATCGTGGAGCATGCGGCCGCGGGGTACCACGGCGCCCAGCTGGCGCTCCAGATGTGGGCACACCGCATCGTCCAGTACATCGGCGCGTACTACACGCTCGTGGGCGGTGCCGATGCCATCGTGCTGACCGGCGGCATTGGCGAAAATTCCTGGCAGGCGCGCGACCTCGTGCTCTCCCGCCTCGCCTGCCTCGGCGTCGACTACGATTCCGAAGCCAACCGCACGCTCCGCGGTCCCTGCTACCTCACCAAACCGGAATCCAAAACGAAGGTCATGGTCCTGCCGACCGATGAGGAACTCATGATCGCCCGCGAAACCTACAAGGTCGTCACGCAAGGCTGCTGATCCGCCCGTCCCTCTCCCCTTCCCTGCCGGTCTCCGTGACCGGCGTTTTTCATTCAACTGTCGCAACAACGGTAGTCTGTTATGCCCGAATCGTTCATCGTTGAAACCTCTGCACGCCACATTCACCTCACCGATGAAGCCGTCGCAGTTCTCTATGGGCCCGGCGCTCAGCTGGAATCCCGCAAAGCCCTCTCCCAGCCGGGTCAGTTCGTCTGCGCCAACGAGAAAATCAAGCTCGTGGGACCCAAAGGCGAACTGATGGTCTCGGTGCTGGGACCGGTCCGCAAAGACAATCAGGTGGAGCTCTCCTTCACGGATGCCCGCACGCTCGGTCTCAAGGACGTTCCCGTCCGCGACTCCGGCGACGTGGCCGGCACGCCCGGCATCAAGCTCATCGGACCCAAGGGCGAGCTCGAACTGACGCAGGGCTGCATCATCGCCAAGCGCCACATCCACATGACGCCTGCCGATGCGGACCGTTTCGGGGTTGCCAACGGGCAGCTGGTCTCGGTGCGTCTGGAAACCGCTCCGCGCGCCGTCACCTACAGCGATGTGCTCATCCGCGTCAGCAACAAGTACGCGCTGGCCATGCACATTGACACCGACGAAGCCAATGCCGCCTGTGCCTTCGGCTCCGTGACGGGCGTCATCGTCTCCTGACACCCATCCGCTCATCCTCCCGAAAGCGTCGGACGCTGTCCGGCGCTTTTTTTTTTCGCCGCCGGCGGCGCCGTGCGCGGGGGATTCAGAATCGGTTGAGCCACATGCGGGCAGCCCCCCTTCTCCAGCCTCCACTGACCTTCCGAACCAGGTGCGGACGATCCCCCGGCGGTCAGCCGCCCGGCCTCGGAGTGGCCGGCCGACTCATGCGCGACCGACTGAGGCCGGTCGGTTAATGCCGACCGGCAGAAAAGGCGGCAACCGCCGCCCCGCCGCACCGCCGCCTCGCTACAGGACTTCGCGCCAGTCGGAGAGAGTGCGGGTTTTCGTGGAGAAGACGGCGCCGATTTTGTGGATGGTACGCGAATCGGTTGCGTAGGGCGTTGCGTACCCGTTGCGCTCAATCTGCTCGAGCGCCTCTTCCACGGGTTTGTCAACCTTGAACTCGAAGAGGTAGACGTGCGCGGGCGTTTCAACCACGCTGTCAATGCGCCCCTGAGACGTGTGCTTCTCCGTGTGAACCATCTGACCGGTCAGCAGGAAAATGCTGGCGACCACGTTGCGGAAAACGGTTTCCGCCTTCATCGCCGCATCCGGCCCATTGTGGTACGGAAGTTTGGAGAGATGACTCCGCAACCGATCCATGATGGATGCCGTATTCCCGGCCTTGAAATCCAGAGCAAACTGGTCAATCTCAAGTTTGTCACCATTGGCGAACTTTTTATACGTGACGTAGGGAATGAGGGCATTCAGAAAACCGTACCGCACCTCGTCATTCGGAAAATCGAGGGTGTACCGGAGAATCTCCGCATCGTAGCTTTTGATGGTCAGATACCCGGACTGGTAAAGGTACGTGAGCGGGTCATTGTTGTCCTCGTACGCACTGGTGAGTGTGGCGGCACTGACGACAATCTCGTCCTGCGCGGGAAGTTCGCGCAGTTTGTCAACGTTATTTTTGAGGAAGTTGATGAGCGAGGAGGGCGTCCCGGACTCAAACCAGTAGGCGCCGAACCTCTCCTCGCCGAAAGCTTTGATGAGGCTGAACGGGTTATAAACGCCAGGAATTTCCTCCTCCTCGCAGAAACGATAGCCGTCATACATCTCGCGGAGTTTACCGAGGCATGCCTCACGGGTAAGCTTCTTCGCCGCTGCCAGCGAATCGATTTCCGGGCTGAAATTTTCCTCCAGTTCAGTCTGCGTGATGCCGCAAAGTGCAGCGTACGCCTTGTTCATCGAAAGGACGTTGAGCTGATTGAGGTCGCTGAAGACAGAAACCTTCGCGAATTTCGTGATGCCGGTAAGCCACGCAAAACGGAAATACTCACCCAACCCTTTCAGGTTGCCGAAAATTTTCTTGTAGAGAGAACGGATGCGCTCGCGTTCCGCGCCCTTCGTTCCCAAAAGCGGCTTGTCATACTCGTCAACCAGAAAAACAATCGGCCCATATTTTTTGGAGACCCTTTTAACGAGTGCGCCGAACCGTTCGGAAAGATTCGGATAACCGGACGTTCTGCATTTGAACTGTTTGTCCAGTTCACCCATCCAAACGGTGAAACGGGCTTCCACGTCTGCATACGAATCGCCCGCACGTGAGAAATCCAGATAGAAAACCGGATATTTCTTCCACTCCTTCTCCAGTTTCTCAATGGCAAGGCCTTTAAAGAGATTTTTCTGACCCTCGAAGTAGGCGCGAAAAGTCGTGGTCAGCAGACTCTTGCCGAAACGCCGCGGACGCGACAAAAAGTACTGCGATCCTTCTGTAACCAGTTTGTAGACCAAATCCGTCTTGTCCACATAGAGGTATCCCTCTGTGCGGAGTTTTTCGAAGGATTGAATCCCAATCGGCAATTTGCGGCTTCCATTCATGCCTCCAGTATAACAATTTTCTTTTTCTCTTTCCACAAAAGCCCGTTTCGCCCTCTCTCTGATTTCTCCAATTCCTGTCCCCGAAAACAGGAATATCGGAAAAGGAACCGCCGTGCGCCGGCAATACGGACGCCGCTTCGCCTGGTCGCGCCTTGATTGTTTTGAGAGGGAAGGCTATGCTGGAAGGACAGACTCACGGTCGGAAACGATGCGTGAGCCCCGCGTCCGGATTTATCAGAATTTCTGTCCCATGCTTCAGACCTTTCTCGATTACGTCCGCTTCGGAACCACGTCCGACGAAGCCTCTGCCTCCTCCCCTTCTTCCACCGGACAACTGCGGCTTGCGTACCGCATTGCCGAAGAACTCCACACCCTCGGCTGCACCGAGGTGGAAGTCTCCAACGATGGCGTGCTGTACGCGCACATTCTGGCCAGTCCGGGGCTCGAACACGTGCCGCCGCTTGGCTTCATTGCGCACCTGGACACCTCCCCGGATGTACCCGGCGACAACGTCTGCCCGCGCGTCATCCGCAACTACGACGGCTCCCCCATCCTGCTCGGCGATGTGGCGCTGGACCCCGCACAGGCGCCGGAGCTGGCGGGGTGCATCGGGAAAACCATCATCACCTCCGACGGCACGACGCTCCTCGGCGCCGACGACAAAGCGGGGCTCACCATCCTCGTCCATCTCGCACGCACGCTGCTGTCCGCCGATGCACCGCCGCATCCGGCGGTCTCCATCGCCTTCACGCCTGACGAGGAAATCGGCCGCGGCGTCGACCATTTTCAGGAGAAGCGCTTCCGTGCCCGGTATGCGTACACGGTGGACGGCAGCGCGCCGCACATCTTCGAGTGTGCGAATTTCAATGCGGCGGCGGCGACCTTCACCTTTCAGGGCGTCAACACGCATCCGGGCAGTGCCAAAGGCATCTTGCGCAATGCCGTCAAAATGGCGCAGGCGGTGCTGAACGCACTGCCGCCGGAGGAGTGTCCCGAACAGACGGAAGACCGCGAAGGCTTCTACCACCCGGTCGGCGTCACCGGAACCGTTGCCGCTGCCAAACTCGAGCTCATCATCCGCGACCACTCCTGCGAACGCTTCGAAGCGCGCAAAACCTTCCTGCGCGAACTCGCGCAATCGCTGTGCGCGCGCTACGGCGCCGGTACGGTCACGCTCGAGTTGCGCGACCAGTACCGCAACATGGAAGACGCGCTCAAGACGTGCCCGTTCCTCGTGGACGTCGCGCTGGACGCCATCCGCGAAACGGGGCTCACGCCCGCCGTGTGCGCCATCCGCGGCGGCACCGACGGCGCGCACCTCTCGGCGCGCGGCATCCCCTGCCCGAACCTCGGCACCGGCGGCTACCGCTTCCACTCGCTCACCGAATTCGCATGCCTCGAAGAAATGGAGCAGATGCTCCGCATCGTGCTGGGCATCGTTGTCCGCTGGCCCAACGTGGTCCCCGCTTCCGCTCCCCTGCCCGCCTGACGGGCTCCTGCCTCCCTATGATTTCTCCGCTGCTCCTCGAAACATTGCCACACCGCTGCCACATCCTTGCCACGCTGCGTGAAACGCTGGACCGGCAGGACTTCGTGGAAGTGGAAACCCCGGTGCGCATCCCGGCGCCCGCCAATGAGCCGCACATTCGTCCCCCGGCCAGCGGGCGCGCCTTCCTGCGCGCCTCGCCGGAACTGCAGATGAAGCAGCTGCTGGCGGCGGGGCTGCCGCGCATTTACTCGCTGGGCCCCTGCTTCCGCGAAGGCGAGCGCGGCGCCCGCCATGCGCCCGAGTTCACGATGCTCGAATGGTATCGCGCGCATGCGGGATACCGGGATGTCCTCGCGGACGCGGTGACGCTCGTGCGCCGCGCGGCGCTGCGCCTTCATGCGGAACCCGCGCCCATCGTATACCAGGGGAACGCCATCGACCTCTTCGGCCCCTGGGAGGAACTGACCGTGCGCGAGGCCTTCCGCCGCTATGCGGGCTGGGATCCCGTGGCGGATTTTGACGCGGAACGGTTCGATACCGACATGGCGCTCGCCGTGGAGCCGGCGCTCCCGCGCGACCGCCCGGTGGTGCTCATCGACTACCCGGCGCAGGCCGCCTCGCTCTCCCGGCTGCGCCCCGACGATGCGCGCGTTGCCGAACGCTGGGAGCTATACCTCGGCGGCATCGAACTCGCCAATGCCTTCGGGGAACTCACGGACCCGACCGAACAGCGCGCCCGCTTCGAAGCGGCCCGCGCCGAAAAAATCGCGCTCGGCGAAACGCCATTCGCGCTCGATGAAGACTTCTTGCGCGCGCTCGCGGCGATGCCGCCCTCGGGCGGCGCGGCCCTGGGCGTGGACCGCCTCTGCATGGTTTTGCTCGACCAGGCGGAAATCGACGGCGTGCGCGCCTTTCTGCCGCCGGTCGGCGGGCTCTGGTAAGGCGCAGCGCCGCTTGCACTGAAAAAAACGACACCTTCCCGGCCGCTGCACATGGCGGCACACAATCATCCGAGACAACCCTTGCCAATGCAGGAGAAGACAGCCATGCCGAAAATCCCGTTCCCGACACCGCGACAGGAAGAGTGGGCCGACCTCGAAATGGGCGTCATCATCCACCACTGTATGGAGACCTACCATCCAGACCTGCCGCCTTCGCAGTGGAAACGCTCGCCGGATAAAATGCCGGCGTCATCCTTCGCTCCGACGGACGAAAATACCGACCAGTGGCTTCAGGCGGCATCAAAAATGGGCGCGAAATACGCCGTGCTCGTGGCCAACCACGTGACCGGTTTCTCGAAGTGCCCGAACTGATTCGCCATATCGTCATCAAAGAGGACATCCACTACGGCGAACGGGTCCGCGAATTCACCGTCGAGACGGACGAAGGCAACGGCTTCAAGCCCTGCTTCTCCGCGCACTGCATCGGCCACAAACGGATTATCGAACTCGGCAGGAACGTCACCGCCGCAAGGCTGAAAATCACCCGGGCCGTGGACGAGCCGATTATCAAAGAATTCACATGCTACAAGTAAGCGGGCTCCGGTAAACCGCAGGCAGCCCTCGCGCAAAACAAAACAATGATCTACAACCTCGGCTCCATCAATATCGACCGCGTCTACACGCTCGACCATTTCGTTGCGCCCGGAGAAACCGAGGCGGCGGACGCCTTTGCGCTCTTTCCGGGCGGCAAAGGCTTCAATCAGAGCATCGCGCTGGCGCGTGCGGGCGCACCGGTCACGCACATCGGCGCCATCGGTCCGGACGGCGAAGGATTGCGCGACTATCTGCGCACGGCGGGCGTCTGCACCGCCCACCTGCGCACGGTGCCAACCGAAACGGGGCATGCGGTCATCCTCGTAGACCGCGCCGGAGCCAACGCCATCATCGTGACGCCCGGCGCCAACGGCACGATTACGCCCGCGCACGTCCGCGAAGCGTTGCGCGACGCCCGCCCCGGCGATGTGCTCCTGACACAGAATGAAACCGCAGCGGGTCCGGAAGCCATCGCGCTGGCGCGGGAGGCGGGCATCCGCACCATCTTCAACCCGTCGCCCTTCAACGCCCGCATTGCGGACTTCCCGCTTGCGCTGGTGGACCTGTTTCTGCTCAATGAAACGGAAGCGGCGGCGCTCACGACGCTCGTGGGACCGGGCTTGCCGCCCGATGCCGCGCCGGAGACGCTGCTCGAAGTGCTGCGGCGCGGCTTCCCGGAAGCGACCTTCGTGCTGACGCGCGGAGCGGCCGGCGCCTGGCTGGCGGAGCCGGGCGCGGCGCCGCTGTTCTCCCCCGCCTTTCCGGCGGATGCGGTCGACACCACTGCGGCGGGCGACACCTTCACGGGCTTCTTCCTCGCGGCACGGGCGGCAAACAGCCCGTACGAGGCGGCGCTCCGCCGCGCCACTGCCGCGGCGGCCATCGCCGTTTCGCGCGCGGGCGCCGCGCCCTCCGTGCCGACCGCCGCCGAGGTGGATGCTCTCCTGGCGGAGGCGGCGGACGCCTCCCGCGCGCAGGGCTCGCCGCGCTAACAGGCTTATCCCGGATTTATGAGCCACACGGAGGAAGGTTGTGAAACTCAGCCTCGCGAAGAATTTAGAAAATTGAGCCACACGGACTCTGTCTCCACTAACGTTCCGACCAAGGTGTCAAATAAGGACTTTTTCTCGGCGGCAGAGCCGCCTGAACAAAGCCAGCGCAACCATTGGAGCGACAGCAAAGTTATTTTACTGAACTTTCGGGTGAAAAAGTATTGGCGGACTATTCAAGAGAATCTAGTCTTGAAAAGAGGCTACAGGAACCATCTTTCAAGAAACCTGGATAAATTATCCCGAAAAACCGGGATAAGCCCGCGCTAACCGAAGCGCGCAAGCAGACTCACAACGGCCGTATCCGTGCGGAAAATGCGGTCGCCCAGAGACACGCGCCGAAACCCGAGCGCGCTGAACATCTGCACCTCGTAAGGCGACCAGCCGCCTTCGGGGCCGATCGCCAGAAGCCCCGGCGAAGCGGACGGCGCCGCCAGCGCGGCGCGCACATCGTCATCGGCCATGAGCGGCGCCACCGCCGGGACCGCCTCGGCGCTGCGCACGTCGCCCGGCGTGTCCGGATGCGCAAACCAGCACCGCCGCGCCTCATAGCGCGCGGGCAGTTCGTCCTCCACGAGCGGCTTGAGGCGCCGTACCAGCCGCACCTCCGGCAGAAGGGTATCCCCGGCCTGCATGAGCCCCTCCAGCAGAAGCGGGCGCATCAGCTCCGGTTTGAGAAACGTGCTGCCCCAATACGCCTTCTCCACCTTTTTGCCCGCCGTCAGATAGACGCGCCCCACGCCAAACATGGCCAGTTGCGGCAGCAGGCGGCGCAGACATTGCGGACGCGGCAGCGCCAGCAGAAGATCGCAGGGCGCGCGCCGGAGCGGCGGACGCCCCGCGCCCGGCCGGACGCGGACGACGCCTTCGGCCGCCCGCACTTCGAGGACTTCCGCCTCGTCATAGCGCAAGCCGTCCACCTCGCCGAGCCGCAGGAGATTCCCGGGTACCGCCTTGAGCACGGTGACAATGTGGTGCGCCTCGGCACCCTGCAACGTAACGGTACCATCGTCCGCCCGTTGCGACGCTTCAAAGAGAATCCGGTTCATCCGACCAGCCAGTCCGCCTCCAGTTCACCGCGGCAGATGATGCGCGCAGGACCCGTCATCAGGAGGTTCGCCGTGAGGCCGTCGGCTCCCGGCTCGCACACGAATTCCAGCTCTGCGCCGAAAGCGGTCAGCACCCGCACGGGGGATGTGCAGCGTCCGCTCTCGACGGCGGCCGCCGCCGACGCCGCGCAGCCCGTTCCGCAAGCCGCCGTTTCAGCTTCCACGCCGCGCTCATACGTGCGCACCCGCAGCGAGGAGGGGCCCGTCACCTGCGCAAAATCGACATTCGTTCCGGCAGGGGCAAAGGCTTCCGCATAGCGGACGCTGCGCCCCTCCGTCTCCACATCCACGGCATCCACGTCGGGAACGAACGTCACCGCATGCGGAACGCCCGTATCCAGAAACTGATAGAGAAACCCGCAGCCGCCGACGGAGAGGTCGTGCCGCCGGTCCCCGGGCGGCGTCATCCGGATGCGCACCTGCGCCTCCGCCTTGCCGATGGCGACCAGTTCCGCCTCCACGGGGCCGGCATCCGTCCCGAAAACCTGACGCCGCGGTGCGAGCCCGCACTGATACGCGAAATAGGCGGCGCAGCGCGAGCCGTTGCCGCACATCGACGCGCGCGAACCGTCCGGGTTGAAAAACAGCATCGTGAAGACGAGCCCCTCCGCTCTGGGCGGACGGAGAATCAGCAATCCCTCGGTTCCCAGCCCCTCATGCATGGAGCAGAGTTTCCGGATGACGCCGGGCTCCAGCGGAAACTGACAGTCCGGATCTTCAATCAGCACGAAATCGTTTCCGGCCCCATGCATCTTCGCAAAGGCATATTTCATGGCAAAACCTCCTCGGGAAAGACCCGCGCCGCACCATCCCCCACGGGACGTCCGCCGCGCGATGCCCTGAGTCTACCATACCTGCCTGCCGCACGGCTTCCCTTTTTCCGCCCCCGGTTTATCCCGGATTTTTACTCCGCACGGAGGGGCGGTGCCCCGTTTTAGTCTCCACTGCGTTCCGGCCTGAAGGTGTTACAGCTGACGCCATAATCGGAATCACCGGAGGAATCGGAAATGTCGGAGCGGAGCCAGCATAGCGAAGCCGCGCAGCGAGCCGGAAACAGGACGAACAGGACGTACAGGACGAACACGACGTACAGGACAGCCCGCTACCCCGCGCTTTGCCAGCGCAGCGGAGTCAGCCGCCCCACTCCCAGAGGCCCCAGTAGCCCCAGATAGCGGCGAAGCCTGCTAAACAAAAGTGCCGCCGCTCTGCCACGATGCTGCCAACGCACCAGTGCGGCGCGAAGCCGCCACCACGACCCTCTAAGGGGCGAATCATGCTACCTCAGGGGCACCGACAATCTGTCGGTTGAAAAAGCCGCCCCCGGGATAGGCACCAGCATATCCTGAGGCAGGATGGGCCATATAACAGCGCGCGACGGGCTATCACAGACGGTGGTTCATCGCCGCCCCCGGAGCGCGCAGTATTGTCTGCAAGCGAAGCGGCGGAGTGCGGTAATCCGCCGCCTGAGTTGCCGCCGATTCCTGCGGCTTTGCTCTCCGATAATTCCGATAACTCCGATGATTCCGATCTTGTCCCGTCCTGTACGTCCTGACTGCGCTGAATGAAACCCGCGCTTCCCTGCCACCTCACTGCCACACCTGCCCCCTCTCCGATGAATTCGATTCCTCCGATTTGGCGGTACCAACACCGCTTGAGAAGTCGGCCGGCAGAATCTGCGGAGCAGATGCCCGCCCTGCGGAGAGGGATACAGCGGGAGGCGAAAAGGAGGCTGAAAGCCTGTTTTCGCGGAAAATCAGTTTATCTTTTATTATGGGGGCGACTTATGATACGATAAGAGCATGACCTTTCTCCGCCTTGATAAACCGCTTGTCTTCTTCGACCTGGAATCCACGGGCCTCAACCCGCGGACGGACCGGATCATCGAGCTCTCCGCCATCCGGCTGCACACGGACGGACGGCGTTTTTCCCGCACCTGGCTCCTCAATCCCACGATTCCGATTCCGCTGGAAACCATCGCCATTCACGGCATCACGGACGACCTCGTAAAGGATGCGCCGACCTTCCAGCAGAAAGCGGAGGAGATTTTTGCGTTTTTCCGGGGCTGCGACCTTGGCGGCTTCGGCATCGGGCACCTCGATGTGCCGCTCCTCGAAGAGGAATTCAACCGCGTGGGCATGCACTTTAACGTGTCGGGACGCCGCCAGTTCGACGCCCTGCGCGTTTACCACCGGCGCGAGCCGCGCGATCTGGCCGCCGCAATGCGCTTCTACTGCGGCGAAGAACTCGAAGATGCGCATGGCGCCGAAGCCGATGCGAAGGCGGCGTTGCGCGTCTTTCAGGCGCAGTTCCGGAAATACCCGGATTTACCCACCGACCCCGATACGCTCGACGCGTGGCTCAATCCACGCGATCCGTTCAATCTGGACCGCGAGGGGCGCTTCCGCTGGCTGGATGGCGAAATCACGGTGAATTTCGGCCGCAAAAAAGGGCAGCGCCTCCGCGATGTCCTTCGCGAAGACCCCAACTACCTCAAATGGATGATCCGCGGCGATTTTCCCCTCGACACAAAAGCCGTCGCGCGCCGCATCCTCGCAGGCGACTGGCCGACGCCTCCGCCCGTCACCCCCACCTCCGGTCCCGCCAAACTCTGACACGGTTCCGCCCGCCGTGCAGACGCACCTTCGTCTGCGCCGCTGAACCTTCCCTATTTTTGTCCTCCTTCCATGAACTACAAAATCCGCGTTGAAAAAGGCCCTGACAAGGGTAAGGAATTCGACCTCCCGGAGGCTGGCGCCTCGCTGGGCCGGTCGCATCGCAACGACATCGCCATCTCGGATGAAACGCTCTCGCGGCAGCATTGCCGGGTCTTCACCGTAGACGGCTCGCTTCACATCGCCGACCTGGCAACGGTCAACGGCTCGTATGTGAACGGCAAACTCATTGAAGGCGACACCCCTCTGCAACCGGGCGACCTCATCGCCATCGGCCACACGGAGCTGCGCCTCTCCCATCCGGACGGCTCGTTCGACAACCTGCCGATGTCGGCGCCGGACCCGACGCCGGGGCCGACGGTCGCCCCGGCGTTTTCCGCCGGCGCCGCGGTGAACACCGCGCCTGCGGCAGACGCCCCCGCATCGGCGGGGACCGCATCGGCTCCGCCCCAGCAGCCGGGCGCCATCGACCTGGGCTTCCGCGGCACCGAAGAGGCGGGCGCCCCCGCCCAGCAGCGCCCCGTCAAGAATCTGCGCACCCTGGCCGTCAACATCGCCATCGGGTGCGCCGTGCTCGTGCTCATTGCGGGCATCGCGCGCATCCTGCTCAGCAAGGACGCCCCCGCGGAACCGCAGATGGTCCCGCTGCCGGAGCCCATGCCGCTGGCGTTCTCGTACGTCAAGACCGAGGCCTCCGTCGACAATATTTTCCGCTACCAGATGGACCTCGCGGAAGATGGAACGCTGACCGTCTCCATTGACGATTTGGGTGCAAGCCGCCGCGTGCGCAAATCGGCGGTCCTCAAGCCGGAAAGCCGCCGCGACCTGACGCGCAAGTTTGAACTGGCGGCTTTCACGACGCTCGAGCCGCTCTACGAGGGTCTGCCCCGCGAAAACACGTGGAATGCGAGCCGCATCTCCGCCTGCCTCGGCGGGCACGCCGCAACCGTGGAAGTGCGCAACCACCTTGGCCCCAACGCCCTCCGGACGCTCCGCGAAGAACTGGAAACCTTCGGGCGCAACGAACTCGGACTCTGGGCCTTTGCCATGAGCCGCGAACAGCTCATCCTGCGCGCCAACGAAGCCCTCGAAAATGCCGACCGCTTCTTTGCGGAGCGCGACATCAGCCGCGCCAATCTCTTCAACGCCATCCGCGCCTACGAATCCTGCCTCTCGTACCTCGATTCGCTCGAACCCAAACCCGAGGCGTACGATCTGGCGGTTGACGGACGCGAAAAGGCGATGAACCTGCTCAACGAGATTCTCGACGACCTCAACTGGCAGGCCGACCACGGCACGAATACGCGCGACTGGCTGGCGGCGCAGGAGGCGCTCCGGACGCTCCTCGAATACATCCCCGACCGCGCCGATGACCGCTATCGCGCCGCCGAAAAGCGGCTGCTCGATGTCGAATCCCGCCTCCGCCGCTAGCCCGGATGCCGTCCGTCCCCGCCTTGGAAGTATCACCCCTTTCCGATGCTCTTTTCTCCCATGAAAACGCTTTTTTCTTCTCTGCCGGGCACCTTCGCCGCGCTGGCGCTCCTGCTCGCGGCTCCCGCGGTTGCGCGGGAACCGGCCGCGCAACCGCAGAAACTCCCGGTTGCGCTCTCCGCCTCGATTGAAGGCGCGCCTTTCACCATCGACGGCACGCAGAGCGGTCAGGCTCCGGCCACAGTCTGGCTGGAACCCGGTCCGCACATCATCCGCTTTGCGCCGGAAGGCTCGCCCGCCACGTTTGCGGAATTCACGGTCGACCCCGCAGCCAACAACGAACTCAACGTCAAGCTGCCGGCGCCGTCCGCGCCGGTTCTCCTGCTCTCACGCCCGGCCGGCGCCACCGTTCAGCGCAACGGCATCACGCTGGGCGTGACGCCCCTGCTGCTGCCCGAAGAGGCGCCCGGACGACACACGTTCTCATTCCGCCTCAACGGCTACCGCGACCAGCAGAGCGAACTGCAGTTGACGGCGGGCACGCCCGCGCAGCTCGACGTGGCACTCGTCTCCTCCACGGCTGCGGTCTCCGTGACCTCCGAGCCCACGGGCGCCTCCGTCTCCGTCAACGGCTTCCCGCGCGGCACGACGCCCGTCACGCTCTCGGACATCCCGGAAGGCGAAGCCTCCATTGAGATTTCGGCGCCGGGCTACAGGAAATTCACGAGCCAGATGCGCGTGGCCGCCGGAGACACGCTTGCGCTCCATGCTCCGCTGGAGGCACTGCCCTCTTCGCTGACCGTCGTCACGATTCCCGCCGGGGCGCGCGTCTATGTGGACAACGTCTTCAAGGGCAATTCGCCGCTGGAACTGCAGGAAATCGCCGCCGGAGAATATCGCGTCCGCGTAGACATGGCGGGCTACGACTCGATGGCGCGCAATGTGACCGTCAAGATCGACCAGCAGGTGACCGAGGAATTCAAGCTGGCGGCCAACGTCGGCTCCATCCGCGTCTCCACGGCTCCGGCCGGGGTCACCATCCTCATCGACGGCAAAGCGGCGGGCAAAACCGTTGCGGCCGATGAAAGCTCCGACACGGTTTCGGAGCCGCTCCTGATTCCGGATGTCCTGCAGGGACCGCATACCATCACCTTTACGCGTCCCGGCTACGGCGAATCGGTCAAATCCATTGAAATTACGCGCAACCAGGAACTCTCGCTGGGCACGGTCACGCTGGAGCGCAAATTCATTCCGGACGTCATCGTGCACACCCGCAAAGACGTCTACCGTGGCGTGTACATCGAAAAGACGGCGGAATTTTACCGGATTGAAACCTCTCCGGGGCTGATCCGCTCCATTCCGCAGCGGGATATCACGCGCGTGGAGCTGATCCGGACGGACGCGCAAGCGCCTGCACCCGAAACGCGCCGCTGACCCCTTGTCCATCGCCTCTCCGAAGCCGCCGCCCCGCCATGCACAGCCGGGGCGGCCTTTTTTTTTTTTCTTCAACCCGGCTGATGAACACATTTTCGGGCCAAGGGAAAAGACTCCGGAAACTGGCACAAGAAGACCTCGCCGGCTTCCGTACGATTCGACAAGCAGAATTTTCCGTTTACCTCGGGAGATCATTCGATATGGCAGCCGGAATTCCCGTCCGTCTGTAACCATGTCACTGTATGGGGGACGTGGGGTTATCGTTTACCGTACCGGCCATGCTTATGACGCCGTCCATGGAAAATGTCGGCACGCTTCAGCCGCATAGCGGCCCTCCTCTTCCTCAAAGAGTTTCCGGAGAGATGCGGGGGCGTTCTGCCTTTTCTGCAGATGCCCTTCAACGCGATTCCGGCACCCCCGGACGGAAGCGCGGACAAAAAAGCATTCCGGGGCGGATTTCCCGTTGTTTTTTTTTTTCAGGCTTATCCCGTTGTTTTCGGGATAATTGATCCAGATTTCTTGAGCGGCTCTGCCGCCGAGAAAAAGTCCTTATTTGACACCTTGGTCGGAACGTTAGTGGAGACTTCAGAAGGGGGCTCCGCCCCTCCGTGTGGCTCAATTAACTCATCGCGAGGCTGAGTTTCACAACCTTCCTCCGTGTGGCTCAAAAATCCGGGACAAGCCTGTTGTTTTTCATTGCTTTTACCCGGCAGTTTTGCTTAAATGACATTGTCGCGAGCGAAAACTGCCGCACCCCCTTCTGTATGGCCCCGAAATACAAACGCATTCTTCTGAAACTGAGCGGCGAAGTGCTGCTCAATCGCGCCGCCGGTCAATGCATTGATTCGGACGTTGTCGCGAAGATGGCCGCCAAAGTCCAAGCCGTGAAAAAGATGGGCGTGGACGTATGCATCGTCCTTGGCGGCGGCAATATTTTCCGCGGTGCCATCGGGGAAAAGCTGGGCATCGGGCGCTCGGCGGGCGACTACATGGGCATGCTCGCGACCATTATCAACGCGCTCGCCCTTCAAAACGCCATTGAAAAGCTCGGGCTGGATGTCCGCGTGATGTCCGCCATCCCGGCGGCCGGCGTTGCCGAACCGTTCATTTTCCGGCGCGCCATGCGCCACCTGGAAAAAGGGCGCATCATCATCTTCGCCGCCGGTACGGGCAACCCGTATTTCTCGACGGACACCTGCGCGGCGCTCCGCGCCTCCGAAGTCGGGGCCGACATTCTCATCAAGGCCACCAAGGTCGACGGCATTTACACGTCGGATCCCGCGCGGGACCCCAATGCCCGCAAACTCGAACACCTGACGTACCGGCAGGCGCTGGAGCGCGGCATCGGCGTCATGGACTCCGCGGCGTTCGCGCTCTGCCAGGAGAATAAAATCCCGATTCTCGTCCTCAACTTCTTCGAGGAAGGCATGCTCGAGCGCGCCGTGGCCGGCGAACAGGTCGGCACCCTCGTGAACAATCAGGAGGATCAATCCTACCTGCCCTGACCCTTTCAAACCGAATCCCAACTACGGCGGTGCGCCCGGCGCACCCCGCAACCGGAAGGAACACACACCCTATGGCACATCCGCTTATTCAAGAGACGCAGACCCGCATGGACGGGGCGCTTGCCAACCTCAACCAGCAGCTCGACGGCGTCCGCACCGGCAAAGCCTCCCCGGCGCTCGTTGAGAACATCACCGCGGTCTACTACGGCGCACCCACCCGCATCCGCGAACTCGGCTCCATCGCAACGCCGGAGCCCCGCCTCATCACCATCACGCCCTTCGACCCCTCCGTCGCCAACGAAATCTGCAAGGCCATCCTCGCCGCCAACATCGGCGTGACCCCGGTTTCCGATGGCCGCAAGATCCGCGTCCCGATTCCCGAGCTCTCCGAAGACCGCCGCAAGGAAATGGTCAAGGTCGCCTCCCACATGGGCGAAGAAGCGCGCATCGCCGTCCGCAATGTCCGCCGCGACGCCAACGACAAGATCAAGGCGCTCTTCAAGGACAAGGCCGTCACGGAAGATGACCGGGATCAGATGCTCGATCAGATTCAGAAGGCCACCGATGCCGCGATTGCCAAGATTGACCAGGCCGTCAAGGCAAAGGAATCCGAGGTCATGGCCGTCTGATCCGGCCTCTTTTCACCCCTTTCTTTCACAAACTGTTCCCGGGAGACCGCTCCGCCGGTCTCCCTATGACCCCTCCAGGAGCTTTCCATGGCTGACGTCCCCAAACCCATCACCATTAAGCCGATTACCATCAAGCCTGTGACGGCAGCGCCTGCCGCCCCGGCGGCGGCACCTGCCGCACCGGCTGCCCCTGCG
>CASFKR010000012.1 GCA_949295265.1 uncultured Verrucomicrobiota bacterium | reverse complement strand
CAGCACCCGAACCCCGACCCGTCCAGGATTGCAAAAGTAAACGCATCGAATCAGGTGCGTTTACTTCGGCAATCAAGGGCTCAAAAATCCGGGATAAGCGCGCCCGCACGACGGCTTGACTTTCCGGGGGGCAACGATTATCCTCCACCCCCGAACAGGTCCCCGCAAGGGGTGTCTTAATCCTGCCGGTTCAAACCTCTCAGCGCAACAGGTTTTATCCATGATCGTTTCCACCAAACAGCTTTTCAAGCACGCCTACGGCAAGTACGCCATCGGCGCATACAACATCAACAACCTCGAGCAAACGATGGGTCTGTTCGAGGGCAACGTCCGCAGCAAGGCTCCGTTCATCGTCCAGCTCTCCAAGGGCGCCCGCAGCTACACCCACAAGAAGATGCTCGAGGCCATGATGAAGGCCGCCGATGAAATCTTCCCCGAGGCCATCTTCGCGGTTCACCTGGACCACGGTGACGAGGCGACCTGCATGGACTGCATCGAGTCCGGCGTTTACTCCTCCGTCATGATTGACGCCTCCTCCAAGCCCTACGAGGAGAATGTCGCCATCACCAAGCGCGTCGTCGACGCGGCGCACAAGCGCGGCATCGTCGTCGAGGCCGAGCTCGGCCAGCTCAAGGGTGTCGAGGAAGACGTCACCGCCGCTGAGCACGTCTACACCAAGCCCGAAGAGGTCGTCGACTTCGTCACCAAGACGGGTTGCGACTCCCTCGCGTGCGCCATCGGCACCTCGCACGGCGCCTTCAAGTTCTCCGGCGATCAGAAGCTCCGCTACGACATTCTCGAGGAAATCCAGAAGAAGCTCCCGGGCTTCCCGCTCGTCATGCACGGGTCTTCCTCCGTTCCTCCGGGAGAAGTCGCCCGCATCAACGCGGCCGGCGGCAAGATCCTCGGCGCCAAGGGCGTCGACGCCACCCAGTTCCTCGGCGCCGCCCGCCGCGGCGTCACCAAGATCAACATCGACACCGATGGCCGTCTCGTGTGGTGCCGCGTTCACCGTGAGTTCTTCCGCGATCACCCGGAGAAGTTCGACCTCCGCGATCCCGGCAAGATCTTCATGCCCGAGTACGCCAACTTCATCTACGAGAAGAACTGCCTGCTCGGTTCGGTGTACCAGGCCGACGATGTCCGCGAGTTCCTCAAGAACAACAAGGACTGAGCCCCGATAGCCGAAACGGCGCGCTCTCCGTCCTTTGCCCGTTTTGCCGGGCTGGGCGCGCAAAAATCGGTTTTTCGAAGGAACGGACGCAAGAATTCACCTTGCGTCCGTTCCCTTTTTTGTACTATCATTGCAGTGTTGGCAAGCATCTTTTCCTCCCCGCCTGCCGACCTTGGGAAGACCCCGTCTTCCGCGTGCTTTTCGAGAATCAACCCCGATTGTCTCAGCAACATGACCAAACCCGCAAAGAAAATCATGGTCGATGGCAATGAGGCTTGCGCCCGCATTGCTTTCCAGTGCAGCGAAGTATGCGCCATCTACCCGATCACTCCGTCCTCCCCCATGGCGGAATGGTGCGATGAATGGGCTGCCCGCGGGCAGACCAACCTCTGGGGAAATGTGCCCCACATCATTGAAATGGAGTCCGAGGGCGGTGCCGCCGGCGCCGTGCATGGTGCGCTGACCACGGGCGCCCTGACGACGACCTTCACGGCGTCGCAAGGTCTCCTGCTCATGATTCCGAATATGTACAAGATCGCGGGCGAACTCACCCCCGCCGTCTTCCATGTTTCGGCACGCGCGCTCGCGTATCAGGGCCTTTCGATTTTCGGCGACCACTCCGACGTGCTTTCCTGCCGCCAGACGGGCTTTGCGATGCTCAATGCCACGTCCGTCCAGGAGTGCATGGACATGGCGCTCGTGGCGCATGCCTCCACGCTGGAGTCGCGCATTCCCTTCCTCCACTTCTTCGACGGCTTCCGCACCTCCCACGAGGTTCAGAAGATTGACGAAATCGATCCCGCCGTCGTGCGCGAGCTCATCGACGACCAGCTCGTCGAGGCGCACCGCCGCCGCGGCCTCACGCCCGATCACCCCGTGATGCGCGGCACGGCCCAGAACCCCGACGTCTACTTCCAGGGCCGCGAGACCGTCAACAAGTACTACAACGCCGTCCCGGGTATCGTCCAGAAGTACATGGACAAGCTCGCGGCGTTCACCGGCCGCTCCTACAAGCTCTTCGAATACGTCGGCGCTCCCGATGCGACCAACGTCATCGTCATCATGGGTTCCGGTGCCGACACCTGCGATGAAACGGTCGAGAAGCTCAACGCCGCCGGCGCCAAGACCGGCGTCATCAAGGTGCGCCTCTACCGTCCGTTCTGCGTCGAAGCGTTCGCCGCCGCCATCCCCGAGACCTGCGAGACGCTCACCGTTCTCGACCGCGTCAAGGAGCCCGGCGCCCTCGGCGATCCGCTCTACCTCGATGTCCGCACCGCCCTCGGCGAAGCCATGGAGAAGGGCCTCGTCAAGCGCTATCCGAAAGTGCTCGGCGGCCGCTACGGCCTCGGCTCCAAGGAGTTCACGCCCGCCATGGTCAAGGGCGTCTTCGACAATGCGGTTGCCGCCGCCCCCAAGAATCACTTCTGCGTCGGCATCAACGACGATGTCACCCACACCTCCATCGCGTACGATGAGAAGTTCGTCCTCGCGCACGAGGGCCGCAAGGAGTGCATGTTCTACGGCCTGGGTTCCGATGGTACCGTCGGCGCCAACAAGAACTCCATCAAGCTCATCGGCAACCACACCGACAACTTCGCACAGGGCTACTTCGAGTACGACTCCAAGAAGGCGGGCGGTCTGACCATCTCCCACCTGCGCTTCGGCGACAAGCCCATCCGCAGCCCCTATCTCTGCACCAACGCCGACTTCGTGGCGTGCCACAACTTCTCCTTCGTCGAGAAGTACGACATGCTCTCCAAGGCCAAGGACGGCGCCACTTTCCTGCTCGCCTCCCCGTACCCCGCGAGCGAGGTCTGGCAGCACCTGCCCGATGAAATCGAGCAGCAGATCATCGACAAGAAGCTCCGCTTCTACGTGATCGACGCCATCACGCTCGCCAAGAAGACCGGCATGGGCGCCCGCATCAACACCATCATGCAGACCGCCTTCTTCAAGATCGCGGAAATCGTCCCCGCTGCGGACGCCATCGGCTACCTCAAGAAGGCCGCCGAGAAGTCCTACGCCAAGAAGGGCATGGACGTCGTCCAGAAGAACTGGGACTGCATCGATGCCGCCGTCAACGCCATCGAGGAGGTGCAGGTGCCCGCCGCACCGGCCGGTGTCTACAAGATGCCGCCCACCGTCTCGCCCGAGGCGCCGGAATTCGTCCAGAAGGTCACCGCCAAACTCATGGCGCAGCAGGGCAACGACATGCCCGTCTCCCTCATCCCCGAGGACGGAACCTGGCCGACCGCGACCACGCAGTGGGAGAAGCGCAACATCGCCACCCAGATCCCCGTTTGGGATCCCGCCGTCTGCATCCAGTGCCTGAACTGCTCCATCGTCTGCCCGCACGCCTCCATCCGCGGCAAGGTCTACGATGCGGCTGATCTCGCCGGTGCGCCCGAGACCTTCAAGTCCGCCGACGGCAAGGCCGGTGTGCTCAAGGGCAAGAAGTTCACGCTTCAGTCCGCCCCCGAGGACTGCACCGGGTGCGGTCTCTGCGTCCAGGTCTGCCCGATGTCCAAGCCCAAGATGGTCAAGGACGAGAGCGGCGCCATGGTCAAGACGCCCAATCCCAAGCCTGCGCTGCGCATGATGGATCAAATTCCGCTTCGCCGCCCCGAGTCCGAGAACTTCAAGTTCTTCCTCGATCTGCCCGAAGCCGACCGCTCCAAGCTCAACCTCGCTTCCGTCCAGGGCTCCCAGCTCTGCCGCCCGCTCTTTGAATTCTCCGGCGCCTGCGCAGGCTGCGGCGAAACGCCGTACATCAAGCTGGTCACCCAGCTCTTCGGCGACCGCATCCTCATCGCCAACGCGACCGGTTGCTCGTCGATCTACGGCGGCAACCTGCCCACCACCCCGTACTGCCAGCGCAAGGACGGCCGCGGCCCCGCGTGGAGCAACTCGCTCTTCGAGGATAACGCCGAATTCGGCCTCGGCATGTGCATGACGCTCGAGAAGTTCCGCGCTACCGCCCTCCAGGAAATCGAGACCGTTCTCGCCAAGGAAGAGGCCCCCGCGGACGTCAAGGCGCTCCTCACCGAAATCCGCGATGCCGAGCAGTCCACGCCCGAGCAGATCGAAGCCCAGCGCGACCGCATCGCCAAGCTGCGCGAGCGCATCGGCGGCTGCGACTGCCCGCACGGCAAACAGCTCGTCTCCCTCGCCGAATACCTCGTCAAGAAGACCGTCTGGATCGTCGGCGGTGACGGCTGGGCCTACGATATCGGCTACGGCGGTCTCGACCACGTCCTCGCCTCCGGCCACAACGTCAAGGTGCTCGTGCTCGACACGGAAGTCTACTCCAACACCGGCGGTCAGGCTTCGAAGTCGACCCCGCTCGGCGCCATCGCCAAGTTCGCGGCTGCGGGCAAGCCCGCCGGCAAGAAGGACCTCGGTCTGATGCAGATGACCTACGGCAACGTCTACGTGGCTCAGGTCTCCATGGGTGCCAACCCCGCTCAGGTGGTCAAGGCCATGATGGAAGCCGATGCCTACGACGGTCCGGCGCTCATCATTGCCTACGCGCACTGCATCAACCACGGCATCTCGATGACGACGGGTCTCAACAACCAGAAGCTGGCCGTCGAAACCGGTCACTTCCCGCTGTACCGCTACAACCCGGCGACGCAGCAGCTCACGGTTGACTCCAAGACGCCGTCCCTGTCCTTCGCGGATCAGGCCAACGTTGAGAACCGCTTCAAGCAGCTCGCCAAGCTCGACCCCGAGCGCGCCAAGGCTCTCGTGGATGAGGCCGACAAGCGCTTCAAGGCCAAGTACGAGCTCCTGACGAAGCTCGCGGCTCTCCACGCGGAAGCGAAGTAAGGCCTCCCCGCTTTCTTCCCCTGTTTCCGGCGGATTCGGCTCCTGAATCCGCCGGAATTCTTTTTTTTTTGCGCCTTTGCTTTTACAGGCAGATTTCGCGGGCGGGGAGAGGGGGAGGAAGAAGAGAGCCGGCGAGGCGGGAGGAGCGAGGCGGAGCTTAAAGAAAATAGCGTGTCTACCGTTACGACTCCCTTCGAGGCGTAGCGGCGGCTCCGCGCCGCACTGCGCTGGTGCGCTGCCAGCGGTGTGGCTATGCCGTGTCGCTATCTGGGGCTACTGGGGCTACTGAGGCTACTGGGGCTACTGGGAGTGCTTCGCTCAGGCGGCTTGCCGCCGAGAGAAAGGTACTTATTTGACACCTTGCTCGGAACGTAGTGGAGAGACAAAACGGGGCATCCGCCCCTCCGTGTGGCTCAAAATTCCTAAACCTCGTGCGGCTTCCGTATCGCTGGCTTCGTCGGCTTGGCTTTCGCGGCTTGTCTCACGGACACACTGTGCGCTCCGGGGACGACGGGGCACCATCGTCCTGTTCGTTCTGCTCATCGTTTTCCCGGTTATCGCACGGCACGGAGCGCACCCGCTTGCGTGTATCGCCCCCGGGCATTCCGATTCTCAAGCCGTGTCTGCGTCGGCTCTGATACGCCGGTTTGTGCGGGCACGGAGCGGATGGAACCACAGGCGGCAGACGCTGCACGCCCGCCCGCCAGGGACGTCAGCGGAATGCAGTTCTGTCGATTTAGTGGAATTTTTCGGAGGCAAAAACGTCAATTTAGTGGAATTTCTGGAGGTAAAAACGTCGATTTAGTGGAATTTCTGGATGCAAAAACGTCGATTTAGTGGAATTTCTGGAGGCAAAAACGTCGATTTAGTGGAATTTCATGGGCATTTAGTGTCCCTTACTTGGAATCATGCACGCTCAGTTTTCCAGTTGCAAGGTTTATAGGCTTATCCCGGTTTTTCGGTATACAATGATTTCGAAATCTTTAAAAATAGCTTCTGGAGGCACTTTTCAAGACTAGATTCCCTTGGAAAGTCCGCAAATACTTTTCAACCGAAAGTTCAATAAAATAACTTTACCTTCGCTCCAATCGTTGCGCTGACTACGTTCAGGCGGCTCTGCCGCCGAGAAAAGTCCTTAGAACGTTAGTGGAGACAGAGTCCGTGTGGCTCAATTTTCTAAATTCTTCGCGAGGCTGAGTTTCACGGCCTTCCTCCGTGTGGCTTGAAAATCCGGGATAAGCCTGGTTTATAAAGCCCCCGGGCTTCGTGGATATTCTTCTGCGAGTTACAGAGCGGCTATCCTATTCGTTTTACTGCGTTGAGACATTTGTTGCTCTGGCTCCGTCCAGGCGGCTTAGCTATCGAGAAAAAGGGAGCGGTCCCCTCACGAAGATCCTGAAGAGATCGAAATTTGCTTCCAATGACATATCTGTGCCCTTCGTGATGAGCTAAGCGAATCCTGAGGTGGGTAACACGCTATGTTCCGCCCCTGAACGTTGAACTGTTATGCGCCGACATCGTTGCATCGGCTTCGCAGCGGAGCCCCGGCTGAAGGAGCGGGAAAGAGGCGGGTTAGGGGTGATTTTGCTCAAAAAGTGATGTGAACGAACATGGATGAAATCTGTATTTTCGGCTCCTAGAGCGTAAAATCAGCGTTTTTTTGCACGGCTTAAAAAAAGGTGCATTTTTGCGCGGAAAAGAGTACCTTGGTAGGTGGTACGGAACGTGATTACCCCGGGTTTGTCGGTCTGTCTTCCTGCGGGAAGCGGTCACACGGCGGATGGTTGCGTTGATGAATCATGAAAGCGGAGACGCTGTAACGGTTGATTATCATGAAACGGTTCTATCAATTTTGCATGGCGCTTATGGTGAGTGTTTGCGGTCTTTTTGCTCAGGAACTGGTCAGTCTCGATGCGCAGGTAAAGGCGGCGGGGCTCTCTCCGGTCATCGACGGCGGTACAAGCGGGGTGCAGTATAACAGCAATACGCTCTCGCCCGCCAAGGCTTTCGACGGGAAAACGTATTCCACGGTGGACAATGACCGCTGGCTGGGGAGCATCCAGAACGGGACCTGGCTCCGGTATGCGCTTCCGGATGGGTTCAGCCCCTCCTTTACTGTTTTTTCGTATCGGCTCCATTCTCTGTCCACGGGGACGGCGGCGAACGACAGAGCACCCCGTTCCTGGGCTCTCTATGCGCATGAGGATGCCGCGGCGGCGGCCGATGCCGACGGGTGGGTGCTGATCGATGAACGGTCCGATGTCGAGTGGCCCTTCGAAACGGGAGACTACGACAGTTCCGTGACCGGGTCGCAGTACATCATGGAGTTTACCGTGACCCTGCCCGGCAATTACCGGGCCTACAAATTCGTTCCGCTTTCCTCCAAAATAGATTTGGTTTTGGGAGAAACCTGGTCCGTCGGGCTCATGGAGCTGGTTTTTCTGGGAACAGAGCTTTCACAGGGGTCGGTTCTTGTGACCGGCTCGCCGTCCACGTACGGCACGGTTTCGCCCGATTATGGTCTGGCGACCGTATCTGCGGACAGCGCGACCACGTTTGTCGCCTCGGAATACGGCTACACGACCGACACCCGGTACCGTTGCGCCGGCTACACGGTTGAGTCGCTGAACAGCGACGGCACCTGGACGCTCGATGAAACGGTGCAGGATGCGCGTTCGTATACCTATGCCGACAATGGCAGTGCGCGCCGCCTCACCTGGCTCTGGGAGGAGGATGGTTATCTGCTGATGGTTGCGCCCGAGGGCAGCGGTTCGGAGACGTTCACGTATTCACCCGAGCCCGAAGCGGACAATTATTATTCGAAGGGTACGCAGGTTACGGTTACGGCGCACGGTGCCGCCGATCCCGCGAGCACGTTCCGGAGCTGGTCCGGCGATGTGCCGGAAGGGGCCGCAGGAAGCACGGTTACGGTAATCATGGACGCCCCAAAAAACATTGTCGCCAACTTCACGCGCAGCTGGAAATATGTCGCGAAAACGGGCGACATGCCGTTTGACGCCATAACCGACGGCAACTGGTTCATCTACATCACGGAGAACGGAGATGGATACCGGACAACGCTGGTCAATAACGGCAGAAATACGGCAGCTGCAACGGGCAGCGGGATTCTGGATATCACCACGCTCTATGAGGATACCTCCGCGCAGGGAACACCGATTCACCTGAACTATTTCTGCTACAACGCCTTCGACGGAAATACCGGCGTCACGGGGCTTATTCTCGGGGAACAGAGCATCGAGTTCGGGCAGTCCGCCTTTGCCAACTCGGGGCTGACCTTTGTGGAAATGCCCGATGAGGCAGAGGTGGATTTGGGATTTGACTTTGTCTTTTCGGGTTGCCGATCCCTCAAAACGGTGAAGTTGAGCAATCGGATTACGGCACTCGGCGGTCGGCTCTTCGGCAATTGTACGGCACTGGAAACGGTGACCCCGATCATTCCGCGGGATACGGTCCGCATCGGCTCTCCGTATTGCAACTGTATATCCCTGAAGGGGACGCCGGATGTGCGGAATCTGCAGAGCATCACGGGCGGTGCCGGCGCCTTTTACAATTGCGCGGGCATTACCGGCGATCTGGATTTCCAGAGTCTGACAACCTTTACGGACTGCGCTCCCGGTCACTTTGAAAATACGGGGATTACCTCTGTGCGGTTGCCGGTTGCAACCGAGGTTGCGTACCGCGCTTTCATGGGATGCACGTCCCTGACGAATGTGGTGCTGTCCAATACGGTGACCACCATCGGCAGCAGTGCTTTCAACGGATGCACCGCGCTGAAAACGGTTGAGCCGTGGCTGCCGGATACGGTGACAACCCTTTCGCAGAATGCCTTTAGAGATTGTTCGGCTCTGGAGACGGCTCCGGTTCTCAACGGCGTGACCGGCATCGGTCAGGATTGCTTCTACGGCGCATCTTCGATGTCCGGGGTGGTCGTCGTTCCTGCACTGACTTCGCTCGCCAATGCGAACGTTTTCCGGGCTTCCGGCATTCAGGGAATTTCCGCGCCGCTGCTGGAGGATATCCCGCAGAGTACGTTTAACGAATGCACGGCGCTGGAATGGGTCGAACTGCCGTCTTTGCGCACCATTGGTCCCTACGCATTCAACAATTGCACGTCGCTCTCGAATTTTGTCGGCGGCATTCCCGTCAAGCTGGAAACCATCGGGAACTATGCATTCCAGACGTGCACGTCTCTTGCGGCAATGGAGCGGATCCGCTTCCCGAAGACGCTGACCTCCATCGGCACCCATACTTTCCGGCAGTCCGTCTTTAACGAGATGGATTTCTCGCTGACGCAGGTGGAGTCGATTCCGACGTCCTGCTTCTCGATGGCTTCGTTCCAGTCTGTCATCCTGCCGACGACGCTGAATACCATCGGCACAACGGCATTTTACGGACAGGAGCAGTTCAGCCGCATTTATTTCTGCGGAGCGCCGCCTGCGAGCGTGACCTCAAGCTGGAACAACGACAGCAAGTATGAACTCCGCGTCTATGTTCCGATTGCGCCGACGTACGGCTGGACGGAAGTCATCGACCCGGATGTGGAGAGCTATTCCAGCCGGGCCAATTACGCAACGGTGGTGGAAGAGCCGGATCTGATTGGTGTCTGGAGCGAGGCGTGGGTCTACAAGTGGACGCCGCCCAACGCGCAGACGCTCATCACCACCATCATTCTCCAGTAAGCTTCACGGCGCGGCAGCGGGCCTCTGCCGCCTCGCCCGCCGCCCTGCAACGCCCTCCGGGACCGACGGTGAGCCACCGTCCGTGATGTCCGGAGGACGTTTTCTATCCCGCCCCTGTCCCAGGTGCCGCCTCGTGATGAGCGAAGCCAATCTAAAAGAGAGATGTTTCCGCCGTTACGACTCCGGAGGAGTCGAAATATGCTTAACCTCGGGATGAGCGCCAGCGAATCTAAAAGAGAGGTGTTTCCGCCGTTACGACTCCGGAGGAGTCGAAATATGCTTAACCTCGGGATGAGCGAAGCCAATCTAAAAGAGAGGTGTTTCCGCCGTTACGACTCCGGAGGAGTCGAAATATGCTTAACCTCGGGATGAGCGCCAGCGAATCCCGAGGTAGAGCATGCCCACTATTTCGACCCTGAAGGGGTCGAACTGTCATGCGAAGGATGAGCGAAGCGAATCCTGAGGCAAGGATGAGTAAAAAGCGCAACGGACTACTACAGACGGAGGGTCTCCATTGCCCCTGAAGCGCACAGGTTGTCAGCGAGCGGGCGGTAATCTACCGCCTGAGATGCCGACGATTTCAGTGCCGCAACCAGCGTATCAGTTTCTACGTCAGCGGCGTATGGATACAATGCGCTCACGAGTTGCGGTAAAGAGATTTTTCGTATACTTTTTCATGGGTGCAGAAAACTGATTTTTGATATGAGCTACCATCAGATTTTGTATCATATTGTGTTTCGGACATATCAGAGTGTGCCCGCCATCACACAAGAACACGAAACATTGTTTTATCGGTATGTATGGGGAATTATCAAAAACAGCGGATGGATTCTTCATCGAATCGGTGGAATGCCCGATCACGTACATTTGCTTGTACAGCTTCCCCCTTCGGTAACGGTCGCCGATTTTATGCATAAAGTAAAACTGGCGTCGACTACATTCATGAACGGGCACAGGAATGAATTTCCTTTGTTTAGCGGATGGGGGCGGTCTTATTGCGCACTAAGTTGTTCTTATTCCGCAAAAACAGATGTCATTGACTATATTCGTACCCAAAAAGAACATCATCGCGTTCACAGTTTCGAGGAGGAATTGCTGGCTCTGCTTCAGGCGAATGGCGTCGAGCCAAATCCGAAATACTTCCCGAATACGATGTAGATCTCTTAAGCGTGACCACCGTCTGTGATAGCTCGGAGGGAGCTTTTACACCTCTGCATCAGGATTCGTTTCGCTCATCCTTCGCATGACAGTTCGACCCCTTCAGGGTCGGATGATAGAGTGTATCCTACCTCGGGATTCGTTTCGCTCATCCTTCGCATGACAGTTCGACCCCTTCAGGGTCGGATGATAGAGTGTATCCTACCTCGGGATTCGCTGGCGCTCATCCCGAGGTTAAGCATGATTCGACCCCCTTCGAGGGTCGTAGCGGCTTCGCCCCCGCGGCTAGGCTCCCGCGGCTCCGCTCCCGCGGCTTCGCCCCCGCGGCTAGGCTCCCGCGGCTTCGCCCCCGCGGCTAGGCTCCCGCGGCTTCGCCGCCGTGGTTCCGCTCCCGCGGCTTCGCTCACTGACACACAGTGCGCGCCGCGACCGGTGGGGAAGCATCGTCCTGTGCGTCCTGTCTGTCCCGGTTTCGCTCGCGCGCCTTCGCTACGCCGGCTTCACTCCGATGAATCCGATAACTCCGTCTGCATTTGCACCTTGACCGGAACACAGTGGGGACGCGAACGGGGGCGGCTGCTCCTACGTGCGTACATTCTCAATTCCCCATTCTTGTGCGAACCGGGATGCCCTATGTCATCCGGGTGCAGAAGGGGATGGTGGATGAGGCGGGACTCGAACCCGCAACCTTTTGGGAGCAGATCCTAAGTCTGCCGCGTATGCCAGTTCCGCCACTCATCCAGCGGGCGTTTTTTTTGCGCGCGTGCGCGTAACAAATTTATTATGAAAACGCGCCGAAACAATAACGAAACAGGCGGGATGCGGTCAAGGTAAAACTGCAAACCGCCGCGACGCACGCTTCGCTGCCGCAGGCGGACGGCGGGTCACGACCGGTAGTGCGCCTTGAAGTCGCGCGGCGGGATGCCCATCTGCTTTTTGAAGAATCGCGAAAAATAGTATTCGTTGGAAAAGCCCAGTTCAAAGGCGACTTCCCGGACGCGCGCGTCTTCGCGCAGGAGCAGGTCGCATGCGCGGTTCATCAGATAACGCGACAGAAACTGCTTCGGCGGCATGCCGACGGCCGCCGTGAATTTCCGGGTGAAGACCTCACGCCGGAACCCCCGCAAGGCGGCCAGTTCCTCCACGGTTGTGGCCGCCGATCCCTGCGCCTGAATATACGACAGCTCCGGTTCAAAGGCGGTAAACGCCGTGGCGAAAGCCAGTTGCTCTTTCGTCATGCCGCTCAGCAGAAACGCGGCAAACGACTCGACCAGCCCCCGGACCCGGATGCCCGCAATCTCGTCGTCTTTTTCCGCGTACGCCGCCTCTGCGCGCGCCAGCCACGTTGCGTCGGGAATCTCCCGAATCGTGCGGAAATGCGAAAACAGATCGACACTCCCGAACGGTCCCAGCGTGAACTGGATGGACAGAAAGTTCAGCTCTCTATCCAGCTTCATACAGGCTTTGTGAAAGAGCGGGATGAAGTAGGCGCAGCCGGGGCGCAGTTCAAAGTGCTGCGTCGCATCTGCCAGATAGCACGCTTTCCCATTCGGATTGCAGATGGGCAGAAAGAACCGGTTGACCGGAAGGGCGCTCGGGGCGGGGTTCGCTTCCGGATACGTGCCTTTGGCAAAATGGCGGACCCGGAGCAGCTGCCGGTTGGCTGCATGCAGCGTGGACAGACGGTTGATGACAGGCATGAAAACTCCTTTTCCGGTTGGTGACAGGAAGGGTGGCGTCACAAAAGGATATTATTTTTTTCTTTTAAATGCATTCCTTTTTCTCCGTGTTTCCGGAAGAATTTTCCATGTTTTCAGAAAGAATATCCGCATCATTCCATAGGAGATTTCTCTATGCCATACGTCACATTTGAACAGGATAAGGCCTATCTGCTCGGCAAATTCCGCCATCCGGTCTTCGATCCGTCGACCGGGCTGGACAATGAAACCATCATGCAGCAGATGCTGCCGCTGGCGGATACCATGGAAGGATTGCCGCATCCGGTCATCAAGGGGCGCCTCTTCGCGTACATCTGCCGGAATCTGCAAATCGATGTCAGCCCCCACGACTGGTTTCCCGGGTTTGGCTGCTGGGACCGTTACCGTCGGCCGATTTCGCCCGTCATCAGCCGTTGGGACCGGGAGGTCAATGAGCAGATCCTCCGGGAAAGCATCCCCGTCATCCGTAAACACAATGAGGCGGGGCTTTTCAGCATGTGGAAGGACTTCGATCATTCCGTGCCCGATTGGGAAGCCATTCTGACGCTCGGGTTCCCGGGCCTTCTCGAGCGTGCGAGGCATTATCGCGCCCGGCATGAACGCGCCGAAACGCTGACCGAAGCGGCAAAAGCGTATTTTGACGGGATTGAGCTCTCGCTCCAGGCTGTGCTCGAGATGCTGGACCGCTTCATCCGGTATGCCCGGGAACACGCCGACGGGAATCCGCGCATGCTCGCGGAAGCGGACTGCCTCGAACAGCTGCGCACGGGTGCCCCGCACAACTGCTACGAAGTTCTCCAGATGATTTACCTGCATTTCATGTTCTGCGAGCACATCGACCGGATGCAGGTGCGCTCCCTCGGGAACCTCGACCGGATCCTGTTCCCGTACTTCGAACGCGATTTGCGGGAACATCGGTATACCGAGGCGCAGATCCGCGAATTTTTCGCCTGTTTCTTTATGCAGTTTGCCTCCATCAACAATTACTGGGGGCACCCGTTCTTCCTCGGCGGCACCAAAGCGGACGGCTCGACGGAAGTCAATCCGCTTTCGTATCTGATTCTCGACGTCTTCGACAAACTGGGCGTGACTTCGCCGAAAATCCAGCTCAAAATTGCGCGAAACACGCCGCATGCCTTCATCGACAAAGCGCTGGATATGATCCGGCGCGGGCACAGCAGCCTCGTCTTCGTTTCGGAGGAATCCATCCGGAGCGCGATGATGAGCCACGGGCTGACCGAAGAGCAGGCGCGCACCTGCGATATCAGCGGCTGTTACGAATTCGTGCCGCGGGCGCAGGGCAACACCACCGGGGTCGGGTATCTCAATTTGCTCAAGCCGTTTGAGCTCATTTTCAACGATGGAAAAGACCCGAAAACGGGGCTCACCTTTTCCTGCGGAGCCGAAAAACTCGACGAGATTCAGTCCTTTGACGCATTTTTCGACGCCTATCTCCGCTGGTTGGGGGATGTTATCGAAACCGCCATTTACTGCTCGTCCGAATTCGAAAAATACCTGTATGTCATCAATCCGGCGCAGCTCTACTCCGCCACCATCCGCAACAGTCTGGAAACGGCGCGCGACGCCTTTTCCAACGGCTGCGTCTACAACAATTCCAGCCTTCTGTCGGCGGGGTTCGGCACGGCGGTGGATGCGCTGATGGCGGTGAAGGAATTCGTCTTCGACCGGCAGGAACTCACGCTGGCGGAATTCCGCGATATTCTCAACCGGAACTGGGCGGGGCATGAAAAACTACGGCTCCGCATCCTGCATGCGAAAAACAAATACGGCAACGGCATTGAGGCGGTGGATGCGCTGGCGCTGCGGCTGGCGCGCTTCCTGGGCGAAAAGATCAATCTGCGGCCCAATGCCCGCGGCGGCATCTACGAGGCCTCCGGGCATTGCGCACGGACATTCATCACGCTCGGCGAACGAACCGGCGCCACGCCGGACGGCCGCTTTGCCGGCGATGAAATGTCGAAGAACCTCTCCCCGACGATGGGCATGGACCGCAACGGCGTCACGGCGCTCATCCGTTCCGTGACGCAGATCGACCCGACGATCTTCCCGGCCGGGCTTACGCTGGATGTGATGATGCACCCGGCTACGGTTCAGGGCGAGGAGGGCCTCACCGCCATGCGCGGGCTCCTCTTCACCTATCTGCTGAACAACGGCATTGCCATGAACATCAATATTTTCGATGCGAACGTTCTCGAGGACGCCCAGCGGCATCCGGAGCGCTACGAAGGACTGCAGGTGCGCGTCTGCGGCTGGAATGTCCGGTTCAACGACCTGAGCAGAAAAGAGCAGGACGCATATATCGAACGCGCCCGGAACATCGCGGAATAACAGGCGGGGGAAGCAGCATGAGCGTCACCGGCATCATTCTGGAGCCCAAGCGCTTCGCCGTGCATGACGGGCCGGGCATCCGCACGACGTTCTTCCTGAAAGGATGCCCGCTACACTGCCGCTGGTGCCACAATCCGGAGAGCATTTCCCCGGAGCCGGAACTCGCGTTTTATGCGCACAAATGCATCGGGTGCGGCGAATGCGTGCATGTCTGTCCGCAGCAGGCGCACATGCTGGACGGCGGGCGGCACGCCTTTCACCGGGCGGCGTGCACCGTCTGCGGCCGGTGCGAAGCGGTGTGCCTCGGCACGGCGCTCAAGCGCATCGGCAAGCGGGTGTGCCCCGAAGAGGTGGTGGCCGTCGCCGTGGAAGACCGCGCGTTTTACGAACAGTCCGGCGGCGGCGTCACGCTCTCCGGCGGCGAACCGCTGTACCAGCCGGCATTCTGCCTGGAAGTCCTGAAACAGCTCAAAGCCGCCGGACTCCATACGGCGCTGGATACGTGCGCCTTCGTGCCGCGCGCCGCGCTGGAAGCCGCCCTGCCGCATACCGACCTCTTCCTGGTCGATTTCAAACACAGCGATCCCGAAGAACACCGGAAACTGACCGGCCAGCCCAACGGGCTGATCCTCGAGAATCTGCGCTTCCTCTCCGGACGGAACGCCCGGATGGAAATCCGCATTCCGCTGGTGCCCGGCTGCAACGACTCGGACGGCAATCTGGAGCGGGCCGGGGAGATTCTGGCGCCGCTTTCGGTTGAGCGGGTCCGGCTGCTCCCGTATCACGACCTGGCCCGGACGAAATACAACGCCCTCGGCAAAGCCGACACGATGCCGCGCGTTGCGGCGCCGACGGCGGCGCAGCTCGACCGCGCCGCAGCCCTGCTGCGCCGCCACGGGCTCACGGTGACAACCCCGGCGTCGTAGCGGGCGCGCGCGGTGCCACGCCCCTGCCACGTTCATGCGACAGGTTGCACGGGGGATGAAGGCGGCGGACGGATTTGCTACACTGGGCGCAACCATTCCGGCAGACCCCGCCCCGGAGCGGGTCGGTCTTCCGGATGAACATCCACTCTATCCTTGCAACAACGATGAATCTCAGGCTGCTGTTGACCCTGGCGCTTTTCGCGCCCGCTTTCCTTTCGGCGAAAACCGTTCTGCTGTGCGAAACCGACAAACCGCCCGTTTCGTATACGGCGGGAGAAACGGCCGTTTTTTCGTTTACGGCGCAAAATGGTGACAAAGCGCGCGTGGCGGCGGATGTGACGTGGAAACTGGAGGCGGATTTCGCGCTGCCCGAGGGCACGGCGAAGACGGGCTCCGGAACGATTCCCGCCGATGCGCCGCTCCAGGTGTCCGTGCCGATGCAGGGCACGGGTTTCGTGAAACTGGTGATGGAGACGACCGACCCGGCGGACGGCAAGAAGACGACGTACTACGCGGGGGCGTGCGCAGACCTGGCGAAGATTCAGGGCATTCCGGAGCCGGAGGATTTTGACGCGTTCTGGACGGCGCGCAAGCAGGAGGTGCAGGCGCTCGATCTCTCGAAGGCAACGCTCGAACCGGTCGATCTCGCCTCGATGAATCTCAATCTCAAGAATTTCAACAGCAATGCGGATTACTACATCTGCCGCATTCCGATGGGGGAGGGCGCCGCGCCGGCCACGGCGTATGTTTCGATGCCGAAAGGGGCGGAGCCGGGTTCGCTGCCGCTGGTCTTTCAGTACAACGGCTACGGGTGGGGCGGATCGCGTCCGAACGGCTGGTCCACCTGGCAGAAGTGCATTCTCTTCCAGGTGAATGCGCACGGCTTTGAACTGGGGCGTCCCGGCGAGTACTACAAGGAATTCGAAAAGAAGGTCGTTGCCGAGGAAAAGGCCGGGTACGCACTTTCCAAGGAGAGAAATGCCGACCCCATGAAGAGCTACTTCCTGGGCATGATCATGCGCGATCTGGCGCTGCTGCGCTATGGCAAAACGATGCAGCAGTGGAATGGCAAGGACATCAAGTGCAGCGGCGGCAGCCAGGGCGGCTTCCAGTGCATTCTGATGGCGGCGCTCGATTCCGACGTCACGCTGACGGAGCCCAACGCCCCGTGGATGTGCGGGCTGGGCATGGCCAACCGGCTCCAATACCAGCGCAGCACCTTCCAGCCGGCGTTTGTGGACGGGCTCCGGTATTTCGACTGCGTGAACCACGCCAGGCGCATCCGCTGCAAGGTCGACCTCTTCCGTGCCGGGCTGGGCGATTACGTGTGCCCGCCGTCGGGCATCGCCGCCTTCTGGAACAACCTGCAGGGTCCGCGCCGCTCGCGCTGGGTGCAGGGGTCCACGCACCAGGACTGGGGCACGATCCCCAACCATGTGCAGAAGCAGGTCATCACGGTGGATTACAACTGAGCCGCGCGCTTCCGCGCTGTCCGTTGACGCGCGCGGCGTTGCAAACCCGCGGCGCCGCGCGCAACGAAAAACGCCGCTCCGGTTTCCGGGGCGGCGTTTCCGCGTCCGGCGCGGTTGGCGGCGACGCGGCCGGGAGGCGCGGCGGCGCGTGATTTTACGCGGTTTTCCCGCGGGTTTGCGCCGGAAAATCGCGCCGGAATTCCGCGCGCGATTTTTCCGCTTGCGTCCGGCTCATGATATCTTTATAATTCTGCCCCAACATTGCCTCGTGGTGTAATGGTAGCACAACTGACTCTGGATCAGTTTGTCTAGGTTCGAGTCCTGGCGAGGCAACCAAATTCGCGAAGGGGGACACAACCCCACTTTACTCCTGCAGGAGAAATCACAATGGCTAAGATTGATTTTGGTGGCGTCCAGGAGGAAGTCACCACGCGTAAAGAATTCTCGATGGCGAAAGCCCGCCGCACGCTGAAGAAAGAAACGATTGCGGTTTTGGGTTACGGCGTGCAGGGGCCCGCTCAGGCGCTCAACATGCGCGACAATGGCTTTAACGTCATCGTTGGCCAACGCAAGTCGGATAAGCCCAACAGCTCGTGGGCCCGCGCCATCAAGGACGGCTGGGTTCCCGGCAAGACGCTCTTCTCGCTCGAAGAGGCCGCTGAAAAGGGTTCCATTGTCATGTTCCTGGTCACCGATGCCGCTCAGGTGGAGATGTGGCCGAAAATCAAGCCGTTCCTGACCAAGGGCAAGGCGCTCTACTTCTCCCACGGTTTCGGGATTGAGTACAAGGAGCAGACGGGCATCATTCCTCCGGAGGATATCGATGTCATCATGGTCGCTCCGAAAGGTTCGGGCCTGAACGTCCGCCGCAACTTCCTCTCCGGAGCCGGCATCAACTCTTCGTATGCCGTGTTCCAGGATGCCACGGGCAAGGCGATGGACCGCACGCTGGCCATCGGCATCGCCGTCGGTTCCGGCTACCTGTTCCCGACCACCTTCCACAACGAGGTTTCCTCGGACCTCACCGGCGAGCGCGGCTCCCTGATGGGCTGCCTCTGCGCGATGATCGAGGCGCAGTACGAGGTGCTCCGCAAGAACGGCCACACCCCGTCCGAGGCGTTCAACGAGTCCTGCGAGGAACTCACGCAGTCCCTGATCCGTCTCGTCGACGAAAACGGCATGGACTGGATGTACCGCAACTGCTCCGCGACGGCGCAGCACGGTGCGCTCAAGTGGCGGCCGATCTTCAAGAAGGCCCTTCTGCCGGTCTTCAAGGATCTGTACAAGTCCGTCACGAACCGCACCGAGTGCAAGGAAGTCATTCGCGATTGCGGGCGCAAGAACTACAAGGAATCGCTGGAGAAGAAGCTCACGGCGATGCGCGATTCCGAGTGCTGGAAGGCTGCTGAGACGGTGCGTGCGCTCCGTCCGCATGAGCCGGAGCACGAGGGTGCCAAGACGGCTGCCGGCGTTGGTGGCCGCAAGGTTCAGTAATCCCGCCCGCAGCTGATTCGCTGTCAAGCCCCGCACCCGGTTGCCGGATGCGGGGCTTTCGTTTCTCCGGGAGGCGCTGGAGAGAGTCGGAACCACCGGAATCAAACCGCTGCCGTACCGCAGGACACGACGAACAGGACGGACAGGACGAACAGGGCGGACAGGACGAACAGGGCGGACAGGACGAACAGGACGGACACGACGAACAGGACGGCTTCGCTGCGCTGGTTTGGAGGGCAACGCTTACAGCCCTTTCTCAGGATTCGCTTCGCTCATCCTTCGCATCTCAGTTCGACCCCTTCAGGGTCGGAATCTGGGGTGTATGCTGCCTCGGGATTCGCTGGAGCTCATCCCGAGGTTAAGCATATTTCGACTCTTCCAGAGTCGTAGCGGATGTGCCTTTGGCGGGCGCAAACATCCTTAGTATCTGCGCTGGCTCCGCCCGCATCACCGGCGGGGGTTCCCCGCCGCCGGCTTCGTAGCGGGCGGTTAACGCCGCCCGCATCACCACCGGCGGTTCGCCGGCGCCGGCGGTTTGCTGAAGAGGGGAGATTTTTGGTACGATTTCGCGCATGATGAATGGCATTTCTCAAGGGAATGGAGCCCCTGAATCTCCAATGATTGATGAAGAATTGACCGCCTGGCTGCGCGGTTGTTTTCAGCGCGCCTTCCCGGATGTTCCGGAGGCGGCTCAGGCGGGGCGTGTGGTGTTGAGCCAGCGCCCGGAATTCGGCGATTTCCAGTGTTCGGATGCGATGCAGCTGGCGCGGCCGTTGCGCATGGCACCGCGCCAGATTGCGCAGAAAGCCGTTGAAGGCGCATCGCTCCCCGGCGTCGTCGCCAAGGTCGAAATCGCCGGAGCCGGGTTCATCAATATCACGCTGGAAAATGCGTATATCGCCGAGCGCGCGTGCAACAACGGCATTCCCGCGCGCGGTGCCGGCCGCACCATGGTCATCGATTATTCGAGTCCGAATGTGGCCAAGCCCATGCATATCGGGCACATCCGCTCGACCGTCATCGGGTGCGCGATTGACCGCCTGCACCGGGCGGTCGGGTACCGCGTGGTTGCGGACAATCATATCGGTGACTGGGGTACGCAGTTCGGCATCATCATCAAGGGCTATCGCGCGTTCGTGAATCAGGAGGCGCTCGCCAAAGACGCCACGGAAGAACTCGAGCGCGTCTACGTGCAGAGCTACGCGAAAGCCAAGGAAGACCCTGAATGGATGGAGGCTTGCCGTCTCGAAACGGTGAAACTGCAGCAGGGTGACCCCGAAAACCGGGCCCTCTGGCAGGAATTCATCCGGCTCTCCTGCCATTCTTTCGATGAAATCTTCGACCGGCTCGGCGTCCGTTTCGATACGACGCGCGGCGAAAGCTACTATCAGGACCGGCTCGGACCGATGGTGGAAACGCTCGAAAAGGCAGGGCTCGCGCACGAAAGCGACGGCGCGATGATCGTCGACCTGTCCGAAGCGGGACTCGATGTGGCGATTGTCCGCAAACGCGACGGCGGCTTCAATTACACGACGACCGATTTGGCGACGGTCGCCACGCGGGAGGAGGATTACCATCCCGACAAGATTGTGTACGTCACGGACGACCGTCAGCAGCTCCATTTCAAACAATTTTTCCACATCAGCCGTTTGCTGAAGCTGGTGCCGGACAGTTGCAGTCTGGAACACGTTTGGTTCGGGCTGATGCGGCTTCCGGAAGGAACGTTCTCGACGCGGCAGGGCAACGTGATCAAGCTTGCGGCGCTCCTCGACGAAGCGCACCGGCGTGCGCTCGAAGTGGTGCGCCGCAACCATCCGGATATGCCGGATGCGGAGGCCGATGCGCTGGCCGAGAAAGTCGGCGTCGGTGCTGTGAAGTATGCGGACCTGAGTCAGGACCCGCGGACGCTCATCACCTTTACGTGGGACAAGGCGCTCTCGCTGGAAGGCAATTCCGGTCCGTATCTGCAGTATGCCTATGCGCGCATTCAGAGCGTGCTGGACAAGCATCGTGCGCAGTTCCCGGCAGACCGGCCCGAAGCGGCGGCGCTGCGGCTGGAGGACCCTGTCGAGCGCACGCTCGCCCTGCAGCTGGCACAATTCCCGGCGGCCGTCGTCCGCGCCACGGAGACGTACCGCCCGTGCGTGCTCGCGGATTACCTCTACTCGCTTTCGCAGACGTACAGTTCGTTCTATCAGCGGCTTCCGTTCCTGAAGGCGGAAGATGGCGTGCGCGAGAGCCGCATCCGGCTGTGCCGGCTGGTGGGCGACGTCCTGGCGAAGGGCCTCTGCCTGCTGGGCATTGAGGCGCCCGCGCGGATGTAACGCTTCCCGGACAGCCGTCCGTTTCCGGAATTTTCCATGCCGCAGTTTTCGTACAGAGCAAAGAGCCGTGACGGCCGTACCGTCGAGGGCGTCGTAGACGCCCCCGACCGGCGCGGTGCGCTCGCTGCGGTCAGCCGGCAGGGGCTTTTCCCCATCACGGTGACGCAAGGCGGCGCCCCCGCAAAAGCCGCGGCAAAGAAAAGCGCGAAAAAGGCGGAGAAGAAAGCCGCCGCGCCCAAGCGCGCAGCGGCGAAGGCGAAGCCCAAAGCAAAGGCGCCGCGGCACAAAGCGGGTGCCGGCGCGTTCACGCTGCAGCGCCCGAACCATATGTCCGCCCATGAACGGCTCAATTTCACGAGCGAACTGGCGGATCTGCTCGAAGGCGGCATGACGCTGGGCAATGCGCTCACGGCGCTGGCGCGGCGCGGCGACGACGGAACCGGGCGCTCGCAGGTGATTCTGACGCTGCGCGACACCATCGTGGGCGGCGAATCGTTTTCCGACGCGCTCGCCCGATTCCCGAAGATTTTCTCTCCGATTTACGTGAACATGGTGCGCGCGGGCGAAGCCTCGGGCGCGATGATCGACGTTCTGCGCCGCCTCATTGCGTATGATGAGCGGATGCGCTCGATGCAGTCGAAAATCCGTGCGGCCATGGTGTATCCGTGCATCGTGCTCGTGATGGGCATTGCGGTGTCCATCATCGTGATGACGTATATTCTGCCGAAGTTCAAGACCATTTTCGATTCCATCGGGCCGAACGGTCTGCCGCCGATGACGCGGGCCCTGCTGGGTATCAACGACTGGTTCAAGTCGTACTGGATTGCGCTTCTCGTGGGCATCCTTGCCGCGGTTGCGGGGTTCCGGCATTGGGTGTCGACGCCGTCGGGGCGCCGCATCTGGGACGGGTTCAAGCTCCGGGCGCCGCTCATCAAGGGCATTGTGGCGTGCAGCGTCTACGCGAACTTTGCGAGCACGCTGGAGTCGCTCCTGCGCAACGGGGTGCCGATTCTGCAGGCGCTCTCGATTACGAGCCGCACCGTCGGCAATGCCGTCGTGGGCGATGAACTTTCGAATGCGCGCGACCGCGTCACGGACGGCACGTCGATTTCCGGGCCGCTGGAGCAGGGCGGCGCCTTCCCGCCGATGATCATTGACATGCTGGCCATCGGAGAGCGCACGGGCGACATGCCGTCGGCGCTTTCGCACATTGCCAAGCGCTACGAAGGCGAGCTGGAGAAGAATATTGTCGTGTTTACGACGGCGCTGGAACCCATCATGATTTGCGTGATTGCCATTGTCATCGGCTTTATTGCGGTGGCCATCATGCAGGCGGTTCTGAGCGTTTCGAGCGGAGCGGGCATCGCGTGAACGGGGCGGGGAAGTCCCGGGCAGGGGAGAACGGCGGGACGGCGGGCAAGCGCCGTCCGCGGAGCGGAACATCCCGGCGCATCGTCGCGGAGCCAGAAGACATCGTCTATTCGTTTGTGCCGCCTGCGCCCAAGCGCCCGGCACCGGCTGCGCGTCCCGCGGCTTCCGCTCCTGCGCCCGCTTCTGCGGCGGCACCTGCGCCCGCTTCTGCGGAACCCCGTCAGCCTGCGGGTGCGCGTCCTGCGGCGGCACCGGCGGAAGACGGCACGCCCAACATGGTGTATCTGGATGCGCTGCGGCGCTTCTTCCATCTCGAGGCTTTCCGCCCGGGACAATGCGCGCCCATTCAGCATGTCGTGGATGGCGGCGACGCCGTCGTGGTCATGCCGACGGGCTCCGGAAAATCGCTCTGTTACCAGCTGGCGGCAACCCTGCTCCCGGGGACCACGCTCGTCGTCTCGCCTCTCATCGCGCTGATGAAGGATCAGGTCGACGGACTGGAACGCCGCGGCATTGCCGCCACGTACATCAATTCCTCGCTGGAACCGGAGGAGATGGACCGGCGGCTGGCCTGTTTCGCGCATGGCCGCTACAAACTCGTCTACATCGCGCCCGAACGCCTCCGTAGCCGCGCGTTCATGTCCCTGCTGCCTTCGGTGCGCATTCCGCTTCTGGCCATCGACGAGGCCCATTGCATCAGCCAGTGGGGTCACGATTTCCGTCCGGATTACCTCCTGCTGCATCAGCTCGCGGAGCAGATCGGTCCGCATGTGCGCATCATGGCGCTGACGGCCACCGCCACGCCCGCCGTGCGCGAAGACATCGTGCAGCAGCTGGAGCTGGGAACGAAGGGACGTCAACCGCCGCTCATTCAGGTGCAGGGATTCGCCCGCCCCAATCTGTTTCTCTCCGCGGTGCACTGCGCCACCCACATCGAAAAGTACGAGCGCATCCGCCGGCTGGCCCAGCGGGGCGCCCCGGGCATCGTCTACTGCGCCACGCGCAAACAGGCGCAGACGGTCTATGACCGGTTGCGGACCGACCCCGCGCTGCGCGGCATCGTTGAGCCGCTCCTCTACACCGCCGCCCTGCGGGACGCGGAGCGCGCCGAGGCGCAGCGGCGTTTCCTGGACGCCCGCAATCCGGTGGTCGTCGCCACCAATGCCTTCGGAATGGGCATCGACCGCGGCGATATCCGCTTCGTCGCGCACTGGGATATCCCCGGCTCGCCGGAGGCGTATTATCAGGAGGTGGGGCGGGCGGGCCGCGACGGCGCTCCCGCCCGTTGCGAACTGCTCTACAACTACGCCGACGTCCGTACGCAGCGCTTCTTTCTCGAAGGCGCCAATCCGGACCTCGCCGATGCGCAGACGCTCCTCGGCACGCTCCGCATGCTCGCCTCGGAGGCGCCGTACGCCTGTTCGGATGATGAACTGGCGGAACTCGCGGGCATCAAAAACGTCATGGTGGTGCGCACGCTGCTGGGCATCTTCGAGCGCGCCGGGTTCCTGGAGCGCGGAACCGGCGGCAGCGGCCGCGATTCCGTCTTTGTGCCGCCGGGCGCGCCGGGCGACGGCGCCCTTCAGGAGCTGTTCCGGCAACGCAGCCGCAAACGCGCCTTCGATGAGAACCGGCTGCAGCAAATGATCCGCTTTGCGGAGACGTACCGGTGCCGTCAGGCGTTTCTGCTCGATTACTTCGGCGAAACCGGACGCGCCGCCGCCTGCGGCGGGTGCGACAACTGCGCGCCGCTGGGCGTGGCACGCCCGCTCACCGAGGAGCGCTGGGTGACGGTGCAGAAGGTGCTCTCGGGCGTCGGCCGCCTCAAGGGCGCCTATTCGCTGGACGAACTCATCGGCATCCTCCTCGGGGAGCGGCCGGAAGGGGAGCACCCCGCCACATGGGGACTCTGCCGCGGCGGGAACCGGGAGGAGCTCTCGGGCGTCCTGCACGCGCTTCAGGCGGTCCGCTGCTTCACGGTGCGGAGCGAAAACGCAGAGGGACGCGCACCAGTCCCCTGGGGTGCGCTGCACCCGGTTTTGACGCCGTACGGCTTCCGGATCGCGCGCCGGGAAATCGCCGATTTCACCTTTGTCTGGCCGGGGGAAAACCCCGAACAGCAACCCCGTCCGGGCCGCACAAGAGCCGCCCGCGGAACCGGGCGTAAAACGGGCGGGCGGAGCCGCCCCTACGCCCCGCGAAAAGGTACGCCCAAAGGCGGAAATCGCGGATAAGGCCCCCCGGAAACGGGGCTCTGAACCATTTGCACAGACCACAAGATATTGTAGTGGCGTGCTTCCCTTGCCGCAACGGATAGATATTTTTTTTGTCGCGGATAAGTGCACAGTTTTCAACGGGTTGTTTCCATAGCGGCCGTTTTGAACCCGTCTGGACGGTTGCGCGGGTGCGGGAGGCTATGGTAGAAACAATGTTGCCACCGAACGCCAAAGTGGCTCAAAACCGCTTGCCGGGACGCTCTTGGAACCCGGTTTTGAACCTGCGCCGAAAGACCCCGTCCGGCTGAATCGCCTTTTTCCGGGGAGCCCTGCGCAGTCCGGGTTTTTACCCGTATGAATCTTGGCAACCTCTTTTCCGCCGTTTGGACGGCATAACGATTTAATCCGTTTTTTTTACCGCAGCTATGGTCACAGAAATTTTGAAGCGGGATGGCCGTGTCACCCCGTTTGATGAAAGCAAAATCGTGGATGCCATCTCCCGCGCGATGCAGGACGTGGGGCGTGGTGACCTGGCGGACGCACGCCGCGTCGGTGCCGTTGCGGGCGAATTGCTCAATGAGAAGTACTCCGATTCGGTTCCCAATGTGGAGCAGATTCAGGATGTCGTCGAACTGGCTCTCATGCATGCCGGTTTTGAGGATGTCGCCAAGTCCTACATCCTCTACCGCGCGGACCGTACCCGTGTGCGCGAGAAGAACTCGACGCTGATGCACATCTTCGACGAGATTACGTCGCGCGACGCCAAGGATAGCGATCTGAAGCGCGACAACGCCAATGTCGACGGCGATACCGCCATGGGCATGATGCTCAAATACGGCTCGGAGAGCGCCAAGGAGTACAACGAAAAGTTCCTTCTGCGCCCGGAGCACGCCCGCGCCCACCGGGATGGCGATATCCACATCCACGATTTCGATTTCTATGCGCTGACGATGACCTGCTGCCAGATCGATCTGGTCAAGCTCTTCAAGGGCGGCTTCTCGACGGGGCACGGGTTCCTGCGCGAACCCAACGACATCCGCAGCTACGCGGCCCTCGCCTGCATCGCCATCCAGAGCAACCAGAACGACCAGCACGGCGGTCAGTCGATTGCGCAGTTCGACCGCGGGCTCGCGCCGGGTGTCGCCAAGACCTACGGCAAGCGCTACCGCATGGACCTCTTCGAGGCGCTCCAGCTCCTCTCCGGGCAGGAAATCTCCCTTGATGCCGTGAAGGCGCGCGTCGAGGCCGCCGCCGCCCGCTCCGGCGAGCGCCCCCGCCTCGATGAAACGCCCGCTTTCGATGCCACGCTTCTCGCGGATCTCGCTGCGCAGTACGGCGAGGACACGGCCCGCCGCGCCATGGAGCACGCCCGCCGTACCGCGCTGCGCGAGACCGATGATGCCACCTATCAGGCGATGGAGGCCGTCATCCACAACCTCAACACCATGCACAGCCGTGCCGGCGCGCAGACGCCCTTCTCGTCCATCAACTACGGGACGGATACCTCCGCCGAAGGCCGCATGGTCGTGCGCAACATCCTGCTGACTACCGAGAAGGGGCTCGGCCATGGCGAGACACCCATCTTCCCCATTCAGATTTTCCGCGTCAAGGATGGCGTCAACTATCACCCGGGTGACCCCAACTACGACCTTTTTCAGCTTTCCTGCCGCGTGAGCGCCAAGCGCCTCTTCCCGAACTTTTCGTTCGTCGATGCGCCGTTCAACCTGCAGTACTACAAGCCCGGTCACCCCGAGACGGAAATCGCCTACATGGGTTGCCGCACGCGCGTGATGGCCAACGTGAACGATCCCACGCGCGAAATCAGCCCCGGCCGCGGCAATCTGAGCTTCACCTCCATCAACCTGCCGCGCCTCGCCATTCTCGCCGGTCACGACGAGAAGAAGTTCTACGATTCGCTCGATGCGAAACTCCGCCTCGTCGCGCAGCAGCTGCTCGACCGCTTCGAAATCCAGGCCCGCCGCCGCGTGCGCAACTTCCCCTTCCTCATGGGGCAGGGCGTGTGGCTCGATTCCGACAAACTCAACTGGGATGACGAAGTGCGCGAGGTCATCAAGCACGGCACGCTGACCATCGGCTTCATCGGTCTGGCCGAGACGCTCATTGCGCTCTACGGGCATCATCACGGCGAGAGCGATGAAATGCAGGAGAAGGGCCTCGCCATCGTGCGCCACATGCGCGAATTCACCGACGAAATGGCGCGCAAGACGAAGCTCAACTTCAGCCTCATCGCCACGCCCGCCGAGGGGCTTTCCGGCCGCTTCATCCGCATGGATAAGAAGCGCTTCGGCGTCCTGCCCGGCATCACCGAGCACGACTACTACACGAACAGCTTCCACGTCCCCGTTTACTACAAGATTTCCGCCATCGACAAGCTCCGCAAGGAAGCCCCCTACCACGCGCTCACCAATGGCGGGCACATCTCCTACGTCGAGCTCGACGGCGACATGGCCCGCAACACGAAGGCGTTCGAAGCCGTCGTCCGCGCCATGCACGATCTGGGCATCGGCTACGGCTCCATCAACCACCCGGTCGACCGCGATCCGGTCTGCGGGTACAATGGCGTCATTGGCGAGGTGTGCCCCAAGTGCGGCCGCCACGAATCCGACGAGCTCATCAAGTTCGAACGCATCCGCCGCATCACGGGGTATCTCGTGGGCACGCTCGACCGGTTCAACAACGCCAAGCGCGCCGAAGAGCACGATCGCGTGAAGCACGGTCTTTCCAGCCAGAAACCGGACGAGGACGCAAAGAATGCCGGAGCCTGATCCGGAACGCATCATTGACCTCGCCGGTTTTGATGAAGATGGGATTGCCGACGGCCCGGGCTTACGGGCCGTCGTCTTTGTCCAAGGCTGTCCGCATCATTGTCCCGGCTGTCAAAATCCCCAGACGTGGGCCTTCGGAAAGGGCACCCGGACCACGGTCTCCGAACTGGTGGAGCGCATTACAGCCAATCCACTCACGACGGGCGTGACCTTTTCCGGCGGGGAGCCGTTCTCCCAGTGTGCCGCATTGGCGGATCTGGCGGAGCGTCTTCACGGGCGCTACGACCTCGCCGTGTACTCCGGCTACACCTGGGAGGGGCTGATGGGGCTTGCCCGCACCGAACCCGATGTGCTGCGCTTTTTGCGGGCCGTCGACATCCTCGTGGACGGACCCTTTGTGGAGGCGCGCCGCGACCGGCTGCTCCTGTTCCGGGGCAGCGGCAATCAGCGCATCCTCGATGTCGCCGCCTCGCTGGCGGCCCATGCGCCCGTCTGGACCACCGACCCCGGCTGGATGGGGCCCCAGGGCAACGCCCGCGCCGAAATCTGACCCCGGCGGCGGGCCGCGCCGGCGCCGCTTCACTTGCGCTCTCTTCGCAGCGGGCGGGCGGTGATCCACCGCCTGAGACGCCGCCCGCCCGCATTATCAGCGGGAGTAGGCGTGCGGTTCAAAAACAGGGAAAGAGCCGGATTGCACGGCGGGGGATGAATCGGTATCGTTCCGGTATGCAAAGCAACGAAGAAAAACGGGCAGTGAAACGGATTCTGTTTGTCTGCCACGGCAACATCTGCCGCAGCCCCATGGCAGAATTCATTTTCCGCGAAATGGTCTCCCGCGCCGGTCGGTCCGATGACTTTCTCGCGGCATCGGCCGCGACTTCCGCCGAGGAACTCGGCAACCCGGTCTATCCGCCCGTTTTCCGGATGTTGCGCCGCCTCGGCATCGATGCCTCCGCTAAACGGGCGCGCCGCATCCGCAAAGACGAATACGGCGCGTGGGACCACATCATCGGCATGGATGAGGAGAACCGGCGCAATCTGCTGCGCCTCTTTGACGGCGATCCAGACCGGAAGGTCTCGCTGCTGCTCGACTGGACCGATGCGCCCGGCGTCATCAGCGACCCGTGGTACACGGGCGAATTCGAGCAGACGCTGCGCGAGGTCCGCCTCGGGTGCGAAGCCCTGCTGCGCGCAGTCGGCGCCGCGGCGCGCTGACCGACGCAGCGCGGCGGCGGCTCAGGCACCGGTTTTCTTTTCGAAGACGCTGGCGACGGTTTTCAGGAGTTTGCGGATTTCCAGATGCTGCGGGCAGGCTTTTTCGCACTGCCCGCACTGGATGCAGTCGGACGCCTTTCCGTTCTTCTCCGTGTGCACGGAGTAGTACCAGTCGCTGTTCCAGTCCTGATAAACCTGTTTGGCATTCAGATCGCCGAAAAGTTCCGGAATCAGGATGTGCTTCGGACAGCCGTCCACGCAATAGCGGCAAGCCGTGCAGGGAATGACGTGCAGGGCGCGGAAGACGGCGCGCACCTCCTCGATGGCGGACTTTTCGCGGTCATCGAGCGGTTTGAAGTCGCGCATGGTCCGGATGTTGTCCTCGACCTGCTCCATGTTGCTCATGCCGGAGAGAACCATCCGGACGTTATCGAAGCTGGCGGCGAATCGGATGGCGTAGCTGGCGATGGAGCCGCCCTGCAGCCGCTCCAGAATCGCTTTGGCTTTTTCCGGCAGTTTGACGAGGGTGCCGCCCTTGACCGGTTCCATGACGATGACCGGTTTGCCGTGGCGCACGCAGACATCGTAGCACTTGCGGCTCTCCACGGAGGCATCGTCATAGTCGGCGTAATTGAACTGAATCTGCACAGCCTCAATCTGCGGGTATTCGGTCAGAATCCGATCGAGTACCGCCGCGCGGTCGTGGAACGAAATGCCGACATGCCGGATTTTCCCCTCGGCTTTCAGGGCGAAGGCCGTTTCGTACGCGCGGCATGCCTTGAAGTGCGGGAAGTTGCCCGCATTCTGCGCGTGCATCAGGTAAAAATCGAAGTACGAAACACCGCAGGCGTCGAGCTGACTCTGGAAGAAGGGGCGGATGTCTTCCTCCTTCTTGAAATACGGGGCCGTGAGCTTGTCGGCGAGCAGATAGCGATCGCGCGGATAGCGTCCGGTCAGGCACGTTTTCAGCGCCGTCTCGCTTTTGCCGCCCAGATAGCCGTGCGCGGTGTCGAAGTATTGGAATCCGGCTTCCAGAAAGGCATCGACCATCCGGGAAAATTCGTCTGTATCCACTTCCTCGCCCTTCATGGGCAGGCGCATGGCGCCGAAACCGAAATTCTTTGTGCCGGGATCAAAGACCGTCATGGTTCGTGTTCCTTCAATCGGAGAAATCAACAAGGGTGCAACGCTGCGGGCTTGCCCGCAGCTGCAGGGAAGGGGCGTGCGCGGAGTGTATCCGCGCGGTTCCCCGGTCCGGCGTTCATTGTATCCCATTTCCCGATTCTTCACATCCGTACCCGCATTTTGCGGGGTCGGAGAGGCGCCGGGGACGAAAAAGCGCCCTGGAGGCGCACGGAGACGCCTCCAGGGTATGGTTGGGAGTGGAAAGGAAGGACAGAGACAGCGCTCAGCAGTCGCAATCTGCGGGGTAGAGCTGAGCGAGAGAGCCGCCGTCGACGGCAAGGCGCGCACCCTGGATGCACGAGGCTTCCTCAGAGGCGAGGAAGAGCACCGCGCGTGCAATGTCGTCGCCCGTCGCCTCGCGGCCGAGCGGCACATTGGCGCGGCGCCGTTCCGCGGCGCCGGGCGGCAGGACATCCCAGCGGGGCGTGCGGATGTAGCCGGCGACGACCATGTTGACGTGGATGCCCATCGGCCCGAGCTCGACCGCCATCGCGCGCGTCAGCCCGTCGACCGCCGCCTTGGAGGCGACGTACACGGTGCGGCCTTTGATGGCGCGTTCCGCGGTGTTCGAGCCGATGTTGACGATGGCGCCGTGCCCCTGCTCCGCCATCAGGCGGGCGGCGCCCTGGCTGCAGGCGTAGACGCCGAAGATGTTGGTGGCAAAGGTCTCTTCCAGCACCGGGCGCGGATTGTCCAGGAGCGTGTAGCCCTGCGCCTGCAGAACGGCGTTGTTGACGAGCACGTCCAGGCGGCCGTACCGTTCGCGAATCTGCGCGAAGAGGGCGTCGACCGCCTCCTGGCGGGCGATGTCGCAGACGCCCTCCATGACGTCGGCGCCCGTTTCTTCGCGGATGCGCGCGGCTTCGCGCTGCACCGCATCTGCGCGGCGGCCGTTGAGGATGACGCACGCGCCTTCGCGGGCGAACGCCTCGGCGATGGCCAGACCGGTATTGCGCACGGCGCCGGTGACGAGAACGACCTTTCCGGCGAAGCGCGCCGGATGCGCGGCGGCCGTTTTTTCAGCTGCGTTCATGGGCGGGTGTCAGGCGTTGGGGGTCGGAGCCTCCGCATCGCCGAACCAACCGGTGGCGGACGTCGGGCGGATCATGGTGAGATTGCCGTTGTAGTGGCGCAGATTGTGCGGCGTGTAGGGGTGGGACTGAAGCGCCTCTTCGTTGATGTCGATGCCCAGACCGGGGCGGTCCGGAATCTTCATCCGGCCGTTTTCCAGCGTGCTCTGCTCGGTGGTGAGCGTCGCGCGGTAATCCACATCGTTGAACATGGTTTCGAGAATGTGGAAGTTGGGCGTGCAGGCTGCAATCTGGAGCGTGGCCGCATTGGTGATGGCGCCGATGGGGTTGTGCGGGCAGACCGGCAGGAAGTGGCATTCCGCCATGGCTGCGATTTTGCGCAGCTCCAGGATGCCGCCCGTGTGCGAGAGGTCGGGCTGGAGATAGTCGACCGCGTGCTTCTCGATGACATCGCGGAAATCCCAGCGCGTGTAGAGGCGCTCGCCCGCGGCAATGCACACATTGGTGCGGCGCTTGACCTCGAGGAGAGCGTCGCAGTCGCAGGGCGGCACCGGCTCTTCGAACCACTCGATATCGTAGCGTTCAATGGCGCGGCCGATCTTGATGGCGGTCGGCACATCGAAGCGGCCGTGCCCTTCAATGAGCAGCTTGACGGTGGGTCCCACGGCGTCGCGGACCGCCGCGATGCAATCCATCGCCGTGGCGAATTCTTCGCCCGTGAGGCTCAGCCAGGCGGAGCCGAACGGGTCCCACTTGAGCGCCGTGAAACCGCCTTTGACGGCTTGCGCGGCTTTCGCGGCGAATTCTTCCGGCTTTTTGGCGCCGACAAACCACGCATTCGCGTAGCAAGGAATCGAATCGCGGACCTTGCCGCCCAGCAGCTGGTACACGGGAACGCCCAGGGCCTTGCCCTTGATGTCCCAGAGCGCCATTTCCACGCCGGAAAGCGCGGACGTCAGCACGGGACCGCCCCGCCAGTAGGCATCGCGATAATTCTCGTGCCAGAATTGCTCGATGTTGTGGGGATCTTTTCCGACGATGTAGCGCTCCAGTTCTTTGACGGCCTGTTCCACGGTGAGCTCGCGGTGTTCGAGCGTGGCTTCGCCGACGCCGTAGAGACCTTCATCGGTCATGACTTTGAGCAGAACCCAATTGGTGCGGTAGACATCGCAGACAAAGGTTTTAATTCCGGTGATTTTCATGCATCTGCAAGGGGTTTGACGGCAGGGCTGTCCGGGTGGGTGTTCGCGTATATTCTGACGGAGCGGGCAGCGCGGCGGCTAGAACAGATTTGACAAAGTGAGAGAAAAACAGAATATTTTTGACATGAATCGAAGCGGAAAAACGCAACGGCCGGGTCCTCCGGTCCGCGAACGCGGGCGCGAAATGGAGGCGCAGACGGTCCGTTCCGTCGATCTCTATCTGGGCGCGGCTCCGCTGCTGGAAACGCGCGTCGTGGAGGGGCTGGTGGCCTTCGGCAAAAAGCATCCGGGCTGGCGCTTTTCGCTGCGGCAGGCGGGCTTCCGGTATACGCGGGCATGGCTGAAGCGCAACCGCACCGACGGGGTGCTGCTGGCTGTCGGCGGGGAATCGCAGGAGCCGGTTCTGCGGCGGGAGGGAATCCCGTATGTGCGGCTGTTGCAGCCGGACCTGCGCCGTCCGGAGGATGTGATGGTGGACGACGTCGCCATCGGCGCCTGCGGCGCGGACTTCTTTTTGCGGCAGGGGTTCCGGCGGTGCGTTTTCTGCGGCGTCGGAACAAACTGGAGCGACCGCCGCAGACAGGGATTTGAGCGCAGACTGGCCGGGGCGGGCGTTTCGTGCGCCGTGTATTCCTTCCCCTTTTCGGATGTGGCGCACTGGCAGTTCGGTCCCGCTGCGGACGGACGGCTGCGGCGGCTGGTGCGGAGCCTGCCGACAGGCACGGCCATCTTGGCTGCGCATGACGCCCTGGCCAAGCGCATCATCGACGCCAGCCTCCGGGAGGGGCGCCGCATTCCGCAGGAAATCGCGGTGCTGGGCGTCGGGAACCACGCGCTGCTGTGTCTGGTGAGCCCCGTGCCGATCAGCAGTGTGGAGACGCGGGTTCCGGTTGCGACCTTCCGTGCGGCGGAGCGTCTGGAGGCGCTTTTTGCCGGGCGCGAAATCCGGCAGCCGGAACTGGTGACGCCGTACGGCGTGGTGGCGCGCGCCTCCACAGAGACGCGGCTGTACGGCGAGGGCATCGTCGCCACCGTGTGCCGCGAAATCGAGGCGGCGGTCGGGCGGGGCGAGACGGACCTGACGGCGGCGCTTTCGCGCCATGCGATGTCGCGCCGCACGCTGGACCGGCGTTTCCAGCGCTATGCCGGGCGCACGGTGGCGGCGGAAATCCGGGAGGCGCGGCTGCGGCGCGCCCGGGAGCTGATGGAAGCCGGGACGATACCGCTCACGCAGATTGCGGCGGCGTGCGGCTTTGCCGATCTCTCGCACATGGGGCGCCTCTTCCGCCGACGCTACGGGCAGTCTCCGCGCGACTTCCTCAACACGCGCTGATTTGCAGGTTCTCCCGGAGTGGCGGGCGCGCAGTGAAGCCGGCGCGGCACTCCCAGAGGCCCCAGATAGCTGCGAAGCCTGCGCAGCAAAGCCGGCGAGCGGGGAGGGCGCGGCGGTGCCACGGCGCGGACACGCCCCTGCCACGCAGGCGCGGAGGAGGCGGGTCAGTCGTGGACGGCGAGCATGCGCTCGATGGGCCGCCGGGCCTTTTCAATGACGTCGGCGGGCAGCTCAATAACGGGCGTGCGCGTGCGCAACGCCTGCAGGACGTCTTCCAGCGAAATCTTCTTCATGTCGTGGCAGACCGGGAGCGGCGCGAGCGGGTAGAGTTTTTTGCCCGCCGCATCGAGCGAGAGCCGGTGCAGAATGCCGCTCTCCGTCCCGATGATGAACTCGGTTTCGGGCGCGTCGGCGATGAAGCGGAGCATCCCGCCCGTCGAGAGGGCATGGTCGGCCAGCGCGACGACTTCCGGACGGCATTCCGGATGGCACAGGAACAGGGCATTCGGATGCGCGGCTTTTGCGGCCTGAACGCTTTCGACAGTGATGCGGTCGTGGATGGGGCAGTATCCGGGCCAGAGGTCAATGGCGCGCCCGAGATTTTTGGCGACGTTGGCGCCGAGATTGCGGTCGGGCAGGAAGAGCACCGGACGGTCTGCGGGCAGGGAGGCGACGATGCGTTCCGCATTGGCAGAGGTGACGCAGATATCGACTTCCGCCTTGGTTTCGGCCGTCGAGTTGACGTAGGCGACGAGGATGTGGTCGGGATGTGCGGCGCGGAATTCGCGTACGGCTTCCGCCGTAGCCATTTCCGCCATCGGGCAGCCCGCATCCGGAACCGGGTGCAGCACGGTGGAGCCGGGCGAAAGAATCTTCGCCGTCTCCGCCATGAAGCGGACGCCGCAGAAGACGATGACCGGAGCCGCGACGTCGCGCGCCTTGATCGAGAGCTGGAGGGAGTCCCCGACGAAGTCGGCGACGTCCTGCACCTCATCGGAGCAGTAATTGTGCGCAAGAATGACGGCACCGCATTCTTTTTTGAGGGTGAGAATCTCTTCGGAAAGCGTCATGGCGTTGGGCAAACGGTCGGGGAGGTGAGGCAGGGAGAAAAGAAGACGTTACGGTGCCGGGGGTTGCGGCGCTCCGGCGGCGGAAAGGGCGTTGAGCAGTGCCGTGGCGCGTTTGTCGCCGGGGTTCAGGCGGAGCGCCTCTTTGAGGTGCGAAAGCGCGGCATTGGTCTGCCCGGTTGCGAGCTGGAGGATGGCGAGTTCGGTCTGCACGAGCGGACTGCCGGGTTCGAGCAGGTGGGAGCGGGTCAGGCAGCTTTCGGCGGTTTTGAAATCGCGGTTTTGAATGAGGGCGGCGCCGGTCCGCAGCAGGAGGCGGCTGAGTTCGCGCCGGGTGAGGGGGTCGTCCTCGTTGAGCATGAAGGCGGTTTCGGCGCGTTCGATGGCGGCGGGCACGTTGCCGATCATCGCATGGCACTGGGACTGGAGGCGGTTGGCGAGCACCATGTTGTAGCCGTATTCGGAAGCTTTCTGGAAGGCGTTGCAGGCGGAGGTGATGTCGCGGTCGAGCAGGAGCGACTCGCCGAGCCACTGATAGAAGAGGGGGACCTCCGGGTCGGTTTCGACGAGGTTTTTGAGCAACGCCGTGCGGTTGGTCGCATTCTGGCTGAGTGCGAGCATGGCGGTGCGGGCGCGGTTGATGCGGGCGAAATCGTCGGTCGTGAGAGCGGCGCGGGCGGCCCCGTTGGTGTAGGGCGGAACGAGCCCCTCGCCGAGGTGACCGTTGGCGCGCAGGATGAGGGCGGCGCTCTGGTGTGCGAGCGGCAGCGGGCGGACGGGTGCGAGCCCCTGCAGGACGGAGAGGGTGCTCACGCCGTCGCCCTGCCGCGCTTCCAGCGGCGGCAACCGGAAGGCGTACCACGGCACGAGCGATTCGGTGTAGCGCCCGGGCGGCGGGGCCTGTTCCACCCCTGCGGCAAAGGGAATTTCGGCAACGCCGAGCGGAACGGCTTTCGCGCCGGAAAGGAAGGCGCGCGAAGGCAGCTCCGGATCGGTGAGCGTGAGCCCGCGGAAATCGACGTCGAGCCCAAGCCCGAAGAGGGGAACGATGAGAATTTGCGCGTCTTTGGCAAAGCGCGGCGTGAGGCGCGCGAGCGCGGCGGACGCCTGGGCGGCGGCTGCGGTGTTGGTGTGGGTGCTGCCGGCGTAGGGGCTCAGGTGGAGCCACAGGAAACGCGGCTTGGCGGGGTCGGGCGTCTGCGGTCCGTCGAGGTAGGCAAGTGCGGCGTCGACGATTTCATCCGCCGTCCGCAGAAAGCGGGTCGCCGTGTTGGAGGGGGCGATGGCGACGTCGTACACGGAGAATCCGCGCTCGAGGCCGTGCGTCGGCGCCAGCGCAACGCTCGAGAGGAAGGCGGCGGTTTCGTAGCCGCGCTCGCGGAGGCGCGTCGCGAGCGTCGGTGTATCGTCGGCGAGGCGGCCGACGCCATCCACGCGGAGCCCGTGCTGCGGCGGGAAAAGACCCGTCAGCACGGAAGCGGCCGACGGGAGCGTCTCCGGCGAGACGGGGACGAGCGTGCGCGGCAGGTACTCGCGGCCGTCGTCCGGTGCGGGGATATTTCCCTCGACGGTCACCAGAAGGATGTCCTGAGAGCGGGGCGTGCCCTGTTGTGGACCGCACCCGGCGAGCAGAGCCGCCAGGGCGATGAGGCCGGGAAGAAGAACTGTCGAAGCGTGCCGCATGGTCAAGGAAAAGTTGCGCTGAAATCTGTCGCAAGCATACTGAAAAACGCCGGAAAAGTCACGCTTTTCACGTGTCCGGTTGAACCCGGTTTCCGGCGGAAACCCCCCGCTGCAAAGCCAACGTAACGAAGCCTGTGCGCGCGGCGGCGGGGCCGTCAGGGCTCCGGCCGGGTGGCGGAGAGAAGCTCCGCGAGGTCGTCCGGATAAAGCAGGGCGGCACCATGCCGGGCGGAATCGTTGCGCAGTTCGATGTCGGCGGTGACGACGAAGACTTTTTCGCCGGAGGGACGCTGTTCCAGATACGACAGGTATCGCGTAATCCGCCGGTCGGCGCGGTGCTCACCCTGACCGCCGGAATAGCTGATTTTGAAACGGGGTCCGAAATTCTGGTCCGAGATGGCGCTGCCGTCCCAGACGAGATGAATTTCGCACTGGGGGCAGGCATCGGCAAGGGCGCGCAATTCCCGCTGGAAGTGCTTGCGGAGGTCCTCGTGGGACATTTTGGGGATGCGCTCGACGTAATCCGGACGCGTGTTGACGAAATTATGTCCGTCAATCAGGAAGAGGATTCGCGCATCGTCGCGGAGAGAGACGCCGGAGAGCGCGGTGAGCAGCTGCAGCGGGTCGCGCCGCATGCGCTTCTGCGGCAGGTGGGACGAAAGGAGCGACTCGAAGTTCTCTTCTTCCGCCTCCGCGACATCCGCATCCGGCGGCATTTCCACGGGAGCGGGCGGGACGATCTCCGCCTCGGGGTCCGGCATTTCCGGTGGAATGCCGGCCAGCGCGTCCAGCGCCGAACGGAGCGCTTCGTACGCCTTGCGATAGCGGTCGCGGTCGTTGCGCAGCCGCTCGACACCCGCCAGGGAGGCGAAGCCCGTCATCGCCTGTTTCTGTGCGGCGTTTTCCGCCCGCGCCCGGCTGATCTGCGCAAGGAGATCCTCCTTGACCGCGTTGTGGCGCTGCTCTTCCTCGGCGGCCAGCTTGCGCGTGTGTTCGGCATCGCGAAGGGCGGCGTCAAGCTTGCGCTCCGTTTCCATGAGCGTTCCCTGGAGCTCCTGTACCCTGGTCTCGGCCGCGTCGCGCGCCTTTTCCGCCTTTTTCAGCGCGTCTTCGGCCGTCCGTTGCGCGGTTAAGGCTTCCCGGCGCTCCTTTTCCGCCGTTTCCAGCCGCCGCTGGAGCGTGCGGATTTTCGCCCTGAATTTTTCATCGCCCGTCTGTTTGAGCGCCTCATCCAGCTCCCCGTCTTCCGCCTCCGTCCCTTCTTCCGCCTCCTCGGCTTTCCTGGCGTCCACCCATGGACGGACAACCTCTTTGGAGAAGAAGGCGACAAACGGAGCCAGGACTTTTTTCAGGGCTTCCAGACGCTTTTTGCCTTCCACCTGCGCCGGAAGTTTGCCGGCCAGCATGGCCTCTTTGGCTTTTTCACGGACCGCGTCGCGCGTGTCAAAGAGCATGGCCGCGACAAGGTTGGCGCCGCCGAAGGCCTGGCACAACACGTTGAAGCCGTCCCTGTCGGTCAGAACCTCCTCGGAGATGGGGACGATGAACTGCGTCGTCAGGGCCGCACTGCGGAGCAGCCGGACCGTGTTTTCCGAAAAGGATTGGGGATGGTCCAGCTGGTCGATGAGCCGCTGGCGCAGGGTTGGGAGCGTTTTTTGAGAGACCCGGAAGCCCTTGACAAGGGACGAGGCCGCCCGTTGCGAAAAAAAGTCAATCGGCAACGCGCGGATGCGTGCCGCGAGCGCTTCCTTGACTTCGTCTGAAAGGTGCAGGAATTCTGGCAGTTCCGACATGATGGCGCGCCTCCGAAAAAAAAAATCAGTCCGGAAGACCCGCGAGGATGGCGGCCGTGCGGGAGCACCCGAAGCGGGTGGCGCCGGCTTCGCGCAGGGCGAGCAGCCCGGCGGCGTCATGAATGCCGCCCGAGGCCTTGATGCGCACGTTGGGGCCCACATGCGCCTTCATGAGCGCGATGTCCTCAACCGTTGCGCCGCCCGTGCCGAACCCGGTGGACGTCTTGACGAAATCCACGCCGATGGCGGTGCAGAGTTCGCAGAGCCGGATTTTCTCCTCCTCCGTGAGAAAGCACGTTTCGAAAATCACCTTGAGCAGCCGGTTGGCGGCGTGGACGACTTTGCAGACCGCCTCGATGTCGGTGCGGACGTAATCCCAGTCATGCTCTTTGACCTTTGCGACGTTGACGACCATGTCGAGCTCATCGGCGCCGTCTTCCATGGCGATGCGGGCTTCGAAGACCTTCGCATCGGTCGTATGCGTGCCGTGAGGAAAGCCGATGACGGTGCACGTCTTGACGCCGGAGCCGCGCAGCCGGTCGGAGCATTCGCGCACGAAGAACGGGCAAATGCAGACGGAGGCGCAGTGATGCGCGATGGCGAAGTCGCAGGCTTCGACGAAGGCGGAGCGGGGGCTTTGCGGCGCGAGGACGGTGTGATCAATGCAGGCGGCGATTTCTTCTTTCTTCATGGCGGGGCGTCCTTTCAGGAGTGGGCGGGAGAAGCGGGGAGCGGGGGTTATGCGGAGGGCGTCAGGCGCTGCCCCTGCGGGGTGTCCTTGACGGTCCAGCCGGCATCGGCGATGGCCTGGCGCAGGCGGTCGGATTCGGCCCAGTTCTTCGCTTTGCGGGCTTCGGCGCGGGCATCGGCGAGCGCCTGCACTTCGGCGGGGATTTCCGCTTCGGGCTTGGAGAGCACGCAGAGCACGGTATCCATGCGGCGCAGGGCGCCGATGGCGGCCGCGGCCTCGGCGGGCGTCAGCGTGCCGGCCTGGGCGCGGCGGTTGCCTTCGTTGATGAGCGAAAAGACGGCGGCAAACGCGAGCGGCGTATTGAGGTCGTCCGCAAGCGCGTCGCCGAAGGCGTCGAGCTGCGCGCGGACCCAGTCCGGCGCCCCGGCGGG
>CASFKR010000011.1 GCA_949295265.1 uncultured Verrucomicrobiota bacterium | reverse complement strand
AGAAAAAGTCCTTATTTGACACCTTGGTCGGAACGTTCGTGGAGACTTCAGAAGGGGGCTCCGCCCCTCCGTGTGGCTCAATTATCTTAACTCATCGCGTGGCTGAGTTTCACAAATCTCCCTCCGTGTGGTTCAAAAATCCGGGATAAGCCTGAGGCGGGCGCGATTTGCAAGGGAAAAAAGGCTTGGGTATACTTGACGCAACACGTCAGCGTGGCTTTGTATTTCATCCATTCTTGCGGGGTTTTCTCATGCGTACATTCATCCGTTCCCTCCTTCCTGTTTGCGCCGCGATGGCGCTCACCCCCTGGTTGCCGGCGGCGGATGCGACCGAGCCGCCCGCCGACGAAGAGGAAAACGTTCAGGCGGCGACCCAAAAGGCGCTTGCGGCCCTCGAACAGCAGGTCGACGCCACTTATGAGGCCGCCAAAAAGGCACAGGCCGGCAAGGAAGACACGCTCTTTGTCGCCAAAGGCGTGCGCGCCGACAAAACGGCACGCACGGTGGAAATCGACGCCCACACGACGGGGCTGAGCCGCGGCTCCATCGCCGAGTTTTACCTCATCACGCTCAATTCCGGGCATGAATACGAAGCCCTCTTCCAGACCTTTGCGCTTGGAGCGGACATCCGCCGGGCCTTCGACTTCATCGGCATGAAACCCGGGCGCACCGTCGATTACAACCTCTACCGCTACTGGTCGGCCGGGGAACGCCTCGAGGCAACCGTCACCATGGACGGCGTACCGGCGATGCCGCTGGCGGACCTCATTCAGGACGCGCAGACCGACCGGCCGTATGCGGACCGCACCTTCGTCTATCTGGGCGGTGCCTGGCTCGAGAAAGACAAATCGCTCGACGTCGATTCGAGCGGCCCCGGCTCCCTCATTTCCGCCTACAACGAAAAGATTACGATTCTGGACGTGCCGCGCATGGCGATGCAGAACGAAGTGTACGAAAGCAACGTCATCGCGAAACATGCGCCGACCAACGCGTGGGCGCCGGCGGTCATCACCTTCAAGCCCGAAGCGCGTCCCGAAGGTGCGCCGTTGCGCGTGCGCGACCTCACGCTGACGCTCAAGCCCGACGGCATTTCGCTCGACGGGGCGGAGCCCGTTTCGGCCACCGAGGCGGTTCAGGCGCTGCGCGACATGCGCGAAAAACAGCGGCAGGACGTCTACCTCTCGGTCCGCTGGGATGACACCGTGGCGATCCGCGACCTGCGGGCGATGGCGCAGCTGCTCGACCGGCTGGACAGCGCAGACACGGGCGTGCGCGTGGATGCGCCCCCGGCGGGCTTCCCCTACGTGAAGGCCTTCCTTCCGCAGGAAGCGTGGCGCGACCGCGAGCAGCGCTTCTCGCAACCCTGCGAACTGCGCTTTGCGGCCCCGGCGGAAGAAGGCGCGGCACCGGCGGTCACGCTCGTCGCCATTACCGAAACGTGGCGCGAAAATTCGCTCAAGCCCGACCTCTCGGCGACCGACATTCCCGTGAGCTCGGTCGACGCCTTCCCCGCGCTCCTGCAAAAGCATTCGCCGCCGGACATCGGCGTGCTCCTCGTCTTTGTTCCCGGGTCCCTCCCCTACGCCGCGGTCCGCCCCTGGCTCGACGCCGTGCGGGACACCCATTCGCTTGTACAGATTTTTGTGGACTAATCGGCGGCTCCCGGAGCCGCTTACCTCTCCAACCAACCATGTTTCAGCACATTACCGTTCCCGAGACCGGCGCACCGGTCACCATGGGTCCCGACGGGCTCATCGTCCCCGACCATCCGATTCTCCCGTTCATCGAAGGCGATGGCACGGGCCCGGACATCACCAAAGCCTCGCTCCCCGTCTGGGATGCCGCCGTGGAAGTCGCCTACCAGGGCAAGCGGCGCATTTCCTGGATGGAAGTGTATGCGGGCGAAAAAGCCGTCTCCGTCTACGGCGACAACACGTGGCTCCCGGATGAAACGCTCGACGCCTTCCGGCAGTATCTGGTGGGCATCAAAGGGCCGCTGACGACGCCGATCGGCGGCGGCATCCGCTCGCTGAACGTGGCGCTGCGCCAGCTCCTCGACCTCTACGTCTGTCTGCGCCCGGTCCGCTACTTCTCCGGCGTTCCCTCCCCCGTGAAACATCCGGAAAAGACCGACATGGTCATTTTCCGCGAAAACACGGAGGACATTTATGCCGGCATCGAGTGGATGAACGGCACGGATGCGGCGAAAAAAGTGCTCGCCTTCCTGCGCGAAGAAATGGGCGTCACCAAGATTCGCTTCCCGGAAACCTCGTCCATCGGCATCAAGCCCGTCTCGAAGGAAGGCACGGAGCGCCTCGTGCGCGCCGCCATCCGGTATGCCATCGACAATGATCTGCCCAGCGTCACGCTCGTGCACAAGGGCAACATCATGAAGTTCACGGAAGGCGCCTTCCGCGACTGGGGCTATGCGCTGGCGCGCGATGAATTCGGCGCAACGGTCATCGACAAGGGACCGTGGTGCCGCTTCAACAACCCGAAGACGGGCCGCGAAATCATCGTGAAGGACTGCATCGCCGATGCGTTCCTGCAGCAGATTCTGACGCGCCCCGCCGAGTACTCGGTCATTGCCACGCTCAACCTCAACGGCGACTACATTTCCGATGCGCTGGCGGCAACCGTCGGCGGCATCGGCATTGCGCCGGGTGCGAACATCAACTACACGACGGGCGCGGCCATCTTCGAAGCCACGCACGGCACGGCGCCCAAGTATGCGGGGCTGGACAAAGTGAACCCCGGCTCGCTGATTCTCTCCGGCGCCATGATGCTCCGGTATCTGGGCTGGACCGAAGCCGCCGACCTTGTGGAAAAGGCGATGGACAAGGTCATCTCCTCGGGCGTCGTCACCTACGATTTTGCCCGCCAGATGGAAGGCGCGCGCGAGGTCCGCTGCTCCGAATTCGGTCAGGCGCTCGTTGCCGCCATTCGCAGCTGAGCGGCTTCCCGGCACGCTCCCGCGGTCCCCGGCGGCGCCTTGCGCTGCCCGGGGACCGTTTGCCGTCCGCCCCGCCCTCCGTCGGCGGCATCTTCCACAACCGAATCTTTTTCCCCCCCGCCCCCATGTCCACCCTGTCCATGACCGGCTTCGGCCGGGCGACGTCCGAGCAAAACGGCATCCGCGCCGAAGCGGAGATTGCCACCGTCAACCGGCGGCAATTCGACTGCAACCTCTCGCTGCCCGCGGGTCTCTCCGCGCTGGAGGAAGGCTGCCGCTCGCTGGTGCACGAAGCCCTGACCCGCGGACGGGCGCAGCTGACGGTGCGCCTCACGCTGCCGCCCGCCGAACAGGGCTCGCGCATCGACCCGGCGGCCGTCAAAGCCGCGCTCGCCGCGCTGCGCGACCTGGCGGCGGAGTCCGGGCTCCCCTTCGAGCTCTCGCTCTCGGAGCTCGCGCGCATGCCGGGCTGCCTCCCGGAAGCCCCGGCGCCCGACCCGGAGCGCGTCCGCCCCGTCGTCGAAGACGCCGTCTCCGGGGCGCTCCGCTCGCTCAACGACATGCGGCGGCGCGAAGGGGAAACCCTGCGGCGCGACCTGGAAAAACGCCTGCAGCGCATGGGCGACGAGCGCGCGGCGATTGCGCGCCGCGCGCCGCTCGTGGCGCCGGCGCACCTCGAAGCGCTCCGCAAACGCGTGGCGGAACTGGGCGAAACCCTCCCGCCGGACGATCCCGCCCTGCGCCGCGAAATGGTGCTCTACGCCGACCGGATGGATATTTCCGAAGAGCTCACGCGCCTCGAATCGCATTTCAAACATGCCGTCGCCCTCTTCGACGCGGCGGAGCCCTGTGGCCGCAAACTCGACTTCCTGTGCCAGGAAATGAACCGCGAAGCGAATACCATCGGCTCCAAGGCGAACGATGCCGAAATCGCGCGGCATGTCGTCGAGCTCAAAACGCTGATTGAAACCTTCCGCGAACAGGTGCAAAATCTGGAGTAGCCGCGCCCCTGCGCCTCTGCGCCTCCGTTTTCCCCCTCTCCCGCACCGCCGCCCTGCGGCCATGCCGCTGTCCCGCCGATGAAATTCCGTGTTTTCCCCGTTCAGGAACTCCGCCCCGCGCTCCGGATTCTCACCGAACGCTACCCCGTCCTGCACGGGGTGGACACCGGCATCCCGATCCATTTCCGGCGGTGCAAACCGGGCAAAGTCGCGAAACTCGTCTCGCCCGCGCAAGACGGCGGGCTGACGATTTCGTTCGACCGACCGTGCCGGGCGCTGCGCACGCTGGGACTCCTGATGGCGGAACTGTACCGGCTCTCGCGCACCCTGCCGGAGAAGGAACTCCGGAAAACATTCGCCCGCTCGGCAAAGCGCCTGGCGGAAGGGATTCCGGGCACGGAAACCTGTCCGTTCGAGACGTTCGGCGTGCTCATCGACTGCTCGCACAATGCGGTGCCGAAGCCCGAATCGCTCCACCGCACCTTTGAACGGCTTGCGCTCCTCGGCTTCAACCGGGTGCTGCTCTACTGCGAAGACACGTTCAAACTGGAAGACGAACCCTTTTTCGGATTCCACCGCGGCGCCTACTCGGCGGAGGAAATCCGCGAACTGGACGATTACGCCGATGCGCTCGGGCTCGAGCTGGTGCCCTCCATCCAGACCCTCACGCACCTGGAGCAGCTCTTCCGCTGGCGCGCGTATCTGCCGATCCACGACATTGCGGGCAACCTGCTCGTCGACAGCAAACGCGCCTACGACCTCATCGAAAAAATGCTCCGGTTCTGGCGCGACAATGTGCGCTCGCGCGTCATCCACGTCGGCATGGATGAATCGCGCTGGCTCGGTTCGGGCCGCTACCGCCTTCTCCATCCGAACGCCCCGCAGCCGCCGGTCATCGACCTGGTCGCCCGCCACGCGAACCGCATTGCGGAGCTGTGCGAAACCCTGGAGCTTAAACCTGTCATGTGGGGCGAAGCCTGGTGGCGCGCGGCCTCCAAAAAACACGAATACTTCGACGTCAAAGCCGTCTTCCCGGACGAACTGAAGTTGCAGATTCCGGACAACATGCGCTTCAGCCATGCCGATTACGACAGCGAAAGCGCCTACAAATTCATCACCCCGATCAAGCGCTACCGCAGCATTTATCAGGAGCCGGTCGTGGTCTCCGGCATTTCGACTGCCAACCTCTTCTGGTATTCCGAAAGCAAAACGGCGCCCACGCTGCATGCCGCGCTCTACGCCATGCGCAAATGCGAGGTGAAGGACGTCTTTTTCACCCTCTGGGGAACCGACGGCGCCTACTGCGACTTTGAAAGCGCGTTCATCGGGCTCATTTCGTGCGCCAACCAGGCGTACCGCGACCCGAAGAATCACGTTCTCCCCTCCCCGCCCGACCAGCATGCCGCCATCCACGGCGATGACTCCTACGAAGTCGTGCGCATGGTCGCCAAAGAAGCGGCGCCTTTCTGGTCCGCCATTCTCTGGGACGATCCGCTGATGATGATCGGCGCCAGTTCGCTGCAGGCGGAGACGGCGCCTGCGGACAGCGCGGGCTTTGTGTGCGACTGGGCGGCGCTCCCGCACCGGCTGCGCTACATCTCGCACATTCTCTCGCGCACGCCGGAAACGCCCGAAGGGATGGGCGGCTCCATCCCGTATGCACGTGCGCTCCTCGATGTGCTGCTCGCGAAAATCGAGCTGTGCAACGCGCTCATTTCGGCGTGGGACAACCCGCCGAAGCAGCGCCGCGGCGCGGTCCGCGCCCTCGCGCTCAAAATGCGCACCTACCTCACGGCGATGGAAGCCTTCGCCGCCGAACACCGCATGATGTGGATGAGCCGGAACCGCCCGCAGGGCTACGAAACCATCCAGATCCGGCTGGCGGGCGCTATCGAACGCGCGCGCGAATGCATGCGCCGCACGGCGGATTACGGCGCCGGGCGCATCGACACCATCCCGGAATTGGACGATGCGCTGGCGCTCTGGAAGAAGACGGACGCCCCGCTGCTGTCGTGGTCGCGCCTCTCCCACGGCACCACGAACGCCTGATTTTCCCCGCCGCCTGCCTGAGCAGTCGACGGTTTTGTTCCCGCAGAGCCGCAGAAGAGACGCAGTGGAGGTGGAGACGCAGAGGAATTTCCTCCGCCCCTGTTACGTCGCAGTTTTTGTTTCCCGCAGAGACGCAGAGGAAAGCTGGCGAAGTTTTTTTTTTAGACAGGATTCACAGGATTTACAGGATTTTTGAGGGGATTTGAGCCACACGGACTCTGTCTCCGCTAACGCTCCGACTAAGGGCAATTGAGGTTACATACAGGCGGCAAAGCCGCCAGATGATGTAAGGGCGCAACGCGCCCGCATGACACCTCGAAGAACCCTGGGAAGGGTTCACCTATGCTTAACCGCGGGATGAGCAACGCGAATCCTGCGGATAGCCTAAAAAGCTAAATCAGCGCCCGCCGGGCCAACGCGGTCCCGGCGGGCGCAAAGCGTCCTCGAGCGAAGCGGCGGAGGCGCAGCCGACGGATAGGCCCTGGCTGAGCAGTCGACCGCCGCTACAAAGCCAGCGCCGGACAGGACGTACAGGACATACAGGACATACAGGAAACAGGAGCGGCGGCGAAGCGGCGTGGCACGGGCGTGCTACTAGCAAAAAATCCTGTAAATCCTGTAAATCCTGTCTAAAAAATCCCCCTTCGCCTGCTTTCCTCTGCGGCTCTGGGGAAGCGGCGGGCCGCGCTACAGCAGGCGGGTGGCAGCGGCGTGGCAGCGGTGCTCCCACTGCGCGAAGGCCTCGGCGTCGGGGAAGACCGCGATGGAGACGGGCGCCGCAGCAAGCGCGGCCACCTCGGGGTCATCTGGCGCTGCCTCGCAAAGCTGGGCGAGGAGGCGCAGGCACCTCATGACGCGCCGGTGCGCCTCCGGGCGCAGCAGCGGCGGTTCGGGTTCTTCCCCGGGCTCGCAGGCCAGAAGCCAGTCTTCCAGCGGAATGGGCAGGTCGGCACAGGGGCCTTCGTCTTCAGGATTCATCGTTGCGATGTAAGTTTGGCAGAAAAAAGGGAGTCCGGCGGTACGGACCGCGGGACTCCCTTGCACGGCGCGGGGCATGCGCCGGAAACAGCCGCCGGGGCTCAGTGGTTCGCCTGCAGCGACTCCGTCACCGCCTTGGCGGCGTCCTCGGCGCGGTCATCGAGCTGTCTGACAAAGTCGAACTCATCGGTAATCTCCTTGGAGGGAGCCTTCGTGAGCAGCGAAACGATGACGATGGTGAGGAAACTCAGCACAAAGCCGGGTGCCAGTTCATAGAGGCCGAAGATCGGGCAGCATTCTGCGAACTGAGCCGCCAGGATGAACTTCCAGACAAAGCAGGTGACGGCGCCGACCACCATGCCGGAGATGGCGCCCGCCAGGTTCGTGCGGCGCCAGAAGAGCGCCAGCAGGATGACCGGACCGAACGAGGCGCCGAAGCCGCCCCAGGCGAAGGAGACCATCTTCATGATAACCTTGAAGAAGTCGCTCTCCTCGTTCATCGCCAGAATAATCGAAACGATGGCGACGGCGGCAACCGTGAGGCGGGAAACGAGCACGAGCTCCTTCTCCTTGGCATTGCGGCGCAGCGCGACCTTGTAGATGTCGTTGGAGAAAGCGGATGCGGAAACGAGCAACTGCGAGTCCGCCGTGGACATGATGGCGGCCAGCACGGCGGAGAAGAAGATGCCGGCGAGGATGCTCAGGAACCAGTTGCCCGAGAAAATCGTGCCGATCATCGTCAGGAAGATGCGCTCCGCGTCATTCGCATTCGTGTAGGCGGGCAGACCGTAGTGAGGCAGGAAGATGTGACCGAAGAGGCCGATGGCGACGGCGCAGCCCAGGGAGATAAACACCCAGGTCATCGCAATGCGGCGGGAGCCCTTGACCTCCGCCGGATTGTCGATGGACATGAAGCGGACGAGGATGTGGGGCATACCGAAGTAGCCGAGGCCCCAGGCGAGGCTCGAGCAGAGGCCGATCAGGCCGATGGACTGACCGGTGGAGGCGTTCGTGAAGAGGTTCAGGAGGGTGTTGGGCGCCTCGGGCGTCGCCTCATTGAGGGCCGTAACCGTGGCGGAGAAGCCGCCCGCCTGGAAGAGGATGACCGCCGGCACCGCCACGATGGCGATGAACATGAGCGACCCCTGAACGAAGTCCGTCCAGCAGACGGCGTTGTATCCGCCCATCAGGGTGTAGGAAATGACGACGAAAGCGCCGATCCAGAGCGCCCACGTATAGTCGAGGCTGAAGATCTCGGAAAAGAGTTTCGCGCAGGAGACAAAGCCGGAAGCGGTGTAGAACGTGAAGAACACCAGCGTGATGAGCGCCGCGATGAGGCGGGAAACCCCGAGCGAATCGCGGAAGCGGTTGGCGATAAAGTCCGGAATCGTAATGGAATCCTTGCAGGCGCGGGAATACTGACGCAGCCGGTGCGCGACGATTTTCCAGTTCAGATAGGTGCCGATGCCGAGACCGATGCCGATCCAGGCCTCGCTGAACCCGGAAAGGTAAATGGCGCCGGGAAGCCCCATCAGGAGCCATCCGCTCATGTCCGAGGCCTGCGCCGAAAGCGCCACGACCCATTTGTTCATCTTGCGTCCACCCAGATAGTACTCATCCATCGTGGCCGTCTTCGAAGAGAAGAAGAAACCGATGGCCAGCATCAGGAGCAGATAGGCAATAAAAGCGCCGCTCACGAACCAGTCGACGGCGGCAAACAGGGGTACGTTCATCCGTATTAAGGGGTTGAAGCGCCGCGCGAGGCGCAAACATCACACGCTTCCGGAAGATTTCCACCGGAAGAAACGTCCGTCAGACTACTCTTTTTGCGCAACTCCTTCAAGCCTGCTTGACACCGCCCTCCGGATTTCGCTATCTTCCCCGTGTCAGCAACCATGTGAGCAACGTGGCTCTGCCGACGCCTCATTCTCCTGGCAAACACCCTAACTGAGAAATGTTAACCATGAAGTGTTCGTTTCAGGGAATCGGTTGCACACTCATTGTCTCCGCACTGACACTGACGGCTCACAGCGCCGACTACTGGTTCGGCAGGAGCTTTGCAATCAATTCCAATCAAACCGACAACCAACCCGTCTGCATTCTGTCGACCAACAGCTTCAGCGGCACGCAATCCGTAGCCATTACTTCGTTTGGCACGGATATTTGGGGCAACAGCGACAGCGGTTCGCTTTACAGCGCACCGGCGGCTGGAGACTGTGAAGTCATCGCGACCATTCCGCCGCTCTACAAGACGTCCGACAACGCGAATATCGGCAACTATGCGAAGGCCGGCGTCATGTTCCGCAATTACACGCTCAGTTCGTCGGCGCACATTTTACTGTGCCGCGAAACGACCTCCAGCACCACGAACGGCACGAACCGCGCACGTCTGATTGCCCGCCTGAGTGACGATGCGAACACGTCGGACCTGCGGACCGTCGAGGATGAATGGCCCGCCGATGAGTCCGTGCGCATGCGCCTCATGCGCAAAGGCACCGTGGTCTACGCATACTGGAGCCCGGTCGGCGAGAAGAACTGGACGCTCTTCGGCCAGCGCGACATGGGTGCATCCTTCGGGCAGCTGGGTCTGCTCGCCGGCATTGCCGCCTGCCCCCAGAGCACCAACACCCTTTCCTTTACGGCGGTTGACATCGATGCGCGCCAGCTCGTCCAGGTGGACCCCGGTGCGTCCTCGATGACCGTCTCCTGGGGCACGGACCACCCCATCCCCGCCGATGCCGTCATTGATTCCAACACGGTGTACCGCACGCAGGTCGGCTTCAGCGGGCGCACGCTTGTCGCCACCACGGCCGGCAACGTGAACACCTTCGTGGATTCGAACGTGGAAGCGGGCTACCGCTACGTCTACGACGTGGTCAGCCACTACCACACCACGGATGCGGAAGGCGCCGCAACGGCCGCCGATTATGCGGTCGGCGCCTCGATGCCCGCCCGTATCGCCATCGACACGACCAATACGCTGACCGCCTCGCTGACCGGCATGGCGAACGAGTACTATCAGAACGGCGTGCTGGTGGGCTCCACCTGCTATCAGTCCAACACCTGGCAGCCCTGGACCAACGGCGACAACAACGCCAGCATCTACCCGAACGTCGCCGGCTCGATCGGCACCGGCATCACCAACACGACCCACTTCACCATCGAAAGCCAGTCCAACTTCCGCGTGCCGGAAACCGGCTTCTGGCGTTTCCGACTTGAAGCCGACGACTACGGCACGGTCCGCATCGACGGCGTCACGGTCGTCCGCACGAAGGGCTGGGGCTCGGGCTACACCTATTCCTGCCCGATTTGGATGGAAGCGGGCCGCAACTACTTCCTCGAGTGGACGCTCGTCCAGAACGACGGCGGCTGCGCCTACTCGCTGATTGCCAACTACTGCGATTTCAACGGCGACACGAGCGACAAGTGGGTCAACAACCCCAACTACAAGTGCGAGCCGCTCCCCCACCCCTGGGCTTCCTACGACCTCGGGCGTGCGGGCCGCAACGGCACCGTCTCGTACAACCACGAAACGCAGGCGTTCACCTTCCAGGCGGCCGGCCGCGGCTTTGCGGGCGACTACGACGAAGGTCAGATCATCTGGCGCGACTCCCCGGCGGGCGATTTCGACGTGCTGGCGCGCGTCATCCCGGCAACGGGCGGCGACACCGAAGCGGGCATCGTCCTGCGCGACACGCCGCGCGATGAGACCTCCGCCAAGTTCGGCCTCCTGCTCTCCGGCCGCACCGTGCGCATCATTTCCCGCGCCGGTTCGGACAGCGCCACCGAGACGCTCCACACGCAGGCGCTCCCGGAAGGCACCTTCGCCTCCTCCGCCTACCTGCGCATCCGCCGCGTCGGCTCCACCGTCAACTGCTACGTGCTGGACGGCACCTCGCGCACCCTCGACACGTGGATTCCCGTCGGCGAAGCCATCGAACTTTCCGATGCACTGCTCGGCGCCGTTCCGGTCGCCTTCGGCGCCGCTTCCGGCGACTACAACTCGCTCTCCACGACGGCCATCGACCGCATCTCCTTCCTCGATTACAGCGACATCTCCATCTCCGCCGTTGCCGAGACGGCTGAAGACGGCTCCGTCACCGTAACCTTCACGGAAGCCTCCGGCGAAATCGATGACGCCAACCGCGCCGCCGAGCTCTACGGCTCGCGCATCAACGGCTACTTCTGGCTCAGCGACATGCTCAGCCGCTACGACGACACGTTCGACGTGTACGCCCACACCGGCATTCCGACCAACGCTCCGACCGACCTCGTCGTCAGCGGCGCCGCCACCGGAACCGCCATCCCGTACACGTTCACGACGGACGATCCGCGCGAACTTACCTTCTTCACGCTCACGCCGCTCTCCGGCGCCTTCGGCGAGACCTCCTACGAGGCCCTGCCGACCTCGCTCCAGCTCGGCGTTGCGCAGCAGGCGCCGACCGAGTCCGGAAACGGTCTCAACCAGATTTACTCCGGAAGCTGGCAGGATGGCCCCATTGCCTCCTCCGTTATCCGCGTCGGCAATGCCGCCTACCCGAACTGGGCTGCAGCCGACGGCAACCTCTCCGTAAACGGAACGTCCATCGACCGCCAGAACTTCTTCGGCCTGTACTCCGGCTTCCTCACGCCGCCGTACTCCGGCTACTACCGGTTCCGCGTCGCGGCCGACGATTACGCCACGCTCTGCCTCAACGGTGTCGCGCTCCAGGGGAACATGACCCGCAACGTCTCCACCAATGAGAACCTCTCGTACATCCAGACGACCGACTGGCTGTATCTGAAGGCGGGCGCCCCCCTCCCCATCACCTCGCTCTACCGCACGGGCAGCAACGACACCAGCTACGGCGTGCTCCAGATTCTCTGGGAGAACGGCTCCGGCACCGGCGGCTTCACGGACATCCCCGTGACGGCGCTCTCCTCCGCCATGGCCGCTTCCACGCCCGCCTACCCGGACGGCTCCGAGTCCATCGTGTTCGGCGACTGGAAGGATCTGCAGTGGGGCACCGGCATGCGCGGCATCGTCCAGATGCACCGCACGCCCGCGGAACGCCGCTACGATCCGGAGAAACTCCTCGTGACGCTCGCCAGCTGCGGCGGCGGCAACGGCATCGGCGGCACCTCGAACAACGGCCACCTCCTCTACCGGGAGATGGACGCCGGTGCCGACTTCGTCATCCGCGCCACCGTCTCCGGGTGCAACGGTTATCAGCCTAATGCCCGAAACGGTCTCTACGTGGCCGCTTCCACCAATGCGGCCGCCGCGAACCTTTCGCTGATGCGTCTGCGCTGGGATCAGTCCACCGTCTACGTCGGCGCCCGCACCGAAGAGGGTGGCGCCACCGAACGGACGGAAATCTCCTGGCCGTCCCCGGAAATGGTCGACCTCGAAATCGTCCGCGAAGGCCGCTGGCTCCGCGCGTATGTGAATGGTGAGAATGTGCGCACCATCAACATCGAGGACTGGACCGGCCCCGTCATCGTCGGCTTTGCCGGCACCTCGCAGGCCGCCGAACACATGGTCGTGACTTCCTTCCACCATACGGAGGTCGCGTACATCCCGCCGCGCCCGACGACGCTGCTTGTCCACTAAAAAACGGACATAGCCCGGCATCCGGTTCCGTCCGCGAACCGGATGACCGGATGTTTCTCCCGTGCCCGGATTGCCATCGATCCGGGCATTCGGAGTAAAACGGGTTGCGAAACTGCACAATTTCAGCATAATTCGCATCCGTCTTTTGTTGCGCAACTTCCGTTGCCGCCCTTTTTCACCCTGCCATGACCGAACCAGACGCGCAGTCTTCTCTGCCGATTCTCGAAGTCGCCACCCCTGAAAACACGACGCTCGAAAAGCGTCCGGATGCCTACCGCCTCACGGCGCGCAGCATTGGGCCCTTTTCCGAGACACGTTTCATCGACGGCGAAACGGGAACGACGGAGCTTGTTCTGCCGTCTCCGTGCGTGATTTCCGTGCAGGTGGAGAACCTCTACCGGCATCAGGAGACGCTCCTCTTCGAGGCTGCGACGGCGCCGGAAGAAAGCGGTTCTCCGGAACTGGCCCGCACGGGCATCGTGCTGGATCCCGGCGAGCGCGGCACGCTGCGCCTCCGGCTCCCGGCCGGGGTCATGCCCGGCCAGGGCGAACGCCCTTCCGCCCGTCCCGAAGAGCCGCACCGCCGCAGCACGCTGCGCCTGACGTGCCTGTGCTTCCGCATTCAGGCGACCGATGCGCACCGCGAAGAGCTCGCGGCCGATTTTCTGCTGAGCGACTTTCAGGTGCTGCCCGTCCCCGCCGATGAGCCCCCGGTTCCCCTGCCCCCGTGGCAGACGCCGTTCATCGACGCCTACGGTCAGAACGCCCACCTCGACTGGCCGGAAAAAATCCGGTCCGACGAAGACCTGATCGCGGACCTCGAGAAAGAGCTCCCCGAACTGCGCCCCGCACCGCGCAACTGGGACGCCTTCGGCGGCTGGGCGACCGGACCCCGCCGCGAGGCCACGGGGCACTTCCGCACCGAGAAAATCGACGGCCGCTGGTGGTTTATCGATCCCTCCGGAAATCTCTTCTTCTCCTACGGGATTGATACGCTGCGCCACTGCACCGACCGTGCCAACGGGCATCAGCATCCCGACTGGTTCGAAACGCCCGTCCCCAAAAACGGGTGGATGAGTTTCACACACTGGAACCTCCAGAAGAAATTCGGCGAAACGGATTACGTCGCTTCCTACTACGACTTCATCCTGCGCCGCATGGACGCTTGGGGCGTCAACACCATCGGCCGCTGGGGCGCGCACAAGCTCACGCTCTACGGGCGCAAACCGTATCTCGTCCTGCTCTACGACACGGCCCCCAAGGTCCCGATGGTCAAGGGTACGGACTTTTACGACTGCTTCCACCCGGAATTCGCCTCCCGCATGGTGGAAGCCATTCAGACGCAGAAGCGCGAAGAATCCGTTGCCCACTCGCTCGAGGATCCCATGTGCCTCGGCTACTGCGTGGACAACGAGAAGGACTTCGCGGGCATTGTCGACCGGCTCCTTGCGCAGCCGTTCCGCACCTGCCCGACCAAAGCCGAGTTTCTGCGCGACGTGCGCCTGCGCCACCTGACGCTCTCCGCGCTCAACCAGGCGTGGGGCACCGATTTCTCCACCTGGGAGGAATTCTCGGAAATCCGTCGCCCCGTCCCGGGTCCCGGCTATGCCGCAGATGCGGTGCTCTTCCGGCGCAAGTGGCTGGACCGCTACTTCCGCGTGTGCCGCCAGGCGGTCAAGACGCTCTCTCCGCACAAGCTCTTTTTCGCCTGTGCGTTCAAGGGCTTCCGGCAACCGCCGGACGTCTGGGAAACGGCCGCCGTCTACGCCGACGTGCTGTCCATCAACATCCATGCGTACGGGACGGCGCAGTTCGTCCCCCGCGGCGATCACGGGCGCATCATCGACAAGCCGATTCTGGTGGGTGCCTTCAACTTCGGCTGTGTGGACCGCGGCATGGGCAGCGGCGGTCCCACGCCCTGCCCTGATCAGGCGGAGCGCGCGCGCACGTTGCGCCGCTTCGTGCAGGGCGCCATGCGCAACCCGCAGGTCGTCGGGTGCCACTACTTCCAGTACCGCGACCAGCCGCTCGTCGGCCGCGGTGACGGCGAAGCCTACGAAATCGGCTTCGTCGACGGGTGCGACCGCCCGTATCCGGAAATGATTCAGGCCTCCCGCACCATCGGCGAGGAACTCTATCCGGTCGATACGCCCCACACGCGTGTTGTCGCCTTCCGCCGCCGGTCCTGATCCCGCGGTTTCCGCTCTACCTTCCCGTCTTTTTTGTCCCTTCTCGTCCCGCCCTCCTCCGATGAAACGCTTTTATCTCCTCCTGGTTGTCATTCTGGTGGTTTTCGCCGCCTGCCGCCTCAAGCAAGCCGGCTACTTTGAGCCGGTCACCCCGCCCTCGCCGCAACCGCCCGCACCGGAGGAACCGGCGGAGCCGACGCCCGAGGTCGAGCCCGCGCCGGAGCCCGAGGCGCCCGCGCCTGTGGCGAAAGTCCGCCCGCTCGCCTTCTCCCGCAATCAGGTGAAAGCCGTGCATGACGCCAAACTCGAGTTCGAGGCGGACGGCTCGTACCGCCTGCGCCTCCCCAATGCGGAGTGGGACTGCGGCATGCGCATCGAACCCAAAGCCGGTGAAGACGGCATCGATCTCTCCGGCGCCCGCTGGCTCGCCGTTGACGTCGAGAATCTCTCGCCCGACCGCCAGATGCGGCTGACGATGCACCTTTCCTCCGGCGGCAAAAACTCCGATTCCGGCGACCACGCCTCCGCCATCCTCGCCAAAAACCGCGCCATCAACACCGGTATCGGCCTCAACCCCGGCGAAAAAGCGACGATGCGCATCTTCCTGCCGCACGCCGATCTGTATCTCTCGCCCGAGGACCCGCAGCCGCCGCGCGACCCCAAGGCGCGTCGTCGCGGTACGCCGTCCATCTACGTCATCGACACCAAACGCGTCTCCCAGATCGAGCTCAAGGTGCAGTGGCCCTACGAGGAGCAGTTCCAGTGGGTCGTGGATGCGCGCATCTCCAATTTCCGCCTCGAAGGTGAGCCGGACGCGACCCGCATCGTCCCCAAAGACAATTTCTTCCCGTTCATCGACGCCTTCGGTCAGAACATCCACGCCGACTGGCCGGAAAAGGTCGCTTCCTACGATGAACTGGTCGCCGATCTGGCGCGCGAGCGCGCCGAACTGAAGCCCGCGCCCGCCAGCTGGGACCGCTTCGGCGGCTGGGCCAACGGTCCGCAGCTCGAGGCCACCGGCTCTTTCCGCGTTCAGAAGGTCGACGGCAAGTGGTACTTCGTCACGCCGGACGGGCATCTCTTCTTCTCCACCGGCATCGACGTGGTGCGCAACAACACCGATACCCCCAACGGCGCGCTCCACCCCAACTGGTACGCCTCCGAGATTCCCGCCGACGGCATGATGCCCTTCACGGTCCGGGCGCTGAAAAAGAAGTTCGGTAAAGAGGATTACCTCGACGATTACTACGCCTTCGTCATCCAGCGACTCGATTCCTGGGGCATCAACACCATCGGCAACTGGGGCGCCCGCGAAATCATGGCGATGAGCGCCAAGCCTTACACGGCATGCGTCTTCGAGCGCAACCGCTCCGTCCCGATGCTGCCGGACCGCGTCTTCTACGATTGCTTCGCACCCGATTTCCGCGAGAAGTTCTTCGCCGCCGTCAAGGAGGCCTTCGCCAAAGAGGCGCACCTGGCCAAGTCGGTGACCGACCCGATGTGCATCGGCTATTTCGTCGACAACGAGCTGGGCGTCAACGCCGTCATCGGCAAGATGTTCGCCGCCGATTTCGAGTCCTGCGGCTCCAAGCGCGAGTTCTTCAGCCGCGCCTTCAAGAAGTACAAGACCGTCGAAGCCCTCAATGCGGCCTGGGAACTCGACATTCAGCAGTGGGAAGACCTCAAGAAGCTCACCGCCGCCCCCAAGGGCAAGGGCTTCCGCGAGGATGCCTCCGCCTTCGAAGCCGCTTTCTTCGACATCTACTACAAGACGGTCCGCGACGCGCTCCGCGCCGTTGCGCCGAACCGGCTCTATCTGGGCAGCCGCCTCGTCGGCTTCCGCCAGAAGGGGCAGATCTGGGATGCCGCCGCCAAGTACTGCGACGTGCTCTCCGTCAACACCTACTGCAACGCCCTCTTCAACCTGCCCGACATCTGGACGGAAAACCGCCCGGAGCGTCCGCTCATCATCGGCGAATTCCACTTCGGCACGTTTGACCGCGGCATGTTCCGCGCCTCGCTCTGCCCCGTTCCGGATCAGACGGAGCGCGCCCGTGCGTACACGCGCTTCGTCCAGGGCGCCCTGTGCCACCCGATGGTCATCGGCACGCACTGGTTCCAGTACCGCGACCAGCCGCTCGTCGGCCGCGGCGACGGCGAGGCCTACCAGATCGGCTGGGTGGACGGCAATGACCGCCCCTACCCCGAGCTCTGCGCCGCCGGGCGCGAAGTCGGCGAGCACATGTACGAGTACCGTGCGCGCGGCGTCCTCGCCAACCGCATGGACGGCGCCGACGCCCCCGCAGCGGCAAACCCTGCGCCCTGACCGCCCCCCCTCCGAATCGGCACCCGCCACCAGTCCTCTGCGCGGCGCGGTGCCGGTTTCCTGAAAAGTTTGTTGCGCTTTTCCTGAAAAAGGCACTTCCCTTACCAGGCAGGATTCCGTTATTCTTCTCTTGCTTAATGGATTTCACACACCCCTAACTGTTCCCAAGACCCGTCATTATGAGCTGGTACCATTGGCTGATCATTATCGTCCCGATCTTTTTCGTTTTGAGATTGGCATTTTACTCAAACCGATATGTGCGGGACCTCTCCGATTACATCGCTGCCGGGCGCGTAGCCGGACGCTACATCATCTGCGTTTCCAGCGTCATGGACGCGCTGGGCGTGATTACGCTGGTCGGCATGTGCGAAGCCAACTACCAGACCGGCTTTGCCATGAGTTTCTGGAACCACCTGCTCCTGCCGGTCTCCGTCTTCCTGGGCATTACGGGGTATGTGAACTACCGCTTCCGTGAAACGCGCGCCATGTCGGGCGGTCAGTTCCTGGAAATGCGCTATTCGCGCTCGTTCCGTATCTTTGCCACGTCCATCCGCGTCTTCGCGGAAATGCTCACCAACTGCATCGGCCCGGCCGTCGCCGCCCGCTTCTTCCTGTATCTGCTCGGCGTTCCGCACCACATTTCCATCTTCGGGACGATGGTGCCGACCTTCCCGCTCTTCCTGTTCATCTGCATCACGCTGGCGCTCTGCATCGTGCTGCCCGGCGGCCGCATCTCGCTCATCGTGGCGGACTCCCTCCAGGGGCTCATCTCCTACCCGATTTTCGTGATTCTCTCCGTCTTCGTGCTGACGGAATTCTCCTGGTTCGAAGAAATCGCCCCCATCATGGCGCAGCGCGCGCCCGGTGAAAGCTTCCTCAACCCCTACGACATCCAGAACCTGCGCGACTTCAACATGTTCGCGCTCGTCGTGACGCTCCTCCAGCGCTTCTTCAACAACTACGTCTGGATCGGCAACGACTCCTCCACGGCCGGCCGCACCCCGCACGAACAGAAGATGTCCGGCATTCTCGCCACCTGGCGCGCCGGCTTCTCCTGGACGATGTGCATCCTGCTCGTCATCACCGTCATCGTGGTGATGAACCACAAGAACTACGCCCCGCTGGCCAACAACATCCGCCAGGAACTCGCCACCAAGGTCGTTGACGAAGTTCTCTACGAACAGCCCGAAGTCCGCGACGCCGTCATCGGCGACATCCAGGCGAAGCTCAAGCCCGTCTACTACGATATCGTGGAAGGCGCCACCATGCCGCCGGCCGCATCCACCACGCTCCCGCTCGAGGAACAGATGGCCGCCATGAGCTCCGTGCTCACGGTCAACGAAGCCGGTGAACAGCACCGCACCGCCCTGCTCTGCCGCGAGAACAACATCGACACCCCGTACTATACGACGGTGCTGAGCTCCATCCTCGACCACAGCGCTTCTCCCGAGGAAGGCCGCCAGGCGTATCAGGAGTACCGGAGCCTCTTCAACCAGATGATGCTCCCGATGGTCATGAAGTCTTTCTTCCCGCCCGTGCTGCTGGCCATCTTCTCGCTGCTCATGATCCTGCTGATGGTCTCCACGGACGACTCTCGCATCTTCAACTCCGGCTTCACGATTGTGCAGGACCTCATCCTGCCCTTCTGCAAGACGCCGCCGTCCCCGAAGACGCACCTCCTGATGATCCGCCTCTCCACGCTGTTCGTGGGCATCGTCTTCTTCTTCGCCTCGATCTTCCTGGCGCAGCTGGACTTCATCAACCTGTTCCTGACCGTCGCGGTCTCCATCTGGAGCGCCGGCGGCGCGGCCGTCGTCATCTTCGGTCTCTACTCCCGCCGCGGCACCACGGCCGGCGCCTACGCCTCCGTCTTCCTCGGCGGCGGCATCTCGGCGGCCGGTCTGATCATCCAGCGCAACTGGGCGGACACCATCTACCCGGCGCTCGAGCGCTGGGGCGCCATCCCGTTCGTCTCCAAAATTTTCGACGGGGTCACCGCCGTCTGCTCGCCGTGGATTGTCTGGAAGATGGATGCCGTCAAATTCCCGGTCAACGCGATGGAAATCACCTTCATCGCCACGATTTCCGGCATCATCGGCTACTGGGTCGTCTCGCTGCTCACCTGCCGCGAACCCTACAACCTGGACCGCCTCCTGCACCGCGGCATCTACAACGTCAACCCGCTCAAGCAGGAAGTGAAGAACAAGTTCTCGTGGAAGAACCTCCTGAACTACTTCGTCTCCATCACGCCGGATTACACGACGGGCGACAAGATCATTGCCTGGTCGGTGTTTGCCTACTCCGTCATCTGGCAGTTCCTTCTGGCCTTCGTGGGCATCTGCATCTGGAATCACTTCTCCCCGATTTCCGACGCCGGCTGGGCGAACTACTTCCTCGTGATGTCGCTCGTGGTGCCGTCGATTGCCGGTGTCATCACCACGGTGTGGTTCATGTGGGGCGGCATCCGCGACCTGTTCCACCTGTTCCGCGATCTTTCCAACCGCACCAGCAATGAGCTGGACAACGGCATGGTCGAGGGCGATGTCTCCCTGGCGGACGTCGCCGTCTTCGAACAGCGCGAAGCCGAACAGGCCGCCGGCAAAGCCGGGCAGGACGCCGATAAGAAGGACTGATCACCCTTCCTGATTCGCTCCGGTGCCGAGGAAGCCCCCGCTTCCCCGGCACCTTTCTTTTCCTTCCCCCGGCTTCGATCTTCACACGAAGGGATCTGTCCAGTCCCCTTTCTGCGAGCGAAGCGGCGGAGGGCGGCACCGGCAATCTGCCGCCTGAGGTGCCGACGAATTCCTGTTCGTCCTGTTCGTCCTGTTCGTCCTGTTCGTCCTGTTCGTCCTGTTCGTCCTGTTCGTCGTGTCCGTCCTGTCCGTCCTGTTCGTCCTGTCTGCGCTGGCTTTGCCGCCCTCGGAGTGGGCGGCCGACTCATCAGCCAGCGAACAGGGCCGGTCGGTCTAACGCCGACCGGCATCACCAGCGGGGGTTCCCCGCCCGCCCTCGGAGTGGGCGGCCGACTCATCAGCCAGTGCCCAAGGCCGGTCGGTTAACGCCGACCGGCACCACAGGCGGCAGTTTGCCGCCCCGCCGCCACGCCATTTACCGGAGGAGAATTATCTGGTAGAATCGTTGGAAATGAATGAGAATTATCCGAAGCACGTAGCCGTAATCATGGATGGGAACGGCCGCTGGGCGAAAACCCGCGGTCTGCCCCGGATTCAGGGACACAAAGCCGGTGCCGAATCCGTCCGCCGCCTGCTTCGCGGGGCCCGCAAATTCGGCATCCGGTGGCTGACGCTCTACGCCTTCAGCATCGAGAACTGGTCACGACCGGAGGCGGAAGTCAGCGGTCTCATGCGGTTGCTCACCACCTTCCTGGCGCAGAACCGCAACGTGCTCGATGAAGAGCAGATCCGGCTCCGCATCAGCGGACGCCGCAGCGATTTGCCGCCGAACGTCGAAGCCGCCCTCGCGAAAACCGAAGCGGAAACCGCCGCGTACACCGGGCCCCAACTCATCATCTGCCTCTCCTATGGCGGCCGCACCGAAATCGCGCAGGCCGCCCGCCGCATTGCGGAAGATGTAAAGAACGGCATTCTCGCACCCGAACAGGTCGACGAAGCCGCCATTGCCGCCCGCCTATATCTGCCCGACGTGCCGGATCCGGATCTGATCATCCGCACCTCCGGCGAACAGCGCATCTCCAACTTCCTGCTCTGGCAGTGCGCCTATTCCGAATTCGTCTTCCTGCCCGAACCCTGGCCGGAATTCACGGAAGACTCCCTGCAACGCGCGCTGGACATCTTCGCCTCGCGAAACCGCCGGTTCGGCGGCATCGTCGACAGCCATGGTTCCTCCGCGCAGCCCGCCACCTGACCCCGCCCCGCGCATCTCCCCCTTTTTCCTCCCCTTTCCGCCCTGAACCCGTCCTCCCCCATCTGCCGCGGTTCCCGTCCGTGACCCTCCTCCCATGCTGAAGTGGCGCCTCATCACAGGCTTTTCCGTAGCCGGCATCTGTCTGGGCATCATTTTTCTGCTGCCTGCCTGGACGCATATGGTGCTCCTGCTGGGCATCTTTGCGCTGGCCCAGCTCGAGTACTACGAGATGGTCACCTCCGCAAACCGGAAGTTTCTGGCAACCCGCCAGATCAGCGCGGACGAAGGGAACGGCCCCCCCGACACCGGGTACCACTACGAACTGACGCTCACCTCCATCTGCGGAGCACTCCTCCTGCTGATCACCGCGATGGAATCGCCCGTCGTCATCTCCGTGATGGAAGCCCGCTTCCCGTCGTGGGTACCGGTGCCGCCGGGACGCCTCGACTTCTCCAGCTACGTGCTGGCGTTCACGCCCGCGGCGCTGCTGGTGGCAGGCGTGCTGCGCGGCCAGACGCGCCACGCGATGGAGACGTTCGCCATTTCCTACGCCGGATTCTGGTACATCGCGGTCCTGCTCAGCTTCATCGTGCGCCTCGCCTTCGAATGGCCCGTCTTCGAGAACGGCGCCACCAACTACACGGGACGCCTCTACCTGCTCCTCTTTGCCCTGCTCGTCAAATTTTCCGACATCGGCGCATACACCTTCGGAATGCTCTGGGGCAAACACAAGCTCATCCCGTCCGTCTCCCCCAAAAAGACCGTTGAAGGTCTCGTCGGCGGCTATGTCTTCTCGGTGGGTATTTCGCTCATCTGCTGGGGTCTGCTCGCCACGTGGGGCGGCGGTTGCATCGGGCAGACCCGCTTCTCGCTCATCCATGCCATCGCCCTGCCCCTGCTGCTGACGACGACCGGCGTGCTGGGCGATCTGGCGGAATCGCTCATCAAGCGCTCCGTCGGCGTCAAGGATTCCTCCTCCCGCTTCCCGGGCATGGGCGGCATCCTCGACATCTTCGACTCGCTTCTGTTTTCGGCTCCCTTCATGTACATCTACGTCATTCAGTTCCTGAAAGACTGACGGACCGCCCTGCCGGACCGGTTCTCCTTTCTGCCGTGAACACGCCTTCTGACACGCTCGAAAACACCTCCGTCCCGACCGGACCCAAGGTCCAGACAACCAGAGAGGAAATCGCCAATGCCGTCACGCACGGCATCGGCGCCATCCTCTCGCTGGCGTGCCTGACGCTGGGCGTTGTGTTCGCCGCCATCGACCACAACCCGTGGAATGTCGTCGCCGTCTCCATTTACGGGGTGACGATGTTTCTCCTGTACCTCTTTTCGACGCTGTACCACGCCATTACGGCACCCCGCGCCAAGCGCATCCTCAACTACTTCGACCACGCGTCCATCTACCTTCTGATTGCGGGGTCGTACACGCCGTTCTGCCTCGGCGGCATCCGGCTCTATTCGCCGGGCTGGGCGTGGGCCATTTTCGGCGTGGAGTGGGGCCTGTGCGTGGCGGGCATCGTCTTCCAGTGCCTCTTCATCCACCGGTACCGCCTCCTGTCGAATGCCTCGTATCTGCTGATGGGCTGGGTGGCGCTCATTGCGGTGTATCCGCTCTGGAAAGCGATGGGCTTCTGGCCGCTGTTCTGGACGTTTATCGGCGGCCTGTTCTACTCCATCGGCGTCATTTTCTACTGCATGAAGCGCGTCCCCTTCATGCATGCCGTGTGGCACCTCTTCGTCCTCGGCGGCACGCTCTCGCAGTTCTTCGTGATTTTCCGCTACATCGTCCTGCACTGACACGCCCCTGCCACCGGCGCCTGATCCGCACCATCCCGCCTTTTCCCGCACCCATGGAACCCGCACAAGCCGCCACACCCGCCTGCCCGGAGGATTTGCTGCTCCTGGCCGGCAATGGTGCGCTCCCCCGCCTCGTGGCGGAAGGCGCGCGCGCGGCGGGCGTCCGGCGCATCGGGGTGCTCGGGTTCCGCGGCTCCACACCGCGCGCGACGCTCGCGCTCGGCGACTGGTCGCAGACCCTGTCCTTCTCCTCGCTGCAGCGCTTCCGCGACACCATCCGCGATGCCGGTTTTCATCACGCGATTCTCGCGGGACAAATCTCGCCGCTTTCGCTCTTCCGCGCCTCCTTCGACCCGGAAGTGCTCCGCATCCTGCGCGAAACCGGCATCCAGAACGCCCACACCATCTTCACCCGGCTCATCACGGAAATCGAGAGTCTGGGAACCAGGGTGCTGCCTTCCTCCCTCTTTCTGCGGCGCCACATTCCCGCGCCGGGGCTCCTCACGCGCACCCCGCTGAGCGACTCGCTGCAGCGCGATCTGGACTTCGGCAGCCGCATCGCCATGGCGGTCTGCGACCTGGATATCGGTCAGACCGTCGTCGTCAAGGATGGCGTTGTGCTGGCGGTCGAGGGGTTCGAAGGCACGGATTCCACCATTTTGCGCGGCGGCAGAATCGCCCGCAAAGGCGCGCTGGTCGTCAAGGTCGCCAAGCATGGCCACGACATGCGGTTCGACATCCCGGTCGTCGGCCACCGCACGTTGCGCGTCATGCACCGGGCCCGGTGCGCCGCCATCGCGGTTCAGGCCGGGCGGACGCTTCTGCTCGATCAGCCGTCCCTGCTCCGCGAGGCCGACCGCCTCGGCATCGCCGTCTGCGCCTTCGACGCCGGGCTGCCCCCTGCCCCCGTGCTCTGAGATGCCTCAGGCGGGGACGCGTCCCACCAGAATCAGCGTGGAGGGGATGCGGTCGAGCTGCCCGCCGTGGTCCGCCCAGTCATCGCTCGTGTAGGGCGCGTCGGGCGTCGCCGCGGGTTCGGCCAGCGCCGTGACCTCCAGCCCCGCGTCCCGGAACCACCGGAACCAGGCGGAAACCGGCCAGGCGCGGGAAACGGCATGCCCGGCTTCATCGTCGCGAACATCATCCGGCGGTGCAAAATAATCCGTCAGGAACAGCCCGCTGCCGCTCTCCCCGAGGTCCCCGCCGTCCCCATCCTCGATTTCTCCGTCCGCCATCCACAGTCCGTTGAACAGGGGATGCACGGTGGAGACCATCACCGTGCCGCCGGGACGCGTATGCCGGCGCATGGCGGCGACAATGGTGCCCGGCTCCTGCACGAATTCGAGCGCATGGGAGCTGTGGACGAAGTCGAACAGTTCGCCGGGCTCGAGAACCGCTTCAAACCGCTCGAGCGACGAGCGCCGCAGTTCGATGGAAACCCCGGCTTTCGCCGCCAGCTGCCTTGCGTGCGCCAGTTGTCCCTGCGAAATATCCAGCGCCACGCAGGCTACGCCCTGCTTCGCGAGCCAGATACTGTTCTGGGCGCCGCCGCAGCCCAGCTCGAGCGCGCGCTGTCCCGGCTGAAACGTCGGCAGCAGATGCAGGGTGTTCTCGCCGGGAATCTGCGGACCGAAATGAAAATCATCGATGCGGATGCGCGTCATCTGCGCATACGCATCGGCCAGATGGTTCCAGTAATTGCGTTGCCGGGCACTGGATATTGTTTCCCGGGACTCACCTTTGCTCATGCCGCGCATTATCCCCGCTTCTCCGCCCCGCCGCAAGCCCCATCGCCGACGCAATCATCGGAATCATCGGAATTATCGGAATCATCGGAGGCAAAGCGCTCCCAGTGGCCCCAGTGGCCCCAGTAGCCCCATCTGCCCCACTCCCAGTTGCCCCAGTGGCCCCAGTGGCCCCAGTGGCCCCAGACAGCGCCACCGCACTGCCACGCCACCCGTCCTGTCCGTCCTGTCCGTCCTGTCCGTCCTGTCCGTCCTGTGCGTCCTGTTCGTCCTGTCTGCGCCGGCTTCGCCCGCCCTCGGAGTGGGCGGCCGACTCATCAGCCAGCGCCCTGGGCCGGTCGGTTAACGCCGACCGGCAGAAGAGGCGGCACCGCCGCCCCGCCGCTGCGCGCTGCGCGAAACGGGGTTGCAGGGATATCGGGTTTATGATAGCCTTTCCGGACTTTCCGCATCTGCGGGAAGGGGCAGTCGGCAGCAACCCACCGTGGTCGCCGGGCCCGGACAGGAGGTGAAACACACGTGATCGTCGTCAAAGTCAAGAAGGGTGAAGCCATCGACAAAGCCATCAAGCGCCTGAAGAAGGCCATGGACAAGGAAGGCATCATCAAGCAGGTTCGCGCAACCCGCTACTTCGAGAAGCCCTGCGCCAAGCGTCGGAAAAAGTCCGAGCGCGCCCGCGCCCGTGCCCGTTCCATCGCGCGCCGTCAGGCTCTTCCTCCTGCCCTGCCCCGCATGTAATCGCGCTCCGGTTTGAACCGGACGCCATTCAACCGGCCGCCTGCCTGTTCGACCTTCCTGAGGCTCGAATCTGCAAGCGGCCGTTTCTGTTGTCCCACGTCTCCCACTCGCCGCCATGAATCTGGAACGCATCCGCAACTTCTGCATCATCGCCCACATCGACCATGGTAAGTCCACGCTGGCGGACCGCATCATGGAACTCACGCGGGCGGTGGATGAGCGCACCTTCCGCGACCAGCTCCTGGACTCCATGGACCTCGAGCGCGAACGCGGCATCACCATCAAGTCCCACCCCGTGTCGATGTCCTACACCGCACAGGATGGCGAAACATATCTCTTCAACCTGATCGATACGCCCGGGCACGTCGACTTCACGTACGAAGTCTCCCGCTCGATGTCCGCCTGCGAAGCGGCCATCCTGCTCGTCGACGCCGCGCAGGGCGTCCAGGCGCAAACCGTCGCCAACACGTATCTGGCGCTTGATGCCAACCTCGAGATCATCCCGTGCCTCAACAAGGTCGATTTGCCCTCGGCGGATGTGCCGGGTTGCAAACACCAGGTGGAGGAGGCGCTGGCCATCCCGATGGATGACTGCGCGCTGGTTTCCTCGAAAACCGGGCAGGGCGTGCCGGAACTGCTCGAGCGCATCGTCGCCCTCGTGCCGCCGCCCGTCTCCAACGCGCCGGAAGGCCCCCTCCGCGCCGTCATTTTCGACTCCCTGTACGACGCTTTCCGCGGGGTCATCCCGTATGTGCGCATCGTCGACGGCTCGGTCAAGGCGGGCGATACCATCCAGTTCATGGGCACCGGCATCACCACGCAGGTCAAGGAAGTCGGCATTTTCACGCCGAAAATGCGCCCCGTCGCCTCGCTGACGGCCGGCGAAGTGGGCTACATCATCGGCGCCGTCAAAGACCCGCGCGAAATCCGCACCGGCGATACGATTACGCTCAAAAACGCCCCCGCCGCCGAGCCCCTGCCCGGGTTCCGCGAAGTGCGGCCCATGGTGTTCGCCGGGCTCTACCCCGTCTCGACCGACGAGTACGAAAAACTGCGCACCTCGCTGGAAAAACTCCAGCTCAACGACGCGGCATTCACCTGGCACGCCGAATCCTCCGTGGCGCTGGGCTTCGGCTTCCGCTGCGGTTTTCTCGGACTCCTCCACATGGAAATCGTGCAGGAACGGTTGCGCCGCGAGTTCAATTGCGACGTCATTTCCACGCACCCCGCCGTCGTCTATCTCGTCCATACCCATGACGGCAAGGTGACGGAAATCGACAACCCCATCCGCATGCCCGATCCGGCGGATATCGATTTCATCGAAGAGCCGCTCATCCGCGCCACCATCATCACCCCGACCAGCTGCATCGGGGATATGATGCGCGTCGTCATGGATCACCGCGGCACCGTCGACAAAACCGACTCCCTCGACGGCAAACGCGTCATTCTCACCTGCACCCTCCCGCTCAACGAAATTCTCGTCGATTTCAACGACACGCTCAAATCCGTCTCCCACGGCTACGCATCGATGGACTACGTGCACTGCGGGTACCAGACCTCGCCGATCGTCCGCATGGACATCCTGCTCAACGGCGACCCGGTCGACGCCTTTTCGTGCATGGTGCACCGCGACCGCGCCCGCGCGCGCGGCCGCGAAATCTGCGCGGCCCTCAAGGAATCGATTCCGCCGCACATGTTCCGCATTCCGATTCAGGCGGCCATCGGCGGCACCATTGTGGCGCGCGAAGACATCCGCCCCTTCCGCAAAGACGTGACGGCGAAGCTCTACGGCGGCGACGTCACGCGCAAGCAGAAACTGCTCAAGAAGCAGGCGGAAGGCAAAAAGCGCATGAAGCAGTGCGGCACCGTCAACGTGCCGCAGGAGGCGTTTGTCGCCGTCCTGCGCTCCAGTTCCGAAGAAACCTGAGCCGACCGCCCTGCGGCGCGAAGCGCATCCCGCCCGGCCCCATGTTTGAGCGTCCTCCGCTGTCCCCGGTACCGCCGTGCGCGCAGGCACCCGAGCTGCTGCTCGCCTCGGCTTCGCCGCGCCGCGCGCGCATCCTCGCCGCGCTCGGCGTACGCCTTCGCGTAATGCCCGCGGACGCCGCGGAATGCGCGCTCGCAGATCCCGCGGCTACCGTCGCCGCCAACGCGCACGCCAAGCTGGTGGCGGCGCTGTCCGCGCATCCCGGGTGCTGGATCCTCACCGCCGACACCGTGGTGGAGGCCGACGGCCGCGTCCTGGGCAAGCCCAAAGACAAGGCGGATGCGCTGCGCATGCTCCTCTCCTTCTCGGAGGGGACGCAGCGCGTTTTCACAGCCTTCTGCCTGGTCAGCCCCGACACCCCGGAACCCGTCCGGCGCATCGCCGTTTCCACGGTGCATTTCCGGCGCATCGACCGCGCCCTTGCCGCCGGTTATCTCGAACAGGCCCGCACGCTCGACCGCGCCGGCGCCTACGATATCGACACCTTCGGCGAGCGCATCATTTCCCGTTGCGAAGGCTCCTATACCAACATCATGGGGCTTCCCGCCCCGGATATCGCCGCCGCGCTCCGTTCCCTCGGCTATCCCCTCCCTGCCACCCCGCTGCCCCTGTAGCCCCAGCGGCCCCAGTGGCCCCAGTAGCCCCAGTAGCCCCAGAAAAAGACACAACCGTGCCCCCCAGTGGCCCCAGATAGCGCCACGGCATTGCCACGCCGCTGCCAGCGCACCAGGGCGGCGCGGCACCGGCAATCTGCCGGCTGAAAAAGCCGTCCTCCGCCTGAGGAGCGACGAATGTCCTGTTCGTCCTGTTCGTCCTGTACGTCCTGTCTGCGCTGGCTTTGCCGCCCTCGGAGTGGGCGGCCGACTCATCAGCCAGCGCCCAAGGCCGGTCGGCGGTGATTCACCGCCTGAGAACGCCGACCGGCAGAAATGGCGGCAACCGCCGCCCCGCCCCGCCCGGCGGGAGCCGACAAGTCGGGCGCGATATGGTACAATCCGGCGCATGAACACTCCCGGCACAGCATTCAACAACGCCCGCTACATTGCGCTCCAAAGTGAGGAAATCCGCAAGCGCGCCCGGCGTTTCAACAACAAACTCTATCTGGAAATCGGCGGCAAACTGCTGCAGGACTTGCATGCCGCGCGCATTCTGCCCGGCTTCGAGCCCGACGTGAAACTGCGCATGCTGCAGTCGCTCGGCACGCAAATCGAATTCATCGTCTGCGCCTATGCCGGCGACATCGAGCGCCAGCGGTACCGCGCCGATTTCGGCACCACATATGCCGCCGAAGTGCGGCGGCTCATCGATGACGTGCGCGCAGCCGGACTCTCCGTGCGCGCCGTCGCCATCACGCGCTACGACCCGCGGTTCGAGAAAACCGCGGAATTCATCGCTCGCCTGCGCAAAGACGGCATCGACGTCTATGTGCACGAGCCCATCCCCGGCTATCCGAACAATCCGGACGCCATCCTGAGCCCCGAAGGCTTCGGCCGCAACCCGTACATTGAAACCACAGCCCCCATCGTCGGCATCATCGCGCCCGGCCCCTCTTCCGGCAAACTCGCCACCTGCCTCTCGCAGGTCTGGCACGAAAACCGCCGCGGCGTGAAAGCCGGCTATGCGAAGTTCGAAACGTTCCCCGTCTGGAACCTGCCGCTCACCCACCCGGTCAACATCGCCTACGAAGCCGCAACGCCCGATATCGGCGATTTCAACCAGATCGACCCCTTCCACCAAGAGGCCTACGGCGTCACCACCGTCAATTACAACCGCGACGTCGCCGCCTTCCCGATTCTGCGCAACCTGCTCCTGCGGCTCCTGCCGCCCGATCAGGTGTACCGCTCCCCCACCGACATGGGCGTGAACATGTGCGGACTCGCCATCGATGACGATGAAGCCGTGCGCGAAGCCTCCCGCCAGGAAATCATCCGGCGCCTCCTCGTCGGCGAATGCGATTACGCGCTGGGGCGCGTCCCGGAGTCCGTCGTCGAACGGCTCCGCACCATCGCCTCCTCGCAGGGACTCAAGGAGACCGACCGCCCCGTGGTGGAACCCGCCCGGAAAGCCGCCGCCGCCGGCGAAGCCGCAGGCCGCGGCTTCCACGGCGTCTGCTGCGCCTCCGCCATTCAGCTCCATGACGGCGCCATCCTGACCGGGCACAACTCCACCCTGCTGCGCTCCACGGCGGCCATGATCATCAACGCCCTCAAGCACCTCGCGCAGATTCCGCCCCACCTCGAACTGCTCCCGAAGATCGTCGTTCAGTCCGTGACCGACCTCAAATCCGGCATGCTGGGCCGCAAAACCTCCAACCTCAACGTCGAGGAGATGCTCGTGGCGCTGGCCATTTCCGCCCACACAAATTCGCCCGCCCAGCTCGCCCTCGAAAAACTGCCGCTGCTGCGGAACTGCGAAGTGCACATGACGCACCTGTCCGTGGGCTCCGACATCAAAGCGATGCGCCGCCTCGGGCTGCGCGTCACATCCGACCCCGTCTTTCCCACCCGCGCCCTCTATGACCGTGCCTGACCCTCCCGCGCGCCGCACGCGCCGCACGCGCCTCCTCGCGCTCCTCGCCGCCGCCTGGCCGCTCTTCGCAGCGGCACAGGTTGCGGCTCCGGCGTCCGCAGCACCCGCGGCACCCGCCGCCGCAGCGTCCGCGGCACCCGCCGCCACGAATGCGGTGCCCGCCGTGTCCGTGACCGCGCGCCCGGAGGCCTTCCTCTTCCTCTTTGCGCCGGAGGGCCTCGACCTCGACACGGAAATCCGCCACCCGGAGAGCGTCGTGCCGCCCGACTTCGCATGGCTCTATGCGGAAATCCCCGCCGGCGAACGCGCCTGCGACGCGCTCGGCATCGGGGGCGTCGCGCTCACCCCCAACCACCCGTGGCGCAAACGCTACCGCCCCGACCCCATCCCGCGCCGCAATCTCCGGGCGTTGCGCCACGCCGCTGCCGCGCCCCTGCCGCTGGTGTGCGACCTGGCCATCGCCCCGGATTCGCATGGCGCCTTCGAAAACATGGAAGACGTCATCCCCGACGCCGGATGCTGGCCCGAACCCGCATCCACCAGCGTCCGCTGGTCCGTCACCACCGAACTGGGGCGTGAACACTGGCTCCACATCTGGTCCGCCGATCTGGCTGATTTCAAGCAGACCATCCGCGCCGTTCCCGATGCCGTCCGGCTCTTTGCCGATGCCGACCCGCAGAACCGCTCCACGTGGGGACGTTCGGCGATCCTCCGGCGCATCCGCCGCGAATACAAGACCATCGCCGACGTCAATAAGGCGTGGGAAGTTTCGCCGCCGCTCAACAGTTTCCCGAACATCACACGCCTCAGCGGCGGACGCTACGAAAGCTTTGCCGCGCACCTCATCTACGCCAACCTCGAAGAGGATTGCTTCGCCGAACTGGTCCGCCGCGCCGGAGAAACGCTCGGCGTCCCCGTCTTCTTCCAGCCGGCCGCCGACGCGCTGCCCGGGATCGACCCCGTCACCGCCAACGCCGCCTCCCCGCTCCTGAGCGCGCCCGCCCGCACGGAGCACCCGCTCCTGACCGCCCGCTACTGCCTAGCCGTCGCCAAGGGCCGCCCCGTTTTCTCGCCGGAAATCCGGCTGACCGACGACCCCGCCGCCATCCGCTCCGCCGTGCTCGCAGAACTCGCGCGCGGCTACGCCGCCGCCACGCTCGCGCCGCTGCGCCCCAATCCGCGCGCCTGGACCCGCTACGGGCGCAACGCATCGGGGCGGCTCGAGCTCGACCAGGCCGCCACCGCCGCCGCCGGAACCGCCCGCCCGAAGCGGCCCGACGACGTGCTCAACCCCTACGTACTCTCCCCCGTCGCGCTCAGCAACGGACTCGCCGCCGCGCGTGAGGCCGTGCGCGAGGCGCTCCCCTGGTTCGCCCCCGGCAAGCCCGCTACCGAAACCAACACGCTCGCCATCCTGCACAGCCGCGCCGCCGAGCGCGTCCGCGCCTGCCACCGCCTCAAGCTTTCCGCCGGTGCCCCGTGGTGCGAAAAGACGCTCCCGCTTGCCGACTTCGTCGATGCGGCAGTCTTCTCCTTCTACCCGACGGAAATTCTCCTCGAGCGCGATGTCGCCGCCATTCCCGCGCACATCCGCGCCATCCTCGTCCCCGATTGCATCGACGCCTGCCGACCGGAAACGGCGCCCGCCCTCCGCGCCTGGGTCGAACAGGGCGGCACCCTGCTCATCAATCCGAATTCGCTCTCGCGCACCGTCACCGGCGCGATGCGCAAGCCCGCGCCCTTTGCGGACTTCCCGACGAACACGCTCGAAACGCTGTCCGCCGTGCGCGTTCAGCCGCTCGGGAAGGGACGCATCCTGCGCTTCGACCCCGGCAAAAACGTCGCAGAACTCTCCGCGGTGCTGCAGCCTCTTCTGCGCGAGGCGGGGGTCAACCCCATCCTGAACGCCGTACACACCGACTCCGGCAAACCCGTCATCGGTCTCGAAGCCGTGCGCGCCCCGGCATCCGACGGCAGTTGGGCCTACCTGCTTTTCAACCGCACGAATACGCCGCTGACCTTCTGCGCGAGCCTTCCCGGCTCCGAAAACGCTGTCGACTGCACCTTGCCGCCCCAGCGCGGCGACCTCTTCCTCCTCGCTCCATAGCCCCGCCCGAGAGCGCACAACCGCAGAGGCGCAGAGCAAAACCGCGCGGAGCACAGCCGCCTGAGCACAGTCAGCGCGGTTCTCCCAGTAGCCCCAGTTGCCCCAGTAGCCCCAGTGGCCCCACTCCCAGTGGCCCCAGATAGCGCCACCGCACCGCCGTGTGCCGCCGCACTGCGCTGGCTTTGCCGCCCTCGGAGTGGGCGGCCGACTCATCATGCGCTGTCCAAGGCCGGTCGGTTTAACGCCGACCGGCAGAAAAGGCGGCAACCGCCGCCCCGCCACCCGGCGGAGCCCCCCACTGCGCTGGCTTTACCGCCCTCGGAGTGGGCGGCCGACGCATTTCATGTTCCGTGTGGCAAAGATTTTTGGATAGCATCCACGGACATTTCCATGTACCCCGTTATTCAAGTCGGATTCCAAGGCGCTCCAGTTCGTCCACGACATTTTGTATCTTGGTCTCAATATAACCAACAAAATCTTCGGGGTGGGTTACAATGGCCGCAAGGGTATACATGTCCCAAGCCCGATAGGGAGGCTCAAGATAGGACCATCCATAAGGCCACCCATCTGTAGGTTCATCATCGAATACATTCAGCTTTTGCTGGGCAGGCATTTTCCCGTCAAGGGAAACTATGCCATAATAAAAATCATTATACTTTTTTATTTCAGACCCAAACAATATGGTCATAGTTTTCCATTCAGGCTTTTTGAATGTGAATTCCTTGCCACCTTGGAGGCAATCCATATTGCTCTCTGTAAATTCAAATCCCATTCGTGTGGCCAATTCCTTCAGTTTTGGCTTCATGTGATTGTCCCATATTGCCTTGACGTAGTCACCCTTTGTGTTGTCTATCTCAGCAATTGCTTCTGCGTTGTCAATCATCAGCTTGATAAGCTCGTCTTTATTTTTAGCATCCATCGTTTGAAAGGTCAGTTCTTTAATATGGTTGGCATATTGTATCATGGTTTCGCGGATAAGAGGCTTCTGCGCAGAGATTGGAATGCAGCGTTCGAGCCATTTTAAAATGGTGTCCCGGTAAGAGATGCGCGTATAATCCACACCCTCCCCGCTCTGCTCACTCGCTTCATTGCCCCAAAGCGTAAGATAAAGAATGGCGTAGTTGCCTGCATGATATTGCCGACTGGCAAACGTATTGTATCGTTTCAGCTGTTCCCATTGGTCTCCGGCGTAAATTTTGTTTTCAATAATGACGGCCTGACCTTTGGCGTTGGTTATCAGGATGTCCAGCCGTCCGTCGGACGTTGGAAATTCTGTCGTCACTTTCGCTGTGGACGTGTCAAACTGGAAAGGAAACGGCACTACGTCGAGAAAGGCTTTCAGGTAACCATCCCCCTGCCCATGGCTGCCCTCTGGATTCAGAAACTCGGCAAGAATGGCAGAATGTCTCGTTTCATAATGATTTACGCCACAAGCATGGAAGATGTTGAACTGCTCTCCACGCTGTCGGCTTTCCTGTTGCGCGACTTTGGCTTTCTCCAAAATCACTCTCGCTTCAGCCAGCAACTTGCTTATGTCAGTCATAGCACATGGAAATTAGTAGGATACAAAGGTATGAAATCATGTCAGATACAACGTCATCTTCTTAAAGATTATCTTCTTAAAGATTATGCTATAAGAATAACAAAACTCCCGCATCTCGCGCAACTTGAAGAACCTTACAGGCTTATCCCGTTTTTCGGGATAATTGATCCAGTTTCTTGAAAGATGGCTCCTGTAGCCTCTTTTCAAGACTAGACACTCGTGAATAATCCGTCAATCCTTTTTCACCCGAAAGTTCAGTAAAATAACTTTGCCGTCGCTTCAATGGTGCGCTGACTTCGTTCAGGCGGCTCTGCCTTCAGAAGGGGGCTCCGCCCCTCCGTGTGGCTCAAAATTCAAAATTCCTCGCGCGATTTCGCTCCGCTGGCTCTCTTTTCCCTACTCCCTTCCTCCGTATGGCTCAAAAATCCGGGATAAGCCTGCCCCGTGCTCCGTTTGACCAACGCGCAACAATTTCCGAAAATAAGCGCGAATGCTTCCGCTGTCAACCGCATCTTATCATTTTTTATCGACTGTTCCTGGGAAAGGAGACCCGGATGATGTCCGAAATTCCCGTCAAAGAAGCGCCCGCCTTTTTGCGCCATTCGGTGATTTACCAGATCAATCTGCGCACCTTTACGCCGGAAGGCACGCTCAAAGCCGCGGAGAAGCTGCTGCCGCATGTCGCCTCCATCGGCGTGGATATCGTCTATCTCTGCCCGGTTGTGCTGGCGGATGACGATCCCCGCCCGGAATTTTGGAGCGAGCGTCAGCGCAAATCCGGCTGCAACAATCCCAAAAACAGCTACCGGATCAGCGATTTTTACGCCATCGATCCGGAGTACGGCACCGATGCGGATCTGAAAGACTTCGTGGCTGCGGCGCATCGGCTGGGACTGCGCGTGTGGCTCGATCTGGTGTACTTCCACTGCGGACCCGCCGCGGTCTTTCTGAAGGAACACCCGGATTTCGTGATGCGCGCACAAGACGGAAGCGCGGAAAACGGATTCTGGTGCTTCCCGAAACTCAATTACGACTCGCCGGGACTGCGCGAATATCTCTGGCGGAACATGGAGTACTTTATCCGCGAATTCGACGTCGACGGCTACCGCTGCGATGTGGCGGGACTCGTTCCGCTCGATTTCTGGGAGGAGGGACGCCGCCGCATCGATGCGCTCAAGCCGGAGCTCGTCATGCTCGCGGAAAGCGAGGGCGACCGCCGCGACGAGCAGCGTTTCGCCTTTGAACTGAATTACGGCTTCTCCTTCGTCCAAAATGTGCCGCGCGTGCTGCTGGGCGATAAACCGGTCTGCACCCTGCGCGAAGCCCATGAAAAACTGCGCGCGCTGGCCCTGCCGGGCGCGCGCTTCATCCACGGCACGGACAACCATGATCTGGCCAACGATCAGTACGAAAACCGCGTGGAAAAGGTGTGTCCGGAATGGTGCCCCGCATCGCTGGTGCTCTGCTTTGCGCTCGACGGCGTTCCGATGCTCTACAACGGACAGGAAATCGCCGATGCGCACCGCCACAACTTTTTCGCAAACCGCTTTCACGGGCCGGTGCAAGGCATCGACTGGACGCAGCAGAACAGTCCGGCCGCCGAAACACGCATGCGCCTGGTGCGCGGGCTCATTACGCTGCGGCGCAGCACGCCCGCGCTCACGCTGGGCGCCACCCGGTGGGTCGACACCCCCTGGCCGGAAGAGCTGCTCGCGTTCCGGCGCGAAACGCCGGAGCAGACGGTGTTTGCCGTGGTCAACCTGGGACACGCGGCGCGGACGCTTGCGCTCCCGTCGGGCCGCCTCCTGTTGAGCGGCGGCAAGGCGGCCTGTTCCGGCGGCGCGGTCATTCTGCCGCCCGGCGGCTATCTCCTGCTGGAGCAGAACGGCTGAACCGCCCGAGCGCCGCGCAGCCAGCCCCGCCCTGATTCCTTTCTTTGATTTCCCACCCCGGAGGCTCTGCCATGAATTCACTCCCCCAACGGCTTTGTCCATTCCTGTCTGTTGCCGCCCTTGCGGTGCTCTGCGTGCCGTTGCACGCGGAAAAAATCGCCGAGGGCGGCATCGCCCGCGAATGGAACGGCCTTCAGACGCATACCTTCACCAACAACGGAGAAATCGTCTTCCATCGCGCCGGAACCATTGAACTGCTGGTGGTCGGCGGCGGGGGCGGCGGCGGGCACAATTCCGGTGGCGGCGGCGGGGGCGGCGGCGTCCTCTACACCAATCTGCATGTGGAGCCGGGGACTGTCGCCATT
>CASFKR010000010.1 GCA_949295265.1 uncultured Verrucomicrobiota bacterium | reverse complement strand
GAACAAGTAAATGCAAATTCGGAACAACTAAATGCGACCATGTGACATTATGGCGCAATTTGACCCTGAATTAGTCGCATTTACTTTGTCAAGTGACCCACCCTTCGCATGTCTCTGACACCCGCGAAACGTGCAGGTATCTGGATGTGGCAGGGGTGTGGCACCGGGAGCGCGATTTGCATGCCCGATGCCCATCCGTTCCATCTGCGCTGACTGAGGCCAGGCGGCAGAGGTCAGTAGACGCCGAACCGGGAAGGTCTGGTGCCGGTGGGGATAATCTGGATGGCGGCAATGCCGGTCCACCAGCCGGTCTTTTCCAGCGTAATGACAATCGAAGAGGCGGAACAGCCGGAGAAACGGATCAGGTTGGCATTGTCGCCCTTTGTTCCGGGCAGAGAGGCGGCAATGGCGCGCTGACCGCCCAGCCAGCCATGGCTGAAGGCGTATCCGTTCACTTCGGGAACCGTGCCGACGGCATCTGGGGCAGCCTGAATGCGCACATTACCTTCCGAACTGTTGGGTCCCGCCGTGAGATAGACGAGCACGTCGTAGCTCTTGTAGGGAATCCCCGAAAGGGTCAGCGCGGGCTCGGGCTGAATGCAACCGGTCTGCAGACGGCCGTCATTGCCGCTGAAACCCCAGGGTTCCGCGCGGGCGCCTTGCGCATCGCCGGAAATCTCGAGCTGAACGGGCGAGGCGCGGCCGTCCGACGTCACGAAATCCTGCGTCTTACCGGGCTTGGCGTCGACCTGATTCCAGTTGCCCTGCGCGAACGCCTCATACCCGGCGACATCCGCCGGGGCCAGCAACCGGTCCGCTTCGCGCACGTCCACGAAGGAGATGCCGACCGTACCATCCACACCGGGGGCTGCGCGAACCACGAGCTTGGCCGCAGGGCTGGGCAGCAGCGTTGTGCCGGCTGCCGGGAAGGCACGCGCCGTAACGGTGCAGGGCTGCGCAACGGCGATGGGGCCGGTGTAGCGCGGAGACTGCTCCGTGGGCTCTGAGCCGTCGAGCGTGTAGCGGAGAACGGCCCCCTCGTGGAGCGAGGCAATCGTCACTTGCGCCGGACGCGCAGCCGACACAAAGCCATCCGACTCCAGCGTCGGCTCGCCGATGCGTCCGGAATAGACGCGGACAAAATCGACCCACATGTCACTGCGGTTTCCGTAGCGTTCCATGTCGATTTTCCAGCCGCTGATGCCGCCGATGGCGTAATTGATGAGGAACCACGCCGGTTGCGAAAGCGAGACGGGCCCCGTGGGATGGCGGCCGACTTCGATGTTGTCAAAGTAGTAAACGGTATCCGTCTCGGTGATGGCGAGCCCGTAGGTGTGGGGCGTCCACGACCACGAAGAGCGCTCGCCCAGCTGCAGGGTATCCGTCCGGAAGCTCGTCGGACGGTAGTCGGGATTGTCGGAGCCGTCGGGAAGCTTCGGGTTGGCCCATGCCGGACGCTCCTGTCCCCAGAAGTGGGTAACCTGACTGTAGAAACCGCCGCTGTTGGGGTTTCCTTTTCCGTAGCCGCCATACGCCTCGATGATGTCGAGTTCATCGGTACCGGCGGCCTTGCGCTCCTCGTAGAGCGGATCGGTGGGATCCATGCCGAGCGTGCCGCGCGTCAGCGTCCAAAACGCGGGCCACGAACCGGGGGCCGAATGCGCGACGAAGCGGCATTCGAAATAGGAAGGAACGGGAACGCAGACGCCGGTGCCGTCTGCACGCAGAGAAGACAGAATGCCGCTGCGTCCCGTGCCGCCGAAGGGCTTGGACGCATGGATGCGGAGCCAGGTATCGCGTTGCGAAAAGGGATACCCGTCCGCGACCGGATCGGAAAACTGCCAGCCGCTGAAATCGCCGCCGCCCGTTTTGTGCGCCGCATAGCGTGCGCCGCGTCCATCCGGCGAAATGGACAGCGGCCCATCGAAATCATCCGCGAAAACGAGGGCCATGCCCTTGGCGCCCGGCGGATCCTCTTTCGGCAGACCCTGCCGCCACGGGAAGCCGCCGAGATTGAACAGCTGCAGCTCGCAGATATCCTGCCGGTTGGTGTCATCCTTCGCGTGGATGCGGATGGTCGTGGGACCGTTGGGAAACGCATCCGCCGGAAAGACGAACTCCGCCTCCGCCGTCTCGGAGCCGTCCATCTCGAGTTCCGCCAGCAGCACATCGCGCCCGTCTCCCCACGGAGAACGGTCCTCGGGTCCGCCCCAGCAGAACGCCTTCACATGCCGCATGCCGGGTGCGCGGAAGACGACCGTGACGGGGCCCTTTACATACGACCCGTAGGCGGGCGTCAGCACGGACACCGACGTCTCGAAAACAATGCCCTCGGGGGCGCCGTCTTCGCCGGTATAAAAGTCCGGGTACTCGACAAACGTCTCCGCCTGTGCGGCGGAACACAACCCGGCTCCCAGAACCATGGCGGCAGAAAACGCCGCAGCCGCGGCGGGAACAGCAGACTCTGAAGTGGACATCAGCAGCAAAAGAAGAAAATGATAAAGGATGATTCACGGGACATCCGAACCCGGGCAGGAAAACCCGCCTGCGCACATGATACGGAAGAGGCTCTTGACGAGTCAACCGGAAAAAGCATACTCTTACAGAAATGAACCTTAATTGATACACTTTTACCATTTCATGCCAACCTGAACGCTTTTGCCATGCCGACCGTCGCCTCCGTCATTGATATCATCCGCAGCCGCATCGCCAACGGGGATTATGGTGTGCGGAACTTCCCGGCCATCCGCAAACTCAGCGAAGAGCTGAACGTCAGCCGCCAGACGGTGCGCAAAGCGGTGGAAACGCTCGCCGCGGAAGGCACGCTGCACTACACGCCGACGGGGCGCGTGCAGTTTGCCGGCGGGCGGGTGGCGGTGCGGCAGCTGGCCCTGCTGGCCCCGGCGTATCCCTCGCCGATTCTGTTCAGCCTCTACGATGCGCTGCAGGCGGTTGCCGACGCCTGCGCGTGGAAGGTCAAGACGTACCATTACACGCACTGGCACGATCCGATGATTCCGGACGTGCTGCACAATGTGGACGGCACGGTATTCATTCCCTTTGCGCGCGACATCCCGGCAGAGGTCGTGCGTATGCTCACGAGTGTACCGAAACTCGTGGTTGCCGGGCGCAACCTCTCCTCGCACGGACTCCCCTCGCTCCAGATTTTTCCGCCGCGCTTCGTGAACCAGCTGCTGGATGCGGCGGGATGCGCCCAAGGCGGCGGAACGGTCGCCTGCCTGAGCACGCAACCCATGGACGTCCAGATTCAGGAGCGGATTGACTACTGGGCGCAATGGAGCGCGCTGCACGGCGTGGCGGGACCGCTCCTCAACAACCCCGTGGAGCCCACCTTCTCGGCGGCGGACCATGCGCGCACCTTTCTGGGCGAGCTTCTGGCGCGCAACGATGCGCGGCTCGACGGAGTCGGCACCTTCTTCTGCACGACCTCGGCGACGGCGCTGGGTGCGATGCGCGCCATGGCGGATCAGGGCAAAAAGCCGGGCGTCGACTACAAAATCTGCTCCGCAGACAGCGCCTTCGGGGAATCGCGTCTGTTCATCCCCTCGCTCACGTGCCTGAATGCCCCTTCACTGGAACCCTTTGTGCGGCTGATTCTCGACTGGATGAGCGAACCGGAGCGCCCATGGCCGGGGGCGCTGCTCGTCGAGCCCGGCTCGCCCTCCGTCTTTCTGGGCGAAAGCACGGCACCGTAAGTCTACTGGACCGTCCTCCGCGCGTAGTTGCCGCGCATCGTTGCCGCTTACTGCGGTGTCTGCTCGGAGGCGGGCGGGGGCGGCGCATAGTAGCCGCCCGTGTTGGCGTACGGGAGATAGCCGAAAGCGCGGGCCGTCTCGCGCATCCGGTTGAGACGCGCCGCCCGCTCCGTCCCCGAAAGGGATGCCGGTGCGTCCCAGAGGGCGAGAATGACGAGCGGATGCGGCTTTTTGGCGGATTCGGCGGCGATGTTGCGGGCAATATCGCGCATCCAGCCTGCGGTTTGCGCATCCTCGAAATGGGCGGGTGAAAAGTCTTCCCAGCAAATGCCGTCCGCGTAGCGGGCGACCGCAGGAAGGGTCCGCTGAATGGTCCAGTTCCCGATGAAAATGACGGACGGATAGCGCGTGCGCAGTTCGCGCATCAGCGCCTCGAGTCCGGCGAGTTCGCGCTCGAGAAATTCCTTCGGGAGCGTCGGGTTGTCGATATCGGCGAGCGTATCCATGAAGACGCCGTCGCACCCGTAATCGAGCACCTCGCTCTGCACCAAATCGGCCACCAGAGCGCGCCAGCGCGGCTCGGAGAGGGTCATCGCGTGATTCTCGCCCCAGGGAATCCAGGGTTTTCCCTCCGCATAAATGGTCCAGGCGGGATCGACGCGGTCCCTGTAGCGGTGCCACGTAGCGACCTCCATGCAGCTGAGATACCCGATGACGATGGTGCCGGCGGCTTTGAGCTGCGCGATGCGCGCCTCGGCATCGCCGCCGATGGACTGCGGATCGATGACGGCGACGTCGTACGTGGCGAGATTCCGGAGCGACGCTTCATCCGCCTTTCCGTAGCAGAGGGCATAGCTCCGGGCGGCGCGAAAGCGCGCCTGCGCGGACGGCGCGGCATCCGGATGAGGCGAAGCCGCAGAAGAGCATCCGGAGAGAAGCAGTGCGCACCCGAGCACCGGCAACAAACAGTTAATCTTCATGGTTACAATCCTTTCCCGGAGCGGCCTTCGCCGCTTCCGCATGTTCTCCGGCTTCCTCCATTGCGGCCGCCTGTTCCACAGCGGCCACGGCGGAGGCGTCGGCTACGGATACGTTGCCGGAGACGCGCCCGTCATCGAGCACATTGACGCTCCCCTTCTCCAAATCCCGGAACAGACGCCACAGATCCCGTACGCCGCCATAACCGAACCAGATAGTCGAAATGACGCCGATGATGATGCAGACAAGCAGATTCTTCACCCAGAAATACAGGCTCCACTCCTCGACGCCCCAAGGCGAAAAATGGTGCCACACCAGCACCGCCAGGAAGCACAGGACGAAGCCCCAGACAAATGACCACAGAAAAACCGACCACGCCAGCACCTTGTCGCCACGCGAATACTCGGCGGTGATGCCGACGAGTTTGGAGGGCAGCGTGCGCCAGCGCCACGGGAGCGGCTTTTCGGGCACCTCGCCGGGGTCGGCGTATTTGCCGCGGTGCAGCATCCGCTCCATGTTGAACGGCTTGCGGCAGGTCAGCAGGGACACCACGATGTAGATGAGAATGGTGATGATATTCACCAGCAGAGCGACCTCGACGGACGTCATCGGGAACTGGTCGGCGCGCATATGCCAGTCCACATACGGGTACATCGGTGCGGAGAGGGCGCGCAGCACCCGGTCGAACGCCTCCACGAGTCCGGCGCGTTCGATGGCGGGATACAAATCGGAAACCCAGAATTTCTGCGCAAAGATGCTCGAAACGGCGGTGCCTGCGCCGAGCAGCAGCGCGGAAAAGGCTCCGGCGGAGGTCCCGCGGCTCCAGTAAAGCCCCAGCGTGATTACGGGACCCGACGCAGCCCAGATGGCACCCGTGATGGAGAAGAACATCATCACGAAATCAATCTGCCCGAAATAAAAACTGAACAGGAATGCCGACAGAGCGACGAGCACAATCCCGATGCGCAGGAGGTTGATCTGCAGCCGCGGGGACATCGCCCGCCCGCGCAACGGCATCACGATATCCTGCACGATGACGCTCGACCAGGCATGCAGATACGTGGTATCCGTCGAGAGCATCATGAAGACCATCATGGCGCAGAGCATACCGAGCAGCCCGGTCGGCAGAATCTCGCGCAGGGCGCTGGGCACAATCATCTGTAGATAAATGGCGCGAAAACTCTGCATGCGCGCCCGTGCCTCGGGTGTATCGCCGAGCACGCGTTGCGTCGCCGCCAGATAAGGGTCGCGCGTTTCCGCCTCATACGCCTCCTTGGACGCATAGGTTTCGGAGAATTGCGTCCGGGCGGGAATTTCCGCGTAGACGGCGGGCAGCGCGGCGCGCGCCTCTGCGAGGGTATCCTCCACGAAGGCATGGGGCCCCAGCACGTCCTCGGACGTCTTGCCTGCCAGACTGCGCCGCAGGAGATTGGCTTCCTCCGCGAAATGCGGATGGTTCAGGTAGGTGAACGCAACGACGGCCAGCAGAATGAACACGAGGCTCGTGAAGGCACCGCGCCACGTCCCGAGGAGGGCGCCCATCTTCGCCTCGTGCGCATTGCGCGCCGAGCTGTCGTACCCGCGCCCGCCCCAGGAAAGGCGGAAAAGCACCATCCCGACAATGCCAGAAAGGACGTAGACCAGATTGAAATCGCGCATTTCCGCGATATCGAACGGATCGAGAAAACTCTGCTGGGGCGGACGCTGCAGGAGCGCTGGCATCATCTCCTCGCGCCACGAGAAGCGCCACATCAGATACGCGATGACGATGAGATACATCGGGTAGCCCACGATCCCCTGCATGCAGTCCGTCACCATAATGGTCACCTGTCCGCCGGCACAGGCGACCCATGTGGCCAGCCCCAGTGCCACGAGCATCAGCGCGGCAAACGTGGAAACCTCCACGCCGAAGAGCGAAAAACGGACCGGCAGATCCAGGAAGTACATCAGGCAGCGGCAGCTGACCGCCGGGAAAATCGCGTAATTCAGCACGCCGTAAAACGCCTGGATGACAGCGGCCGTCAGCCGGAAGGGGCGGTTGTAGCGGAGTTCGAAGAACTGCCCGAGCGTCATGGCTTTCGTTTCGCGAAAGCGGTAGGTGCAGAACCCGAACAGCGCCAGCAGCATCGCGATGGGCATGGAAACGGTCGACCAGAAGGAAACGGCGAAACCGCAGTTGTAATACATTTCCATGAGCCCGACGAACGTGATGAGTCCCATGCCCGCCTCGCCGGAAGCGATGCACAGGACATACCGTCCGGCAATGCGGCCCGCCGAGAGAAAATCGGCGACGCCCCTGACGTGCTTTTGCGCCTTGAGGGCGCTCCAGATGACGATGAGAATGGGAACGATGAGGACAATCCAGTCGAGGGTTCGCATGGAAACGCCTTTGATGGTTCAGGATTGGTTCGGGCGGGCGGAAGGGGCGCAGGCTGGCGCCCGGGTCAGGGGGCGGCGGTTTCGACGGGCCCCATGGCCGGGAATGCAGCCTCCGTCCAGAGGGTGCCGTAGGGGCGCGCGGAAATGGTGCGCCATGTGCCGTCGGCGAGATTCATCTGCACGACGCTCATGGGCTCGAGCGTCAGGCGGATCACGCGCCCGTTGGCGAGGCGCGCATCGACGGCGCGCACTTTTGTGGCATCCAGATTCGTGAAGTAAGCGGTCTTTCCGCCATACGAGGCGTAGCAGATGGTGCGCGTGTCATCGCGCAGGTTGCCCTGCGCATCCGTGAACGGCGCAATGGTCACCGCCTGGGGAACGGCCTCAGCGAGACTGGTGAGGAGGCGGGTGTAGAGCGTGCCCAGGGCCGGGTCGGCGCCCGGGTAATCCCACGCCAGGAGCCAGATGCGGCGGCCCTTTCCGAGGCGCTCCTCCACGAGCAGGGGCGTTTCGCCGACGGAAGCCAGGACGCGGCAGGCTTTGCGCGCCTCGGGGGTCAGCGTCGCCACACGGAGCGGGCCGAGCTGCAACCCCTCCAGCGCGGCGGACAAGGCGGAACCGGCGGCGGGCTCCGCGCGCACGGCGCCGCCGGGGAGGTCCGCCTGACCGGACAGACGCCCGCGGATCTGCGGATGCACATCCGCGAGGGTGTAGGCGGCATATTCGCGGTCGGTGCGCGTGGAGGCGTGCGGGAGCCCCATCACGAGCGTGCCGCCCTGCGCGACGTAGGCGTCGAGCACCTGCAGGGCGCGGTCCGAGAGCGTATTCCAGCCGGCAAAAGCGAGGAGCGCGTAGCGGCGCACGTCATCGAGCAACGCGGAATCATCCACGCAGACAACGTCGCACTGCCCGTACGGACTCCCCGCGAGCCAGTAGTTCGCGTAAGGTGCGAGCACATCGGTCTGGAGCGGGAAGAAGGTCTGCTGAATGCGCTGCCACGTCTGCTCCGGCGCGCCATAGCGCCAATTCCGGTTGGTGGCCGCCTGTTCGTGCTGGCCCCAGACCGCGAACATCTCGTGATTCATGCCCACGTAGGCATCGCCGTCCCCCAGCACGAAGGCGATTTTCGTCTCCGGCGTGCCGCGGGCGCGCGGATTGCGCCGCACGAAATCGTAAAACCACTTTGTGACGGCGCGGTACTGGGTCGGCGCGAAATCATCGTAGTACTGAACGACCTTTCCGGCATCGCGCGTGTAATTCTGCGCCTGCGACTGCTGAGCGCCGGATTCCAGCACGATCAGGGAGGTTCCCATCACGTACTGCTGGTAATACCCGCCCAGCAGGAGCGCGTATTTCTGCATCGAATGGTACGGCACCGGGAAGGTCTGCCATTCCTCGGCAAGCCAGGAGCTCCAGTACTCCGGACCCCAGCGGCGGGAAGCACCGCGCGCCTCGCTCGAGGCATACGCCAGATTGTGCGACCCCACGGCGTAAAGCTCGTTGCAGATGTACTCGATACCGCCCTCCAGTTCGTAGTTCGCCAGCGGCGAGCCCGACGTGGAGAAAATGAAATCGTAGCTCCGGTGCATGCGGCGCACATGCTGCCCGATGAAGCGCTCCACGAAGTCCATCCGCCCGGTGCGCGTATCGAGTTGCTGCGGCGTATGAACGGCCGCCGCCTCGGCGGGTCCCTGATAGAGATACCCGGCAAATTCGCCGATGTTGTTCATCAGGTAGTTGGTGCCGTGCTCGCGCTTGAGATCCTCCACCAGCGGACGTCCGTCGTACGCGTAGATGGTCATGAAGCGGAGATTGTCCGCCTTGGCTTTGGCGGCGCGCGCGGGCGTTGCCGTGTTCGCCATGCTCAGCCCGGGACCATACGTCCACATGACGATGAGATTGCACAGTTCGTGGTCGATGATGTCATCGCGGAAACGCATGGCGACCGGATCGCGTCCCCCGTCGTAGACGGTATGCCCGACGAGAATTTCGTGGTTTTCGGCGGGCGGCGATAGCCGCTCGGGGCGCATCTGCACGGTGCCTTCGCCGACGACCGTCACGCCATCGGCGCGCAGGGCCTCCACGCGCACGGGGAACGGCGGCACGGGCTTCTTCGGGAGGCGGGCATGGAAGCGGTGGTTGTGCGCGGCGGTGCGGACCGTTCCGCGCGGCTGCCCGGCGGCCACGCGGGCTTCCGCCGCATCGGAAAAATCGGGGTATTCGAAGGTGTACGCCGCCGCGTCCGCGCAGATGGCTTCGGCATCGAGGTGGAAGCAGCGGTTCATCGTATCCACCCATGTGAACAGGGGCTTCTCCGAGGGGAGCAGGATGCGCCCGCCGTCGGTCACCACGCGGATGCCGTCGGCGGAGAAATCACGCCCGACGGTGAGCGAGCCATGGACAATGCGCACTTCGCCGGCGCCGCGAAACGCGGGCAGGAAGCGTCCCGTGGCCGTTGCGGCGGCCGCCGCCTTGGGGTGACCGATGAGAAGGCGCGCGCCCTCGGCGAGTGTCACCATGGGCAGCACGGCGTCTCCCGTCACCACCAGCGTGGTCTCCACGCCGACGGACAGCGCGGTGCAGCGCGCCGCCGCATTTGCGGAAAGGATGCCCGTGCCGCCGCCCGTGACCGTAAGGGGCCCCGGCTGCGCGGGCGGCTCAAGGCGCACCGGCTTCTTCCCTGCCGGTGCCGTAAGCGTGCGCGCGTTCACCGCCTCCAGCCGGAGGAAGCAGTCCCCGCCCGAGACCACACAGGAGACTGTGCAGCCGCGTGCGGCAAGGGGTTCCTGGAGCCGCCCTGCCACATCGCGCATCACATCGGCGTCCGTGGAGTGCATGACGATGCGGTCCAGCCCGACGGCGTCCACGTCCACATCGAGGCGGACCCCCGCCGGCGGCGCTTCCGTCAGGATGATTCCGTCGGCGGCGAAGCACAGCGTCGCCCCCGGTTCGAAGCGTACGCCGCCGAGCCCGCTCACCGGGCCGCCGCGCGTGAGCGCCAGCGTACCCTCGCGGACCGTGAGCCCCGGCGGCAACGCGTTGCCCAGCGCGAGCGTGCCGGCGCCCGTCTTCTCCAGCGCGCCGCCCGGCAGCGTCTGCACCGGCGCCGGGAGCGCCAGCGTGACGCCCGCGGGAATCGCGGCGCGCACGCCGCCCGTCAGCAGAATCGAAGAGCCGTCAAAGCAGGCGCCTTCCGCGGAGGAAATCGTGCCGCCCCGGAGTTCCAGCGACAGCGTCGCCGAGGTGCGGTTCGTCACGAAAGCGCCGTCGAGGAGCATCGTTCCGTCCCGCTGGATGAGTTCGAGCCGCGCGTCGGGCGCATCGCCGGCGAGGTCGAGCCCACCCGACCAGCGGAAGGCGCCGGCATTCTCGAAGGTGGAGCGCTGTCCACCGGAGATGCGCACCGTTTCCGGAGAGAGGCGGACTTCGCCGCCGGGCTCCACCGTGATATCGCCGTGATAGAGTTCAAGCCGGGAGCCCGGCCGCATCTCGAACCGGGCGCCGTCGCGCACGGTGATGTGGCGCGATGCCGCATCGTTGACACCCGGATGGAACAGAGCGCCCGCCTCAAAGACGAGGGCGCCGCCCGCCTCGAGCGTTGTCGACGCACCATGCACGACGACGGCATCCGTGAAAGCGAGCGTGCCGTTGCGGACGTCCAGCGCGAGGCGCGACCAGTCGCGCGTAGCCCTCCATCCGGCGACGCGGTGTTCCGCACCTCCCAGATCGAGCCGCATGGACGCGCCGTCGGCGAGGAAGTCGGCGGTGCCGGGCGCGGCTTTTGCGGGCGCGCCGTCGGGCGTCCGCCAGTTGGCGGCGCGCGCAAACGCCGCGTATTCCTGCGGCGATTCCGGGGCCCAGGTCAGCGTCTCTGCGGCAAGGGAGCCGCACAGTGCGAAACAGCCCGCCAGGAGGCGCCAGGCGGAGACGCGGACATGTAAGGGCTGCACGAGGCCTGGAAGGCGTTGCTGGAAGAGGTGGCTTGTCATCTGGAAGAGGTGGCTTGTCATGACGGGAAACAAATCGAAAAAAAAGAATAACGGAAAAAGAGAGAATAACGGAAAAAGAGCACGGGGTGGCGGCGGAGAATAAAGCGCGGAGACCCGTGCGGCGCAATGCGGCGCACCGCACGGGACTTTCAGCCATCGTCAGCGATGGCGAACCGGGAAGGAGGACGCCATTTACCGGAGACGGATGAGCGTCATGCCGCTGTAGACGATTTCCATCGTGGAAAGCGTTTCATTCTCAGGGAGCGGCGTTGTCACGACGCGCCAGTTGCGGTCCGCGAGGACGGGCACCTCTGCGCCGGTTGCGATGGTGCCGAGGTAGAGGCGCGTGCCGGGGAAGAGTTCCCCGGAGCCCGCCGCCTGCAACTGCAGACAGCCGCCATCGTTCCGGGCGCCGGACGCACCCAGATTCAGAATATCGCCATAGGGCTCCTCGCCCGCCAGCCCTTCCGCCCAGTAGCGGATGGTCAGCGGACCGGTCAGCGCCACGCCGCCCCAGCTGTTGGTGACGGGACCGGCTTCGGCTTCCGCCGTCGTATTCGTCAGGAACGTGGAGCCGTCGGCGACGACGAGACCGCCCCAGACGGTGCCGTTGTCGAACGCCAGACGGGCGCTTTCGCCGCACGACCGGATGGTGCCCGTGCACGGATTGTTTCCGCACACAATCAGCGTATAGAGTTCGGAGATTTCATTCGTCACGGCGAAATCGCCCGCGCCGCTCAGGCACGAAATGCGGTTGTACGCCTTGTCGCTGAGCCAGGAGCTCTGCTGGCGCAGAACGGTCTCCGTTCCCGCACCCAGCTCCGCAAAGCCGTTGCCGTAAAACAGGTCCGAGAACCCGGCATTCTGGAAGGTGCGCTCCGTGCTTGTCATCACCAGATCGGCGCCATTGAGCAGAATGCTGGAGCCCGTGTGCAGATTCCACCGGAACGGGAAGAGCGTGGCACCGGCTTCCGCCGTGAGGGCGGGTTCCGCCGCCGAGCGGAAATGGTTTTCGTAGTAATCGCCGCTGGTGCGCACCCAGCCGCCGGACTCCACCCGCAGGGACGCTACGCCCTCGATGGTCAGATACACCCAGGCGGTAGACGTGGCACACTTGTTGAAAGAGGCGCCATTGCGCAGCGTCAGGGTCACGCCCCCGGCCAGCGTCGAGGGGCCGCGATAATTGATTTCGCCGCCATCCAGCACGAGGGAGACGGGCACATTCGTCGGGTTGTTCACACCGATCTGCACCCCGTCATAGTAACCCGGCACGAAGAACTGCGTGGCGCCGATCACCAGCTCACCGAGCGGAAGGACGCAGCCGTTCTCAGCCGGGCGCACCAGCCGCAGCATGCTGTCGTTGTAGTCGCCGCTTCCATAGGTGCGCACGACGGCGCGGGGGCCCGCCGTGAGGCCGAGGTACGTCGTGGCGCCCGCCCCGGCATAGCCGATGGTGATGGGGCCGGACACATTTTCCGGCGTGGAAAGCGTGCCGTTGAGTTCGAGCCACACATTGCTCACGCAGAAGCCCGGGGGCACAATCAGCGTGGAACCTTCCGCAACGGCCAGCGACGGCACCGCCTCCGCGTCCCGCGCCACGCAGTGCAGCGGGTCGGCGATGGTCACCGTGAGCCCGCCCGCACCCACGGAAAGCCGCCCGTTGCTCGTGAGCGTCAGTTCCGGCAGCGTGATGGAACTGTTGATTTCCATTTCCGCGCCGTCGCTGACCGTCAGCGAGGCAAACGCCGGAATGTTGTCCATGATGACGCTGGCTTTGACGCCCGCTCCGGCAATAAAGGCTTCCTCGCCGACGGGAACATAGCCGCACTGCCAGCCGTCCGGATTCGTGAGGTCCGTAATCGTCGTGCTGTTGAAGACGTACACCGGGGAAAAGACGACCGAATCGCCGCTCACGATGATGGTGACGCCGCGCGCCGCGAGGTCGTCCGTCGCCAGGTCCTGCGCGACTTTCTCCAGCACCGCCGGATTGGAACTCGTCAGAATCGGGACGCCCGCCTCAATCGTGGAAATCTGCTGCGCAAACACAGCCGCGCCTGCCGACGGCATCGTCTCCATCGTGGTGCCGTAATCGCCGAGCACAATCTTCGTCACCCCCGCATACAGGGGGTCGGACACATCCAGCGTACAGCCGCGCCCTGCCACGCCAATGCCGCCGCTCACCGCGGCAAGGCCATTCGTCCCGACCGCATCCAGATACAGAATGCCCTCGCCCGTCTTCGTCACGCGCGCGCCTTCCTCCATCGTCACGCCCGCGAGGGAAATGGACGCGCCGTCGGCAACGTTCAGGAGCACATCGCCCGCCATCGTCGTGGTGGTAAACCCGAAGGTGACGTTGCCCGTCACCTCCACCGTGCCGCCATCCATGGCAAGCGTGGACGGGATGGTCGAGGTCTCGAACGAGACCGGTCCGCCCAGCACGAGCGTACCGCCGTCCTGGTTGCGCACGGTCAGCGTGGAAGCGGCTCCGGGATTGCCCGTGATCGCCAGCCCGTTCGGAAACGAAAGCGTACCGCCGGCGTTGACAATCCGGTTTTCCTGTCCCGTGAAATCGCAGACTTTGATCGGTCCTGCCACTGTAGCCTCGCCGCCCGCCTCGACGGTCATATTGAGTTTGTACATCGAGAGCGTCGACGTCTCATCCACCGTGAAACGGCCGCCCGAGCCGACCCAAAGCCCGAATTCAGCACCGTCCGAGAGCGCCGGTACAAACGTGGCGCCCGAAATAAACTGAATGGCGGCGCCGTTCTCAATCTCAAACCGGTCACCGTGCGTGTTCGAAGTTCCGCCGACAAAACTCAGAACGCCGTTGCGGACGCGGATGGCACGCCGGTCAGCCCAATCCACATTGGAAGTCCATTTCGAAAGTCGCCGCTCCACGCCGCCGAGGTCCATGTACATGCGCAACCCGGCGGAACCGGCCATCAGCCAGTCCCCTTCGCCGGGAACAGCCGTCGCCGCCGCACCGTCGCACAGCCAGCTTTCAACCGCGCCGAACTCACCCCAGACCTCCGAGGCGACGTTCCACTCGTACCCTGCCGCCCAAACGGCTTTTCCGGACAGGAGAAATGCGGCAGCCAACCCAACCGATTTCCTCAGTTTCATACAGGATTTCCAAGCTGAGATTTCGTTTCATCAAGCGCCCGTCCGCCCGGGTTCCGGAGGGACAAAAACGGCTTGTCTTTCATTCTTGAGCCCCCTTTATACTGCAAAACCATGCACCTGTGCAAGCTAATAAGAAGAAATTTCCGTTAAATTTCAGTTACTGAGAAAATATCTTGTTGCAGTAATTCGCCCATTTCACACCGCCTTCCGGACCGCTCCCGTTTCCCGATTTTCCGGTCACAGCGTGCATTTTCGGGAAAAGACCTGTTTCGATACCGGCGCAAACAGTTCGCGCTATATTTTTTTTTTCGCTGCAGTGCCCCCCCCTGCCCTTTCTGCGGGCTATGCACGTGCGCTTCACAGGCAAATCGATTCCGCGCATGGCACCTCCCGAAAATGCGCACCGCCCTTTGTCAGGGTCAATGCGACGATTCTGTGCCCTCATGCACCCGGCCGCGTCCGCCGTTTTCGGAACAAGTAAATGCGACCAGGGTAGTCGCATGTACGATGAGAAGTTACCATCTGCACGGCACGGCAGAAAATCGCTTTCCAGAGCGGGAATCTCCCTGCTATGATAGGCGGCGCAATCCCTTTATCCTTTACCCGTTTCAACCATGACCAACAAAGAAAAACTCCATTCCGGCGAACTCTATCTGCCGGGCGATCCGGAAATCATGGCGGAACAGCTCCAACGGCTGGAGCGGCTCCGCGAATACAACCAGACGCGTCCCACGGAGCAGGAAAAACGGCAGGCCCTGCTTAAAGAGATGTTTGCCGAAATCGGCGAAGGCTGCTACCTGGAGCCGCCGTTTTACTCGAACTGGGGCGGCGCCTTTCTCCATTTCGGCAAGAACGTGTACTGCAATTTCGGCTGCACGTTTGTCGATGACACGCATGTCTACGTGGGCGACGACACGCTGTTCGGTCCGCATGTGGTGGTGGCCACGGCAAGCCATCCGCTCGACCCCGGGCTGCGACGTCAGGGTTTGCAGTACAACCGGCCTGTCCGCATCGGGAAAAACTGCTGGATTGGCGCCTCGGTGGTCATCAACCCGGGTGTAACCATCGGCGACAACGTCGTCATCGGGTCCGGCTCTGTGGTCACCCGTGACATTCCGGACAACGTGCTTGCCTACGGGAATCCCTGCCGCGTACAGCGGACGCTCGAGCCGGGAGAAAAGCCGCCGCACGCCGCACCGGCGGAGTAACCGCTCCGCCGGGCCGTGCGCGACGCACGGGCAAAAGAGAACGGACGCAAGAAGCGGCAACTGCCGCGCCTTGCGTCCGTGCTGTTTTCGCGGATGGTTTCCGCGACGGAATCCGTTACGACTGCGTTCCGGGCGCCACGTTCTGCGCGCGCACCTTGATGTGCAGTTCGCGGAGCTGCTTCTCCGTCACGGGCGACGGCGCATTCATCATCAGGTCCTGCGCGCGGCCGTTCATGGGGAAGGCGATAACCTCGCGGATGCTGTCCGAATCCGTGAGGAGCATCAGCATGCGGTCAACGCCCGGAGCAATGCCGGCGTGGGGCGGCGCACCGTACTTGAAGGCATTGGCCAGCGCCGGGAAGCGGCGATAAACCTCATCCGCCGGATAGCCGCAAATCTCGAAGGCCTTGAGCATGATATCGGTGCGGTGGTTGCGGACCGCGCCCGAGGAAAGCTCGACGCCGTTGCAGACGATGTCGTATTGGTAGGCGACAATGTCCAGCGGCTTGCCGCTCAGGAGCGCGTCCATGCCGCCCTGCGGCATCGAGAACGGGTTGTGCGAGAAGATGATGGCGCCCGTTTCGGGATCGGTCTCGAAGAACGGGAAATCGACAATCCAGCAGAAGCGGTACTCGTCCTTGTTGATGAGGTCGAGCGTCTCCCCGAGGCGGGTGCGGATCTTACCGGCGATATCGTTGCAGGCATCCGGCTTGTCGCACATGAAGAACATCACGTCGCCATCGGTCATGGAACCGCGGCGGGCGAGTTCGGCGAGTTCTTCGGGGGTGAGGAACTTGGCAATCGGACCCTTGATCTTCTTTTCGCTGGCTTCATCCCAGACGAGATAGCCGAGTCCCTTGGCGCCGATTTCCAGCGCGTACTTCTCCATCTTGTCGAAGAAGCTGCGCGGGCGGTCCTTGATGGCCTTGACCGGAATGGCGCGGACGACGCTGCCGGCGGCGACGGCCTTGGCAAAGGCGCCAAAGCCGGAAGCCCCGAAGAGGTCGGTCACATCGAACATCTCGATGGGGTTGCGCAGATCCGGCTTGTCCGTGCCGTACTTGAGCATCGCCTCGCGGTACGGAATGCGCGGGAACGGCGCACCGAAAACCTTCTTGCCGGGCTTGGCAAATCGCGTGAACGTATCCGGAATGACCTGCTCCATGACGGCAAAGACGTCGTCCTGCGTCACATACGACATTTCGACATCGAGCTGGTAGAACTCACCGGGCGAACGGTCCGCGCGGGCATCCTCGTCGCGGAAGCAGGGAGCGATCTGGAAATAACGGTCGAACCCGGCGACCATAAGCAGCTGTTTGAAGATCTGCGGCGCCTGCGGCAGAGCGTAGAACTGACCGGGGTGCATGCGGCTGGGCACGAGGAAGTCGCGCGCGCCTTCGGGCGAAGAGGAAGTCAGAATCGGCGTCTGATACTCATGGAAGCCGAGCGCCTCCATCTTGCTGCGCAGGTAGGAAATCACCTGCGAGCGCAACACGATGTTGCGGTGGAGCGATTCGCGGCGCAAATCCAGATAGCGATACTTGAGGCGCAGGTCCTCGGGGCCGACCTCGCCCGTATCGCCGCCGAGATAAATGGGGGTGAGCTCGCTCTCGCCTTCGACGACGAATTCATCGGCAACCAGTTCGACGGCACCCGTATCGATATCGGGATTGACCATCGCCGCCTCACGCTCGACCACCTTGCCGGTCACGGTGACGACGCTCTCGAGGTGGAGCGCACCGGCTTGCTCAAAGAAGGGGCGGCTGGGGTGAATGACGACCTGCGTGCGACCATAGTGGTCCCGCAAATCGAGGAAGAGAATTCCGCCGTGATCGCGCTTGTGGTAAACCCACCCGGAAAGCCGGGCGGTTTTACCGGCATCGGCCGGGCGGAGTTCGTTGCAGGTATGGGTGCGATAAGGGTGCATGAGACTTGCCGAAAAAAGAATGAATTCAGGGCGCAAAGAATACGATTTTCGCGGGCGCCTTGCAAGCGGTGCCGCGCGCCGGAATGCGAAAACGACGGCTCCCGGAGCGGGAACCGTCGTTTGTGAGACCGTGTGGAGGGAACCGCTTAGCGGACCTTGCCTTCCGCCTTGCGCTTCTCCACGACGGTCGCCGCGATATTGGCCGGGACGGGCTCATAGCGGCTGAAGATCATCGTGAAGCCGCCGCGGCCCTGCGTCAGGGTGCGGACGGTGTTCGAGTAGCCGAACATCTCGGAGAGCGGGACCATGGCGTTGATGACCTTGAGACCGGCCTTCTCACCCATGGACTCGATGCGGCCGCGGCGCTGACCGATGGAGCCGGACACGGCGCCGAAGTATTCTTCCGGCATCGTGACCTCGACGGCCATCACAGGCTCGAGGAGCTGGGGCTTGGCTTCCAGCATGAGTTTCTTGAAGCCCATGCGCGCAGCCAGTTCGAAGGCGATGGCCGAGGAGTCGACATCGTGGTACGAACCATCGTAGAGCGTGACCTTGACATCGACGACCGGGTAGCCGGCGTAGGGCCCCTTCTCCATGGCGGCGCGGACACCCTTTTCGACAGCCGGGATGTATTCGCCCGGGATGACGCCGCCGACGATGTTGTCGATGAACTCGAACTCCTTGCCGGGCTCCTGCTGCTCGAGGCGCAGGTAAACATCGCCGTACTGACCGGAACCACCAGACTGCTTGACGTGCTTGTACTGACCCTCGGCGGTCTGCGTGATGGTCTCGCGGTACGCCACTTCGGGACGGCCGACCTGCGCTTCAACGCCGAACTCGCGCTTGAGGCGGTCGACGATGATTTCGAGGTGGAGTTCGCCCATACCGGAGATGATGGTCTCCTCCGTCTCTTCATCATAGGAAACGACGAAGGTCGGGTCCTCATCGGCGAGCGCCTGCAGACCCTTGGAGAGCTTCTCGTTGTCCTGCGTGGAAGCGGGCTTGATGGAAATCGAGATCACCGGAGCCGGGAAGTCGATGGACTCCAGGTGAATCGGCGCATCCTCGTTGCAGAGGGTGTCGCCGGTACGGGTGCGGGCGAGGCCGACGAGAGCGACGATGTCGCCGGTGTGGGCCTGCTCGAGCGGCTGCTGCTGCTTGGCGTGCATGCGGACGATGCGGGCCACGCGCTGATCCTGCTCGCGGGTCGCGTTCCAGATGGTGTCGCCCGTATTGAGGACGCCCGAGTAGATCCGCACGTAGACGAGCTTGCCCATGTGCTTGTCGGAGACAATCTTGAACGCCAGCGCGGAGAACGGCTCGGAATCATCGGCCTTGCGGACCGGAGCCTGCTTGCCGGCCTCTTCATCGGCCTTGGAAAGCTGACCGGTGACGGGCGGAAGATCGAGCGGGCTGGGCAGGAAGTCGACAACGGCGTCGAGCATCGGCTGCACGCCCTTGTCCTTGAAGGAAGAGCCGCAGAGCGCCGGAACAATCTGGCGGGCGATGGTCGCCTTGCGGAGCGCAACCATCAGTTCATCGCGGGTGAGCTCTTCACCGGCGAAGAACTTTTCGAGGAGCGCGTCATCGGTCTCGGCAATGCTTTCGACCATCTTGTTGCGCCATTCATCGGCCTGCTCCTTGAGCTCGGCGGGAATTTCGTCCTCGGTGACCTTGAGACCGAGGGAGCTCTCATCGAAGTAAAGCGCCTTCATCTTCATCAGGTCAACGATGCCCTTGAACGTCTCGGCCGCGCCGATCGGGATGACGATCGGGACTGCATTGCCCTTGAGGATGGTCTTGACGTCCTCCACCGCGCCGAAGAAGTCCGCACCGGTGCGGTCCATCTTGTTGACGAACATGATTTTGGGGACGTTGTACTTTTCGGACTGACGCCAGACCTGCTCGGACTGGGGCTGGACGCCGCCGACCGCGCAGAAGAGCGCCACGGCACCGTCGAGGACGCGCAGGCTGCGCTCCACTTCGGCCGTGAAGTCCACGTGCCCGGGCGTATCAATCAGGGTAATCTGGTGGTCGCGCCAATAGCAGGTGGTCGCGGCGGAGCCGATTGTGATGCCGCGCTCTTGCTCCTGGACCATGAAGTCCATCGTCGCCTGGCCGTCATGAACCTCACCGATTTTGTGGTTGACGCCCGTGTAATACAGAATGCGCTCGGAAGTGGTGGTCTTACCGGCGTCAATATGGGCCATGATGCCGATGTTGCGGACTTTGTCCAGCGTAAGTTTGCTAGCCATGGTGGTTGCCTCGGTTTTCTGGGTATCGGACGGCCGTCCCCGCGGTTCGGGCGGCGGGTCCGGTTCTCGAATACGGTTTCGTGATGATTTTCGGGAATTTGAGTCGGGAATTCTATCAAAAGACCCCCTCCCCTTCAACCGGGGTTTCCCGAATTTCTGCAAACCCCGCTGTGGCACCCTCTTTTACGGAAAATCGGCCCCTCCGGACCCCCATTTTACCCATTCAAAGGGCCATTTCCCGGTTTGAACCTCCGTGGCCGTTCCGGTCCGGCTGCAAAAACCGCCGCAATTTTCAGGTGCAGTCTGCCGGAAAAGAAAACATCCCGGACGGATTGTCCGAGATGTTGCAAAATGCCGGACGGCCGGCAAAACCGTTGGCAGGAGTCCGCCGCCGTCAGAGGCGGAAATCGGCAGCGCCGGCAGGCAGGAAGCCCTTGACGTCCACGACGGCCGAAACAGGTTTCCGGAAGGTGTGCAGATCGAGAGAAGCGAACTGCTTGTGCGCAACCGCGAGGATGACGGCATCGAATGTCTCCGCCGGGGCTTCCGTAAGGACGTCCACGCCATATTCACGCCTGGCGATTTCGGGATTCGCCCACGGATCGAAAATCGTCACTTGGATGCTGAATTCCTGCAACGAACGCACAATGTCAATAACGCGGGTATTGCGCACGTCCGGACAATTTTCCTTGAAGGTAAAGCCGAGCAGCAGCACCCGGGCTCCGAGGACTGGGATGCGCTTGCGGATCATGGCCCGCATCGTTTGCGTGGCGACATATTCGCCCATGCCGTCATTCATGCGGCGGCCCGCCAGAATGATTTCCGGATTGTAGCCGTGGCGCTGTGCGCACTGCGCCAGATAATAGGGGTCGACGCCGATGCAGTGCCCGCCCACGAGACCCGGCTTGAACGGCAGGAAGTTCCACTTCGTGCCGGCGGCTGCCAGCACATCCTGCGTATCGATGCCGAGACGGTCGAAAATCTTCGAGAGTTCGTTGACGAAGGCGATGTTGATGTCGCGCTGCGTATTTTCAATGACCTTGGCGGCTTCGGCGACCTTGATGGAGGGCGCCATGTGGGTTCCGGCGGCAATGACGGACGCATAGACGGCATTGACGCGCTCTGCGACCTCCGGCGTGGAGCCGCTCGTGACCTTTTTAATCTTCTCGACGGTGTGGAGTTTGTCGCCGGGATTGATGCGCTCGGGCGAATAGCCGCCGAAGAAATCGACGTTGTACGTCAGCCCGGAAACCTGCGCGACGCGCGGAATGCACTCGTCTTCGGTAACGCCGGGATAGACCGTCGATTCATACACGACGATATCGCCCTTGGAAATCACCTTGCCGACCGTATCACTGGCACCCCAGAGCGGGCGCAAATCCGGATTCTTGTTCTCATCGACGGGCGTAGGCACGGCGACGATGTAGAAATTGCAATCCCGGATATCCTCGATGGAGGCGGTGCAGGTGAAGCGTCCGGAACGGAGCGCCTCCTGCAGCAGGTCATCCGAAACCTCGAGCGTGCCGTCGTGCCCGGCATTGAGGGCCTGCACGCGGGCGGGGTTCATATCAAACCCGACGGTTTGGAAGCGGGTGGAAAACAGGCGAGCCAGCGGGAGCCCCACATAACCGAGACCGATGACGCAGATTTTGGTTTCTTCAAGCGGTAGCATAGCAATCAAACAGAAGGAAGAGTCAAAGAAAAAAAAGGAGACCGGAAGGATTCCGATAGGGGTCAGGTCCCGGGAGCGGTTTCCCGGATGATTTCGAGATAGCGCTCCGCGTAAACCTCGGGGCTGAAATCGGTGCGGATGCGTTCCCGACCGGCGGCACCGTATGCACGGCACACCCCGGGATTTTGGCGGAAGAAGAGCATCGCCTCCGCGAGCGAGCGCGCATCAGCGGGCGGCACGAGCCGCGCCGTACGGTCAGCCACACCCAGATTGCGGGCGCCGGGAATATTCGTGATGATGCAGGGGAGCCCGCAAGCCATCGCCTCGCGGACGGTGCGGGGCGAAAGGTCGCGCGTGGACGGCAGCACAAACAGATGCGCGGACGGCAGGTAGCGCACCGGGTTGGTTTGCGGTCCCAGCAGATGAATCCGGTCACCTGCGGGGCCGGACTTCGCGAGCGTCTCCATCTCCGGGTCGTAATCGCCGATGACGGTCAGCTCAACGGTCGGATCGGCGACCAGATGCATCGCCTCGAGGAGATACCGCAAGCCCTTGTAGGGCCGCCCGGCGGTGTTGGCCACCGTAATGACGCGGAAGGGGTCATCATTCCCCGCAGAGGTCGGCAGCGGCTCGGGCGCCTTCAGGGCGTCCTCCACCCACGCCAAATCGTAAGGTTTCCGGATCACCACGAGTTTGCGGGCGGGAATATGGCGGGAGAGCGCCTCCACGATGGACGCGTCGTTGCAGACGACTTTAGCAATCCGCGGATTGAGAATCCCGAGGTAATACGACGGATCGTACGGTCGCACCCGGGCGCCCGTGCCGCGGTAGCCCACGACCTTGCAGCCCGTAAAGAGCGTGGCAAACAGCAGGCAGGAAAGCGAGCGGCTGCTCGAGGCGAAGGCCACCGCCGCACGCCGGGCGCGCACCACGCGCCGCACCTGAAGAGCCGCCGTTCCATCCAGCTTCGAGCGCAAATGCGGAATCAGAACGACGTCCAGCCCTTCCGGGTATTCTTCCGGACGCGTATCCCCGACGCACACGACAACGATGCTGACCCCTTTTTCGAATAAGCGGGTAATCAGTTTTCTGGAAATCAGATCCAGTTTGTCGTCAAAGAAAAGGATGCCGGGCTGTGTCATGAAAGAGGCGTTTTCGCAAAAAGCCGACCGCGGGACCGGCCGAAAACGGAGCGGTTCCGTTGAAACGGGCGGAACCTGCCTGTTGCCGTACGGTGCTCCCCCAAAAAGGTGCGCCGCCCGGAATGAGGTGCGGATTCTAATCAAAGGCGGGTCCGCCGTAAAGACAGCGGACCGCGCGGCGGGCGAGGCTACCGAAGCGCCTCCTCGACGATTTTGCGCAGCGCGGGCGGCGGCGTCACACCCACGCGCACCTCGGCTTCCACGCCGTCCTTGAGCACGAGAAGCGTCGGAATGGACTGCACGCCGAAACGGGCTGCAATCTCGGGCGCCTCGTCGACATTGAGTTTGTAGAAACGGGCGGCCGTATCCTTCATATCGTCGGCGACCGTCTCGAAGAGCGGGCCCATCATGCGGCAGGGCCCGCACCAGGGGGCCCAGAAATCAAGGACGCAAACGCCGGAAGCGGTTGCCTCATCAAAGGTTGCAGTTGTCAGTTCTTGAACCATGGGAAAACCTCGGAACAGGATGGAATGGAGAACGCAAAACGAATAGAAAGCAACCGGTTACTCGGAGAACGGCGCGAGCGTGGGACGGAGCACCTTGACGGAAATTTTCGCCAGTTCCGTCTCGAGGGTGCGGAGCATTTCCTCGCCATCGTACAGGCCCACAATGGCGCCGCCCGAACCGGTGAACTTGGCGCTGGCGCCGCAGGCGCGCGCCGTCTTCACCATCCGCAGATTGTCGGGAGACACCTGCGACACCTCGACGCGCTTGTCGAAATTCTGATCCATGAGTTCGGACAGGCGCTTGTAATCGTGCCGCTCCAGGCAGCCGCGCGCCTCCTCCGTGATGTCCGCCCAGAATTTCATGGCGCCGACGACAGCGGGATCGCCCGCATTGTAGCGTGCCTTGAGGTTGTTGTGGTAAACGCCGGAAACCTCGCTCAGATCGGTCCGGTAGGCGACGTAAACCGGCGGAAGCAGCGAGGGGTCGAGCCGGATGTAGTCGCCGTAGCCGCGACCTTCGAGCAGTTCCCGGTTGAAATCCATGTAGACGAGACCGCCGTAGACCTGAATGACGCGATCCTGCAACCCGGCGGCAATGCCGAGTTCCTTCTCTTCCGTCGAGCGGATGATGTTCGCCAGCTCCGGTTTCGGAATGGACACGCCGTAGAACGTCTGCAGCGCCCGGTATGTGGCCGTGACGATGGCGGAAGAGCCGGCCATGCCGACAAGGCCGGGAATCGTGGATTCATACTGAATCGTGAAATTCCGCCGGTCCAGATGGATGCCATGCGTGGAGACGTACTGGTAGAAGGTCTTGATGGCTGCCTTAATCAGACGGATGCCGCCATAATACCCGAACAGCCGGACGGACTGCGAGAGATGCTCAATCGAATCGAACGTCTCGGTATCCCGGGCGGAGGGAAGAATCGTCAGTTTGGGCGACTCCCAAAGCGTGACGGTGGCCTGAAAATCGGAAAAAGCGAAGGAAATGGTCTTTCCGAAGTAACCGTCGGAAGGGTTGCCGATCAGAGCGGCACGGGCGGGAGCGTGTGTACGGATAATCATGATGCGAAGCGCGCTGTGAGGTCAGAATAAAGACGGCACATCCGGAACCGCCGGGGGCGGTCCCGGATGCGCATCAGGGAGGTCAGGCAATCAGCCCGGCGATGGCCGAGCCGACCATCGGTGCATCATCGACGGAGATGGTGTCGAAGAAAATGCCGCGCGGCTCCAGAATGGTGCGGAGCCCTTCCTCGACGCGCGACTTGAACATGGCGGAGACGGTCTTGTAGTACGTGGAGCCGTCAATCGTCACGCACACCGGGTGCAGGGGGTCGTGCCCTTCGCCGCACCGGATGACGGCCTGGGCGATATTGACGGACGTCAGCCCGGCCGCGCGGATGAAGAGCGGCTCGCTGAGCGCCTGCGCCGTGCGGCGGTCCTCCTCCGTCATCGGCAGATCCGCGAAGGGACCCGCGATGTAGGGGTTGTGCGTAAAGTTGTCGAAATCGATGGTGCGCAGTTCCTTCCATGCGAGAAGGGCGTCGGCGCAAGGCTTCGAGAAAAGACCTTCCTGAGCGGCCCGGCGCAGCATCATGAGACCGGTGGTGCCGATGTAGGCGCCGGAAATCATCTTTTCGTAGATGCCCTCATCGGGATCCCGGAGGGCGCGGGCCACATCGTAATCGAATTCCGAGCGGTCGTAGCCGTCGAAGCAGCCGGACTCCACGTTGATGATCATGGAACCCTCGGGGTTGAGCCCGGGCACCTTTGCGATGCGCGCATTGCGCTCGATGTAGGCGATGTTGGTGCCGGTGCCGAGGATGAAGCCGACGTAGCTGGAATACTGGCGGGACATCCCGGCGGCCATGCCGGCGAGGAGCGTCGCCGTCGTGTCATTGAGCACGCGCAGCTTCAGGCGGCGGCCGGTGCGCTTTTCGAGCGCCTCGGCGATGCAGGAGCCGACGCGCTTGCCGACGACGGCGGGGGCGTCCACCTGCTTGGACCAGCGGATCAGGCGGCCGTCGAGGTCGGGATAAATCTCCGTCGGATACGAGAAGCAGAACCCGACGCCTTCCGAACGCTGGCACACCGGCTCCAGGAAGCCGGCGAAGGTGTCGAAAAAGACCTCCGCACTCAGCGATTCGCCCTGCGTGCCGGGCATCGCATACTTGCGGAAATCCTCAATCCGGGCCTTGCCGTTGCGGTCGAACCACACGACGGCCACGCGCAGATTCGTGCCGCCGGCATCCAGCACGATGATGGGCGTCTCGGGGGGAACCTTGCGCGACGTGTCGATGTAGGAGGGCAGCATCGCGAGGGAGGAGGGCGAAGGCTCCGCGGAAAGACCGATATCCATTTGCCGGTCGAACGTCTTGAGCAACGCCTCGAAATCGACGTTGGCGGAAAAATGGTACTTGGAGAAAAATTCCTGGATGGTCATAGCTGGAATGCGCTGAATGGGAAAAAGATAAAAAGGGAGTCTACGCAAGCAAAGCGGTTGTGGCAAGCCGTCAATCGTCGCTGTCTTCGGTGACGCGAAGCACCTCTTCGACCGTGGTGAAGCCTTCGAAAACGCGGCGGAACCCGTCATCGCGGAGGGTGGACATACCCTCGGAGATGGAGGTTTCGCGGATATCGGAAGAGGGGCGGTGCGCCGTCACGAGCTGGCGGATGGCGTCCGTCACGTGCAGCACCTCGAAAATGCCGCCGCGCCCCTTGTACCCGGTACCGCCGCACTGCTGGCAGCCGACCGCCTGATAGACGGTGCGCCCCGCAAAGAGGGCGGGGTCGACGTTCTGCGAGCGGAGCACCGCTTCATCGGGCTTGCCCTCGGCTTTGCAGTTCGGGCAGAGCCGGCGGACGAGCCGCTGCGCCAGCACCAGTTCGACGGAGGACGAAATGAGAAACGGCTCCACGCCCATATCCGTGAGACGCGCAAAGGCGCCGGCGGCGTCGTTTGTGTGCAGCGTGGAAAAGACGAGGTGGCCGGTCAGCGAGGCATTGATGGCGATTTCCGCCGTTTCCAGGTCGCGGATTTCGCCGACCATCATGACATCGGGGTCCTGGCGCAGGAAAGAGCGCAGAATCCGGGCAAAGGTCAGCCCGATATCGGGGCGCGCCTGCACCTGGTTCACGCCGGGCATTTCGTATTCGACGGGTTCCTCGGCCGTGAGAATGCGTTTGTCGATGGTGTTGATTTCGTGCAGAAAGGCGTACAGCGACGTCGATTTGCCCGAACCGGTCGGCCCCGTCACGAGAATGATGCCGTTGGGGCGGTGAATGGCCCGGCGGATGAGCGTATTGTCGCGCTTGCCGAACCCGAGCTGGTCGAGCCGGACGACCGCGCCGCCCTTCTGGAGCAGACGGAGCGAGATACTCTCGCCGTAGGTCACGGGGCACGTCGAAACGCGGATGTCGATTTCCTTGCCGTTGACGCGGATGCTGATGCGTCCGTCCATCGGCATGCGCTTTTCCGCGATATCCAGGTTCGCCATGACCTTGATACGGGAGATGACGGCCGCCTGGAGGCGGTGAAGCGCCGGCGGCACGTCGACCTTATGGAGGAGCCCGTCGATCCGGTACCGGATGCGGAGTTCCTTCTCCATCGGCTCGAAATGGATATCCGTCGCCGCCCGGCGGTCGGCCTCGGCGATAATCTGGTTGACGAATTTGACGATGGAGGCTTCCTGCGCGTCCTCGGAAATATCGAATTTATTCGCCGTGGCATCCGTGTCGCCCGCGAAGATATCCGTATCCATGCCGGCGAGCGTATCCGCGCCGACGCCGTAGCATTTCTGGGACTGGCGGATGATGCGCTCCTCGGTGCAGGCGACCAGCGAGATGGCGCACCCGGTTGCGAGCCGGAGCGCATCCTCGAGCGACGCGGCCTGGAACGGGTCGCACGTCGCAACGGTCAGCACCCCGTTTTCATAGGATACGGGCACCACCTTGAATTGCGTCACCGCGCGGGCGGGCATCCGCTCGATGAGCGCCGGATCGGCGGGCAGTTCGCTGACGTCGACATACGTCATGCCCAGCACGGGCGCGACCGCACGCAGAAACACGTCCTCATCCGCCAGCCCGAGCCGCACGACGGTGGCGGCGACGGTACCGGCTTCCGGATTGCGCTGCGCCTGCACGATTTCCTCCGCCTGTTCGGGCGTGAACAGGCTGGTCTCGCGCAAAATGGACCGAAGCAGGGAATCGTTCATCGTGGAGTCAGCAAACCGCCGTCAGGCGGAGGGACCGGTTGCCGCCGCGCGCCCGAGGGTGAACGCCTTCAGATTGACGGCGAGGAGTTTTTCCGGCAGGCGCTGCCGAAGCGCTTCCTGCCAGAGGGTTTCCGCCCAGGGCAGCAGCGTGGACAGGGCACCCGCAATCGCCATGTTGGCGGTGCGGGGGTTGCCCGCCTCGAGCGCCAGCGCACGCGAATCGAGCTCCACGAGCCGCGCGCCGTACAGGGCGCGGACCGTTTCGCCGGGCGGCGGGGGCGAGGGGCGCTGCCCCGAGGAGACCGTGACGGGCTCCAGATAGCACCGGTCGCAAAGCACGCGCCCGGCAGGCCGCAGCAGCGGCGCCGCGCGCAGCGCTTCCAGCTGGTCGAAGGCGACGAGCAGATCCGTCTCCCCGTCCGCAATGATGGGACTGTTGACCCGCGCGCCGAAGCGCACCTGGCTCGAAACCGAGCCGCCGCGCTGGCTCATGCCGTGAATCTCGGATTTCTTGACGTCCAGCCCCGCCAGCGCGGCGGTCCGCGCGAGGATGTCGGCCGTCAGCAGAATGCCTTGCCCGCCGACCCCGACCAGGGTGATGTTCGTGACGCCTTCGTTGGAAATGGATGCGTTCATAAATTCTCTCTTGCTGCGCAAAAAACCGGAAATCAGGTGCGGGATGCGGTGGTACCGATGGCGCCGAACGGGCAGACCTGGGCGCAAAGCCCGCAGCCGATGCAGGCGGCCGGCTCAATCCGGCTCAGGAAGCGGCCGTTGGCGGTCGGCTCCCCCCGGACAATCGACGGGCATCCCAGGCGGAAGCAGGCGCCGCACGCCTTGCACCTGGCGGGATCGACCGCATGCGGGATGGCGCCCACGAGCTTCTTGGCGGCAATGACGCACGGGCCGTACGCCACGACCACGGAGGGTTCTCCGCAGTCCAGTTCCTCCGAGAGCACGCGCTCGAGCGTCTTCAGGTCGTAGGCGTCGACCTTCGTGACGCGCTTGACGCCCAGCCCGCGCGCCACTTCGGCGATATCCGTCTGCACGGTGGGCTCGCCGAGGAGCGTCTTGCCGGAGCCCGGATTTTCCTGGTGCCCCGTCATGCCCGTGATGCGGTTGTCGAGCACGACGACGGTGACGGCGCCCTTGTTGTAGACGACGTCGAGCAGCCCCGTCATGCCGGAATGGAAGAAGGTCGAGTCGCCGATGACGGCCGCAAGGCGTCCCTTGAAGCCCGCCTTGCGCATGCCGAAGGCGTTGCCGATGGAGGCGCCCATGCAGATGGTGGTATCCATCGAGGAAAGCGGCGGCGCCACACCGAGCGTGTAGCAGCCGATATCGCCGCAGACGGTCGTCTTGAGTTTCGAAAGCGTGTAGAAAACGCCGCGGTGCGAGCAGCCTGCGCAGAGCGTCGGCGGGCGCGGCGGCAAATCAGCCGCCTCGGGCGGCGTGGCGGGTGCGGCGGGCGCCGCTTCCCCGAGGAGTTCCGCGCGCAACGCCCGGAGCCGCCCGACGTTGAGCTCCATCATGTGCAGCTGCGTCTGGAACGGCACCGTTTCCACGCCGGCCAGCCGCACGGCGTCGCGCAACACCGGATCGAGTTCCTCCACGACGACGACGCGGTCGACCGATGCGGCAAACGTGCGCACCAGCTGCACCGGCAGCGGATTCGTGAATCCGAGCTTGAGGATGCTGTATTCGGGAAAGACTTCCTTGACGTGCTGGTAGGCAACCGCCGACGTGATGAAGCCCAGTTCCTTGCGCCCGGCTTCCACGCGGTTGAAGGGGCTTTGCTCCGACTCCGCCAGCAGCGCCGCATCGCGCTTTTCCACGGCGAAGCGCATGCCGCGCGCGTTGGCCGGCACGGCGACCGTGCGCTGCGGCGTCTTCACGTACGGCTTGGGCTCCACATGCCCGCGCGCAAGCCCCTGCGCTCCGAGGTCCACGAGCGAAGCGGAGTGCGACGTGCGCGTCGTCATGCGCAGGACGCAGATGGCGCCCGTGCGTTCCGAAAGATCCCACGCGGCACGCGCCATGTCGTACGCCTCCTGCGAATCGGCAGGCTCGAGGATGACGCAGTGCGCAAATTTTTCGAGCGTCCGGTTGTCCTGCTCATTTTGCGAGGAATGCATGCCCGGATCGTCCGCCGACACAATGACCAGCCCGCCGTTGGTCCCCACGAAGGTATAGGTCATCAAGGGGTCCATCGCGACGTTCAGCCCCACGTGCTTCATGCACACGAGCGCCCGTGCACCGGCCAGCGATGCGCCGATGCCGATTTCCATCGCCACCTTTTCGTTGACCGACCATTCACAATTGATTTCGCCCTTGAATTTGGCGATATTTTCCAGAATTTCCGTGCTGGGAGTGCCGGGATAGGCGGCCGCCACGTGGCAACCTGCCGCATACGCCGCGCGGGCGATGGCCTCGTTGCCGGAGAGGAAGAGCTTGTTCGACATGGTTCTGTGCAAACAGATGAAACAGAGATAAGAAAGGGAGCCGCCGGGACGGAGACGCGGAGGAGGCGCGCCTACCCTCCGACGTAAGAAAGCGTGATGACGCAGGTGGCCGTCCGCGTAGAGCCGTCCGGCTGCGTCTCGGTGCAGGTGACGGTCTGCGTCTGCCCGTCATACTGCGATGAACTCGGCGCCGTATAGACGGTGCTCGTACCCGCCGTGGCGGTGAGCGAGCCCATCGACGGGTTGGAGAGCGACCACGAATACGTTGCGGCACTGACGACATCGCGCACCGAAATGCGCTGCGTTGCCAGCGAAACGGAAGAGGAACTGACGCGCACCTGCATCGTCGCGGAAGACGGCGACAGGGCAAAACTCGTCGAGGAGGACGAAGAACCGCCGCCGCTTCCCGAGGAGGAACCGCCGGTTCCCGACGAGGAGGACGAAGAGGACGAGGAACCCGCAATCGTATTGCCCGTTCCATCACTGTACCCTTCCGAACTTTCGCAACCGGTCACACCCGGCAGCAAAGCGGCGAAAGCCACGAGACCCGCAACCAGGCGGGCGGTCAGGCGGAGGCGGTTTCCGGAAACGGGGAGGAACAGGTACATGCGGAGAGGGAGAAAGCGGAAAAGCGGCCGGGAAGCGGCGGTTGCGAATTACTGGTGAATGGTCACCGTGGCGGAGTAGCTGGAACTCGTGGAACTCGTGGAGGTCGTATTCGTCGACGAGGAGCTCGTGGAGGTACCCACGGCTACGACGTTGATGGTCTGCGTCAGCGAAGAACTTTCGCCGGAACTGAACGACGTCGCGCGATAAACAACGCTCCGGCCGTTGTGCGACGAGAGCGTCCCGATGCCCGTGTCGGACAGCGTCCACGAAAAATCATCCCAACCGGATGCCGTCAGCCGCACCGTGGGCGAAGAGGCGGAAAGCGTCGCCGTGGAAGGGGTTACGTCAATCACATGCCCGTCGGCGGATTCGCATCCGACCAGCAGCGAAGCCGTCAGCAACGAGAGCGCGGCAAACCCCGCCGCAAGGGAAAAGAATCGGAAACGCATCGGAAAGAAGCATTGGAAAGACCCTGGGAACGGGCCCGGGACCGGAGAAAACAAAAACAGCAGATTCCGCACCCGGACCGCCGAATCGGTTCCGAATAACCATAGCAGAAAACCCCTTGCGCGGCAAATTCCCCCGCGCCGCGGGTCCGGTGGCGGAAAAGGCGATTTTCTGGTATCGTTGTGGACTCAAGCGGCCCGGCGCAATGAGGCGCGGGCACCTGACTGATACCGACCCCTGGAAGGAGCCGACGATGCTCTCTTGGAATCCGGCGCTTGCGAAGCGCCATCTGCGAACCCTCAGTGATTTCACCGACGACGAAATGCTCGAACTGCTCGAGCTCGCCGAAGCCCTCAAGCGCCGCAAAGACAGCGGCATCCGGGGCGATCTTCTGCACCGCCGCAACATCGCCCTGATTTTCGAAAAAGGCTCCACGCGCACGCGCAACTCCTGCGTTGTCGCCGCGCAGGACGAAGGCGGCAATGCCGAGTATCTCAACCCGCACGACATCCACATCGGGCACAAGGAAAGCGTCAAGGACACCGCGCGCGTCCTCGGGCGCCTCTTCGACGGCATTCTCTTCCGCGGTTTCCGCCAGAGCACCGTCGAGCAGCTCGCCGAGTACGCCGGCGTCCCCGTCTGGAACGGGCTCACCGATGAATCGCACCCCACGCAGATTCTGGCGGACCTGATGACGATGCGGCAGTCGTTCGGCGCAGACCTGCACGGGCGCAAACTCGTCTACATCGGCGACGGGCGCAACAACGTCGCCAACTCGCTGATGATGGGGTGCGCCAAAGCCGGCGTCCACTACGTCAACTGCACGCCCGCCGAACTTTCGCCCGATGCGGAACTCGTCGCCCGCGCCCGCGAAACCGCCGCCCGCCACGGGGCGACGGTGACCGTCGAGCACGATCCGAAAACCGCGGTGCGCGGCGCCAATGCGCTCTACACCGACGTGTGGGTCTCGATGGGCGAAGAGGACAAGCAGGCGGAGCGCCTCCGCCTCCTGCGTCCCTACCAGGTGAACATGCCGCTGTGCGAAGCCACGGGCAACCTCGGCGGGGAGCTCATCTTCCTCCACTGCCTGCCCGCCTTCCACGATTTCGAAACGGAAGTCTCCCGGGAAACGGGTCCGCTGGAGGTCACCGACGACGTCTTCGAGAGCGATTTTTCGCGCGTGTTTGACGAAGCGGAAAACCGGATGCACACCATCAAGGCGCTCTTCGTTTCCGCCATCGGCGATTCCTCGCGCGCCTGATCCGCACCCTGCCCCTCCCTCCTGCGCAGAGGCGGCCCGCCCCCGCTGCCGCCGCCCGCGCGCAGGACCTCCCCGCTCCCTTTCGGGCCCTGAATGGACGACACCCTGATGAAACGCACGATTGATTATACCTGGGAACAGTTCGAAGCCCTTCCCATGGAGCAAAAATGCGCCTGCCTCGCCAAACCCGACGGCATGCCCTTCTGCACCCTCTTTGCGCAGCAGTTCGACCGCGCCCGGCTCGACCGCCTCTGCGCCCTCGCAACGCAAATCCGCCAAATCGCCAAATCCCGCGCCGGAATGGAGTTCCTGCAGGGGCTCCTCTTCCACAAGCGGGCGATGATTTACTTCACGCAGCCCTCTTCGCGCACCTTCCTCTCGTTCCTCTCGGCGTGCCAGATTCTCGGCATCAAAACCGGTGAAGTGCGCGATGCCGCCGTCTCCAGCGAATTCAAAGGCGAATCGCGCGAGGATTCCATCCGCACGTTCAGCTCGTACTTCGACCTGATTATCATGCGGACGCAGGAGAAGGGGCTCGCCGAACGCATGTCCTGGGCGCTTGCCAGCTCCGACCGCCCCATCCCCATCATCAATGCCGGCTCCGGCAAAGATCAGCACCCCACGCAGGCGCTGCTCGACATCTACACGCTCAACCGCAGTTTCGAACGCCGCGGCGGCTTCTGCCACCGCACCGTCATGTACGTGGGCGATCTGGCGCGCGGACGCACCGTCCGCTCCCTTGCCAATCTGCTCCTCAACTACGAGGATATCACGCACATCTTCGTGGCCGCCGAACCGCTCCAGATCGGGCAGGATATCCTCGACATGCTCGATGCCCACGGCGCACGCTACATCGTCACCAGCGACATGCACAAGTACCTGCCCGAAGCCGATGCCGTCTACATGACGCGCATTCAGGATGAGTGGGACAAATCCCGCGGCGAATCCGCCCGCATCGACACCTCCCGCTTCAAAATCAAAGGCGAGGACATGCGCCTGATGAAGCCCGACGCCATCCTCATGCACCCGCTCCCGCGCCGCGACGAAATCGCCGTGGAATGCGACAGCGATCCGCGCGCCAAATACTGGCGCCAGATGCGCAACGGCATGTGGATCCGCACCGCTCTCATTGCCGCCACGTTCGACTGCGACAGCCGCATCAGCAACTACTTCCGCGACAATTTCTGACCGTCTTCTCCCCCTTCCCGCCTCCGCCGTCCCCACCATGATTATCATTGACGCCTTTCTCGTTTCCGACTTTATCGGGCAAGCCATTTGCCTGATTCTGTGCGTCATGTCCGCCTGGTTCTGGAGTGTCGCCATCGTCCGGCACCGCTATCTCCGAAAGAATTTTCACCGCAACCAAAGCTTCCTGACGCGCTACTGCACGTACGGGCATCCGCTCGGGTTTTACATCCAGTCCGATTCGGGGCGGCGCTTCCGGCGCGACGGCAATCCGATGATTGCCATCTACGTGGCAGCCTCGGAGAGTCTCAGCCGCTTTCTCGAGGAAGCCGGCGCCTCGCAGGACCGGCTCGCCGCCTGGCAGAAGGACGTCGACTACGGTCCCATCCTGCCGCCCGCCGCGCTGGCCACCGTCCGCGCCCGCACCGAGGCGGAACTCCAGAATGCGATTCTGGCGCTCGAAAAGGATATGCACGTGGTGGCGACCTGCGCCTCCGCGGCGCCTTCCCTGGGTCTTTTCGGCACCGTCTGGGGCATCATGTGCGCCTTCTGGGGCATGTATGCCGGCGGCGGCACGATTCTCATTCAGTCTGTCGCACCCGGCATTTCCAGTGCGCTCCTGACCACCGTGCTCGGCCTCATCGTCGCCATTCCCGCATCGTGGTACTACAACGTGCTCAACGACGCCATCCGCAAGCAGACGGTGCAGCTGGAGAATTTCGCGGACAATCTGCTGGCCGACGTCTTCCGCTACCACGAGGACAAAGCCACGCACCCGCAGGCGAGCGCCGCCGCGGCCTCCCCCATCGTCATCCAGACGCCCGCCTACCCGGTGCCCGCCTATCCGGCCCCGCAACCCGCACCCGCCCCCATGCCCTCCGCGCTGCCGGAGGAAACCCCTGCCCCGCCCCCGCCACCGGCCGGGCGCTTCTTCTGAC
>CASFKR010000009.1 GCA_949295265.1 uncultured Verrucomicrobiota bacterium | reverse complement strand
TTCCTCTGTTTGGTTTAGGAACCCGTAAAGTCTACGGAATCCGAACGTGGAAAGCCACATTTCACTTGCGCGTTGGCATAAAATCTTATTTTACAGCATTTTACGCAATTACGCTGTTGAAAAATGGGGAATGTCCAATTTTCTTTTATCGGAATGATTCCGGGGTTTCCCCCGCTGATGATGCGGGCGAGCGGGGACCTCCCCACCGGTGATGCGGGCGGGCGTCAACCGCCCGCTAAAAAGCCAGTGCAGCGAAGCCAGCGCAACACAGCCGCCTGAGCGAAGCCAGCGCGGCACTCCCAGTGGCCCCAGTAGCCCCAGCAAAAGGCACAACCGTGCCCCCCAGTAGCCCCAGTAGCCGCGCCCGCTGCCGCCGCGCGGCTACCGGACGCTTTCGCGGGGGATGAGCAGGTAGGGACGTTCGACGCGGGACGGCGGGTTGAGTCCGCTCAGATGCGCCTCAATCGCATCCGCAACATCGACGGCCATCGCAGAATAATTCGGCGAAATGGTTGTCTGCGGCGGAATCCCGTAGCGCGAAAAGAAACTCTGCTCCGAGGCGACCAGCGAAATGTCCTCCGGAATCTTGCGGTTGAACAGCCCCAGCGCATAGGCCGCCAGCGTGCCGCCATTGCCGCCCGGGCAAAACAGCGCGTCAATGTGCCGCCGCAACATCCGCCCGATGATTTCCAGATAATCCTCGTCTTTCGCACAGGCGACGAACGCTTCGCCGCCGGGCAGCCCCAACTCCGCCAGCGCGAGTTCCACCGCCTCCCGCCGGGGATCGGTATTGCCCGTGCCCGGAAGCCCGTGAATGACGCAGCCGATCCGGCGGCAGCCGCGCTCCTTGAGGTGACTCAGCGCCAGGCGCATCCCCTGCCGCTCATCGGAACGGACGACGTACATCCCGGGCTCCGTCTTCTCCACCTGCCGGTCCACCACCACCAACGGCACCGCAAAGCGCTCGTACCAGCCCTTGAGCTGGCTCGCCTCCGTTCCGACGGCCGCAGCCGCGCAAAACGGGTTCCCGTCGAGAATCTCCTTGTTGTCCATCGGCAGAATCTCGATGCGGAAAGAACGCCGCGCCAGTTCACGCGCCAGCTCGGTCTGAATGCGCAGCACGCAGAACGGCGCGGGGCCCGACCCCTCCGGCGGCGTCAGAATCATCACCGTGCGGCGCCGGGACGGAATCCGCGGATGATACCCATGCTTGCGTGCCAGTGCAAAAATGCGCTCCCGGATGTCATCGCGCACATACGGATGATGACTGAAGGCCCGGGAAACCGTTGCCGGAGAAACGCCGGCCAGCGCAGCCAGTTCGTTGATCTTCATATCGCAAAAAGGGATGGAATTACCCTGTTTATCTGTAATGTTATCATAAAAAGATGAAACAAGACACCCGCTTTCATACACTTTTTCAGCGAAATCGGGGTGTCTCCGCATCGAAAAAAGGCGCCAGACATGGTACACTGTTTCCAAAAACAGAACCTGTTCCGGCGTGTTCTCTCAGCCCTGCCCTTCTCTTCCCCGTTTCCCGATTTCCAACCACCCTCCTTCCGGTTATGAATGATGTAAAACCCTTCAAAGTCGTCATTTTCAAAGACACAAGCCGTCCCTGTCTGGGATTGCACGGCATGGACTGCGCTTTTTTGGGTCTGCCGGGCGTGGACCTTGCCGCGCTGTGGGACGCCAACCCGAACCTGGATGAGGCAAAAGCGCTCCAATACTGCGGCGCGCGCAAGCGGTATTTCGACCGGGATGAGATGATGGAGAAAGAAAAGCCGGACATCGTGGTGATTACCTCGCGCGACCCGCGGGACCACCTGCCGCAACTCCGCGTGGCGGCGGCGTACGGGTGCCATGTGTACTGCGAAAAACCGGTTTCCACGAATTTGGAAGAGGCAGATGAAGCGGTGCGCCTTGCGGATGAGCATCATCTGAAAATCGCCGTGCAGCATGCCGGGCGGTACAGCATGGAATACAACGCCATGAAAGCGGCAGTGGCGCGCGGCGAAATCGGCACCCTGCTGAAAATGACGTCGTACGGCAAGTGCGACCACCGCGGCGGCGGGGAAGACCTGATGACGCTCGGCACGCACCTGCTGGACCTGATGACATTCTTCGCCGGGGACCCGGTGAGCGTCCGCGCCGAACTCTGCACGGGCGGGGTCCCCACCCCGCCGGACGAGCGCACGAAAACGGTGGAGGACGTGGGCCCCTGCGCGGGCGAAGAGGTGGTGGCGGACTTCCGTTTCGCCGACGGCGTGCGCGGCACCTTCGAAAGCCGCCGCAACCTCTTCTCGTACAGTTACGGCAACGGCTCGGTCGCCACGAACATGGGCTTCTCCGTCATCGGCACGGACGGCATCCTGAACACGCGCTTCACGGACTTCTTCCCGGAAGACCCGGTGCGCATCTGCCGCACGCGCTACCCGGCGGAATATGGCGCGCCCTTCGAGCTGTATCCCGCGAAGGAAACGCGCGTCATCCCGGGCGAAGTGCCGATGAACGACTTCAAGCTGACGATTCCGGGCATCCCGCACACGCGGATGCTCCTCGACGGCAACCGTTTTGCCGCCTGGGACCTGCTGTGCGCCATCCGCGAAGACCGCATGCCCGTCGCGAGCGTGCACCACGCGCGCACGGCGCTGGAAATGATTTACGGCATCTACGCCTCCCATCTGAAGGGCGGCGCCCGGGTGACATTCCCGCTGAAAAACCGGAAGCACCCGCTGGAAAGCACGCCGGACGAACTCGACTGACCCGTCAGAAAACCCAGACAAACACAACCGATGAACCTCTCCCTCGAAGGAAGCGTGGCGCTCGTCACGGGCGCCGCCGGACATCTCGGCATCGAAATGGTCCGGCAACTGGCGGCAGCCGGTGCGCGGGTCGCCGCTGCGGACCTCACCGTCAACGAACGCCTCACCGGGCTCGTGGCGGACGTCACCGCGCAGGGCGGCATGGCGATTGCGCTGCGCATCGACATCACGGATACGGACAGCGTGACGGCCGCCTTGCAGCAGATCGAGCAGCAGCTCGGCCCGCTGGACATCCTCGTGAACAACGCCGGCGTCATCAAGACGAACAACCCGGCGCTTCCCGCCGTGGGCTCCTTTTACGAGCTCGATGAAGCTGTCTGGAAGCCCCTCATCGACGTGAACCTGTGCGGAACGATGCGCTGCACGCAGCTGGCGTTGCGCGGCATGGTGGAACGGCGGCGCGGCCGCATCATCAATCTCGCCTCCATCGCCGGGGTGTCCGGTCTGCCCGGCTGGGCGGATTATGCGGCCTCCAAAGGCGGCATCATCCTGTTCAGCCAGACGCTCGCCATGGAAGTGGGCAAATACGGCATCACCGTCAACTGCATTTCGCCGGGCATGATTGCGAAAGACAACACGTCGCACCCGAACGAGGGCACCTGGCTGGGACGCTCCGGCACGGCGGAAGACATCGCGAACATGGTCGTCTATCTGGCGTCCCCGGCGGGCGCTTACATGACGGGCACCAACATCTTGGTCGACGGCGGGCGGGTTCTCGGACCCAAGAACGCCCGTTGGGACCGCTGACGCGACACTTGAACATCAACCAAACGTCCTCCTCAAGGAGAAACTGATATGGAATATCCGGAATTCAAAGGTAAGACGGCCATGGCTTCGGGCGGCGCCTCGGGCATGGCACTGCTGTTTTTGCAGAAAATGGCCGCTGAAGGCGCCAATGTGGTGCTGGTGGACGTCAATGCCGAAGCCGTGGAAGCGGCGGCGGAAGACATCCGCAAAAAAGGCGGCAATGCCATCGCTGTGCAGGCGGATGTGCGCAAGTACGCCGACCTGGAGCGCGCGGCGAAGCTGGCCGTGGAAAAATTCGGCCGCATCGATTACCTGATGAATGCGGCGGGCGGCAGTTCGCAACGCATCTGGAAGCAGAGCGGCGGCTTCATCAACTGCACTCCCGAAAGCATTGAGTGGGGCATCGACGTCAATCTGAAGGGGGCGGTCCTCTTCACGCGCGCCGTGCTCGGGCAGATGTTCGAGCAGCACTACGGCGTCATCATCAACATGGGCTCCATCGACGGCGTCACCGGCGCCATGGGCATCGACTACACCGCGGCCAAATGCGGCATGATCGGGCTGAGCCAGGGGACGGCGAACTACGGCGCCGACCACGGCGTGCGCTCGGTGTGCATCTCCCCGGGACCCGTGCTCACGCGCGCGGCGATGGCCAACATGCGCACGCTGCTCGGACGCGCTGCGGAAGTGGAAGAGGTGGTCAACCTCATCCTGTACGTGTGCTCCGACAAGGGCGCCTTCATCACCGGGTGCAACTATCTGATTGACGGCGGGCGCAGCTGCGCGGCCAGCCGGTTCTGATTGCCATCTGCAAAAACGGTCAACCGCCATGAAAGTCCATTACGTTGTTGCCAGAACGCCGGGTTGCGTGACGCTCGAAACCACGATGCTCGACCCGGCGGACCTCAAGCCCGATGAGGTCCTGCTCCAAACCGCCTACAGCGCGGTGAGCGCGGGCACGGAACGCGCCTGGATCACCGGGCAGTCGAACAACAAGGATCAGCGCTTTCCCTTCTATCCCGGCTACAGCGCCTCCGGCACCGTGCTGGCAAAAGGCAGCGCCGTCACGAATCTCGAGGAGGGCGACCGCGTCCTCATCATTCACGGCGGGCACCGCTCCCACGTGATCAAGAAGGCGGAAACGGTCTTCAAGATTCCGGACGATTCGATCGATCTGCTGGATGCCGCCTTCTCCTTCATCGGCATCTTCCCGATGCTGGGGGTGCGCCGTCTGCGCCTCGAACTCGGCGAATCGGTCATGATCGCCGGGCTGGGTCTGCTGGGGCTTCTGGCCGTCCAGTATGCCCGCCTGAGCGGCGCGGTTCCGGTGCTGGCGGCGGACTTCAATCCGGCTCGTCGCGCCCTGGCGCAGCAGCTGGGCGCCGACCGGGTGTTCGACCCGGGCGATGCCGACTACATCGACCAGGTGCGTGCGGCCACCGGTTGTAAGGGGGTAAACGCGGTGGTGGAAGTGACCGGCGTGGCGGCGGCGCTGCAGCAGGCGCTCCGCTACGTGGCGCGCGAGGGCCGCGTCTCCCTGCTCGGCTGCACCCGCGTGCCGGACGCCCCCATCGACTTTTACCGCGACGTCCACCTGCCGGGCGTGACCATCATCGGCGCGCACTCCTTTGCGCGGCCCAAATACGAGTCGCGCCCCGGACAGTGGACCGAATTCGACGATTTCCGCACGTTCCTCCAGTTTGTCGCGACAGGCCGCGTGAAGGTCCGCCCGCTGATTTCCGAGGTCGCCTCGCCGGAAAAAGCGCCGGAAATCTACGGGCACATCATCAACGAGAAGCAGCCGCCGCTTGGCTTTGTGTTCGACTGGAACTCGCTCCCTCAATAACGGAGGCCGTATGGATAAAATCAAAGTTGCCCAAATCGGCGTCACGCACGAACACGCCGCCGCAAAAATGGAGTCGCTCCGCAAGATGACGGATTTCTTCGAGATTGTCGGCGTCGTGGACGACATGGAAACCACGAAGCATGCGGCGCGTTTTCTCAACAGCATGAAGCCGTTTGAAGGGCTGCGGCACCTCACCGAGGAGGAGCTCTTCCGCGAACCGGGTCTGCAAGCCGTGCTCGTCGAAGTCCCCAACACGGAGCTGGTGCCGACCGCCCTGCGGTGCATGGAGCACAATCTGCCCATGCACCTGGACAAACCGGCCGGGGAGGATCTGGCACTGTTCCAGACCCTCCTGAAGGGCTGCAAAGCGAAACAGCTGCCGCTCCAGATGGGGTACATGTTCCGCGGCAATCCGGCGATTCAGTTCTGCCTGAAAATCGTGCGCGAAGGCTGGCTCGGCGATGTGTTCGAGGTCGCGGCGGACATGGATCACGGCTACGGCGGCCCCGTCTACCAGGAATACATCGGAAAATTCCGCGGCGGCATCATGTTCAACCTCGGGTGCCACCTCATCGACTTTGTGGTCGCCATGATGGGCGCGCCCGTCGGTGTGACGCCGTTTTTGAAATCGACGCCCGATGTCGCTCCGCACATCAGGAACAACTGCATGTCGGTGCTGGAATATCCGCACGCCACCGTGGTGCTGCGGAGCTGCAGCAAGGGCGACCAGAATCAGCGGCGCCTCAAAATCACCGGCACGAAAGGCTGGGTCGAGACCTGTCCGCTGGAGCGGTTCGACAACCATGCCCAGCTCGTGAATCTTTTCCTCCGGGAAGGCTGCGGGCCGTATGGCGCCGGGTATCATGTGCTGGACTTCGGGGTGCGCAACGACCGCTACCGGGAGCAGCTTGTGGAATTCGCGGGGCTCGTCCGCGGGACGTTGCAGAACCCGTATTCGTACGAGCACGACGAGCTGGTGGAAAAAGTGCTGCTCGCGGCGTCCGGATACACAACCTGGGAGAACTGACATGTACGCAATGCTGTTTGACAAGGACCGAAATTTCGTCTGGTCGCACGTGCCGGATCCGGTCCGCAAAGCGGATGAAGTGCTGCTCCGGATTGAAGCCGCGGCGGTCAACCGCGCGGACCTGATTCAGCGTTTCGGCAACTACCCGCCGCCGCCGGGCTGGCCCGAATGGTGCGGGCTCGAGGCGGCCGGCACCGTGCTGGAGGCGCCCGCCGGTGCGGCCGTAAAGCCGGGCGACAAGGTGTGCGCGCTCCTGGGCGGTGGCGGCTATGCGGAAAGGGTGGCGGTTCCCGCCGGCATGGTGGTGCCGGTTCCGCAGGGGCTTTCCATGGAAGAGGCGGCAACACTGCCGGAGGTCTGGTGCACCGTCTATCTCAACCTGCAGATGGAGGCGGGCGGACTGAAACCGGGCGATGTAGTGTACCTGCAGGCTGCGGCGAGCGGCGTCGGGCTGGCGGCCATCCAGTTCGCGCGGCTGCGCGGCGCGGAGGTCATCGCCTCCGTGGGCACGCCGGAAAAGGCGGAGTTCGTGCGGGCGCTCGGCGCCCAATACGTCGTCAATTACCGCACGGACGACGTGCGCCCCGTGCTCGAAGCGCATCCGCCGACCGTGGCGCTCGACTGCATCGGCGGCAGAAAGATGGGCGAATGCCTGCGCACGATGGCGTTCGGCGGCCGCTGGATTATGATTGCCTCGCTGGGCGGCGGCGAAACCGCGCTCGATCTGGAAACGGTCTGGCGCAAGCGGCTGCGGATTATCGGCAGCACGCTGCGCAGCCGCACACCGGAGGAAAAGCGCGAGATTCTGCAGGCGTTGCAGCGCGAGCTGTGGCCGCGGTTTTCGGACCGCACCATCCGCACGCATATCCACAAGAGCTTCCCCATGCAGGAGGCGGGTGCGGCGCATGCGGTGCTCCAGCAGGCCGAAAACATCGGCAAGGTCGTGCTGACGCTCCCCTGACGCGACGCGCGGGGAAAAAACGCAAACAGGTCCGAAGCCAGCGCTCCGGACCTGTTTTCTTTTGCCTGCAGGCTTCCTGGCGGGTACGCCCGCCGTCAGGCGACGGGACAGAAATCGCCGAAGACGAGGAAGAGCGGATACTCGCGCAGCGGCAGATTCTTCAACTGGAAGCTGCCGGGGCCGATGGGCTCCACTTTTTCATCGCCGATGGCATAGACGTTGCCCGTCATGGGGTCGATGAGTTTCGGACGCTCCGTTGAGCAGAACACATCGAACGACATGGTTTCGTCCACCGTGCCCGCCAGCAGATTGGTGTTCTTCCAGTAAACAAAGGCGCGGGAGCCGTCGGGGCGGCAGAAACCGCCCGTAAAGAGCTGCCGGTAATCGGCTTCCGGGTACCAGCCCATGTCCGGCGAATTCAGGCTGCGGCAGGTGACGGCGGGATTTTCGAGCGTCGGCTTGCCGTGCAGGATGGCGCACAGATTCTGATAGGCGTAAAATGACTTCTTCGGCGTGTACGGTCCGCAGGCCTGCCCTTCCTCGTTGAAATTGGAGGCGAGCACGCCGAAATAGCCGAAATCTTTGCGGGAAGCGGCATCGTGGTTGTTCGCGTTGAGCGCTTCGGGCATGTCGAGCGTCGAAAAGTACGAGGAAAAGACGACGCCGTTGAGCAGGTCCTGCACGCCCTGGCAGAGCAGGTATTTCGCCTGCTTGTCTTCGGTCCAGTTGTTCCGGTTGAAGGCACCGGCATAGCCCCACTGCGACTGGGTTCCGGTTTCACCCTGGATGATTTTGACCGCGGGATTGGTGCGGGCGATCAGGGCGCGGAGCATGCGCACCTTTTCCGAGGTGGCGGCCTGATTGAGGTCGTAATCGTGGTAGGTAAACGCCCACGCATCCTTGAAGGCGCCGGCGGCCGCCACGGAAGTGAGCCACGTCAGATTGAGCCCGCACATCGAGCCGACGATGGGTTTGGCGTCCGGATTGGCATCGAGGATGGCGCGGCAGGTGCGCGCCGCAAACTCGCCGTATTCCGTGCCGTTGGAGCCGGTCTTCCAGCACCAGTCGCCGTCCGGTTCATTCCAGACCTCGAACATGTCCACGCGCCCCTTGTAGTGCGTGACCGTCGCCATCACATAGCGGCGCCACGCCTCGCGCTCCGCCTCCGTGGCAATGGGCGGACACCCCACGGCGCCGAAATGCTCTTTGGCGAGCGGCGTGTAAAGCGGGTTGCCGTAGCAGAGCGTGATCCACGGCTGGAGATGGCGGGCGAGCAGATTGTCAACCAACTCATCGAGCCACGCGAAATCGTAGACGCCCGGTTCCTTTTCCGTGCGCATCCAGCCGGACTGCAGCCGCACCAGCTTGACGCCGATCTGCGCAATCCAGTCGTACGCGCCGTCCGCAATGTACAGATTGCGGTCGTTTTTCTCAAACCCGATGCCGAAAAGAGATGCCGACTGTTCAGCAGCGGAAACGGGTTTCACCTTTCCGCAACGAAGAAGACTTTGATTCATAACGTTCGATTCTGAGAGGGTGTTGGAATGGACAACAGAAAATCATTCTTCTTTCGCGCTATGATAGCAAAGTCTCCGCCGTTTCTGTCAAACCGCAAAATCGCTGCATCCCCCCGACTATCCCAATCCCCGTTCCGGTCCGGAAAGGCGAACCCGCGCGAGCGGGCCGGAAACAGGACGGACACGACGAACACGACGGCTCGCCAGCGTAGCAAGACCGGCGCGGCACTCCCAGTGGCCCAAGCTGCCCCAGTAGCCCCAGTAGCCCCAGCTGCTCCAGTGGCCCCAGTGGCCCCAAAGGCCCCAGTAGCCCCAGTAGCCCCAGTGGCCGCGCCGTTGCCACCGCACCGCGCCGCTGCTACCGCGCCGCTGCTACCGCGCCGCTGCCTGAGCACCGGGCGGCTCCGCCGCCCCGCCCGGGAAGCGGCCGGTCTGCAGGACGCTGAGCACGGCGTCCATGACCGCCGGGTCTTTCATCATGGTCGTGTGATTGACCGGAAGCACCAGCCGGTCTTCGATGCCCGGCGCGGCAAAGGCACTGGGGACACTCACCTTTCCGTCATTTTCCGCGCGGATGAACAGCCCCAGAAACCGGCCGGAAGTGCCTGCAATCACCCAGCAGGGAAAATCAATCGGCGGAAGCCGGTTCGGGAAACTCCCGGGATCCGTCCCGAGCTCGGGACCGGGACGCCCCCAGATGGCCGGAAAGAACGGCAGCCACGAAAAGTTGTCGATTTGCTCCGAACCTCCGTTGGGCGGACTGAGCATTACGGTGCGTCCCAGATTTTCCGGGGTGCCATGGCGACGGAAGATTTCGCGCACCAGAATACCGCCCAGCGAGTGGGTGACGAAATGCACGCGCGGCAATCCGCGGATGGCGGGCAGAAGCTCGGTGGCCAGACGCTCCGCCGTGGCTTCAACCGGCTCATTGGAACTGTACGCCGCCTGCAGCGTCTGATATCCGGCAGCGCGGCAGACCTGCTCCAGCCGGGCAAAACTGCGGGGCGTGCGGCGCATGCCGTGCACGAAGACCACCGTCTCGAGACCCGTTCCCCGCTCGCCGAAAACACCATCGGGCGCCCCTCTGAGCATACAGCATCCTCCCACGAAAACCGTCAGCAGCCCGCCAACCGCCCACACACGCGCAAACCGTTTCATTCCGTCCGCTCCGCCAGCAGGGTTTCGCCATCGGCGGCGGTGACGCGCCCGCGAAGGAGCATTCCCTCATCGGCGGGACCCAACTGTGCAAACCGGACCGGCAGGTACTCGCTGCTCCAGCCATGCGCGGCGGCAGCGCCGTCCGTCCGCTCGATCAGCACCTCGACCGTGCGTCCGATAAACCGCTGCGCAAAGGCGGCGCGCTTGCGCACGCCCAAATCAAGCAGGATGCGCGCACGGTCGCGCCGGACGCGGACCGGGACCGGATCCGGGAAAGCGGCAGCCGGAGTCCCGGGGCGTTCACTGTACGGGAAGACGTGCAGATTCGAAAAGGGGTAATCTTCGACGAGTCGCACCGTTTCCGCAAAGGCCGCCTCATCTTCACCGGGAAAGCCCGTGATGATGTCGGCGCCCAGTCCGATGTCCGGTACGGCCGCCAGCACCCGGTCGAGCGCGCGCCGATAATCGGGTGCGGTGTACCGGCGGCGCATGCGAGCCAGGATGCGGTCCGAGCCGGATTGCATCGGGTAATGAAGCGTGCGGCACAGCTTCGTCTGCGCCTCTGCCAGCAGGGCGACCACCTCCTCCTCGCCGGTACGCGGCTCCACCGAGCTCATGCGCACCCGTGCCACGCCGCGGATGGCGGAAACCGCCCGCACCACATCGGAAAAGGTGCGGTCGCCATCCGTCCAGCATGCGACATTGACGCCGGTCAGCACCAGCTCGCGGAATCCGTGCGCCGCAAGCGCTTCGCATTCGGCGAGCACATCGGCGAGCGGACGCGACCGCGGATTGCCGCGGGCATCGGGCACGATGCAGTACGAACAGCGGAACAAGCAGCCATCCTGGATTTTGACGGGCGCGCGCGTCGATGCATGCGCCGGGAGCGTGCCTGCGCAGCGCGGGAACCGGAGCGCCTCCGCCACGTGCCTCCCGAGCGCGGCCGCCGTTGCAGCCGCTTCCGCAGCGGGCGAAACCGCCACGGCATAGTCGTCGCCTTCCGGCTCGCGAATCACGGCGACGTCGGCACCCGCCTCAAAGAGCAGCACCTGTTCCGTCACATTCGCCGTGCAGCCCGAAACCACGATGGGACGCGCACCGGCACGCCGCGCCGAGCGCAGATGCCGCAGCGCCTCCGTCTGCGCAGCCGCGGTCACCGCGCAGGTATGCAGCACATAGCCGCATCCCGCCGCCGGATGCACCGTCGGCAAAACCGCTGTACCTGCCGATTCCAGCACGCCGCGGATGGCCGCGGCTTCTGCATGGTTCAACCGGCAGCCCATCGTCTGCAAAACGACGGCGTTGTCTGTCTGTTCTGTCGCTGATTCCTTCATCGCTTCAAGCCTACCATACCCCGCCCCCCAAGGTGAACCGCCCTGCAGACGCATAGCCCGCGCAGCACTCCCAGTTGCCCCAGCAGCCCCAGTAAAAGGCACAACCGTGCCCCCAGGGGTCCCAGATAGCGCCACCGCACTGCCACACCGCTGCCGCCACACCAGCGCGGCGCGGGGCGCGCCACGACCCTCGAAGGGGGAGGAGGCGAATCATGCTCAAAAAGGCACACCCGTGCCCCTCGGGTTCCGCAGCGACGCAGAGGAGATCAACGAACCGGAGTCCCCACCGGGTCGATTCCCGGATTGCACGGGAATAAGCTCCCTGATGAGCTCACACAACGCTTTCCACAGGGACGCTGTAAAACACGTCCCGCCACTGCCCGGGAAGCGCCGTCTGCCAGCGTCTTCCCATCCGAAAACGGGTGGATGAATTCCAGTTCGCAATGAAAAACGCGACTGCGAATCAGAGCAGGGTCTTCGCAACAGCGTCTTTTCGAAAAAGATGCAATTGTTTCAAAGTCCTGTTTTTGCTAGCCTTTGATTCATATGAAACTCAAACTGAAAGCAGAAATCAACGGCGTCAACGGCGTCTCGTCCGTCTGCGTCGGGCGCGGGCTTCTTCAGGACCTGGGAACCATTGCGGCCGAGGCCGTCAAAGGCCGCAATGCGGTCGTGGTAAGTGATTCCAACGTCGGCAATTACCACCTGGAACCGGCCCTGCAATCGCTTCGGGCGGCAGGGTTTCAGGCGGAGAGCATTTGTGTGCCGGCCGGGGAAGACAGCAAGTCTCTGCAGGTCCTCTCGACGCTCTGGAATGCGTTCCACGGCTTTGGCATTACCCGCACGGATCTGGTCGTTGCACTGGGCGGCGGTGTGGTGGGCGATTTGGCGGGCTTTGCCGCCGCCACCTGGCTCCGCGGCGTCGCGGTCCTGCAAGTGCCGACCTCCCTGCTCGCCTTTGTCGACTCCTCCATCGGCGGCAAAACCGGCATTGATTTGCCGTTCGGGAAGAATCTGGCCGGCGCCTTCCATCAGCCGGTTGCCGTGGTCGCCGACCCGACGGTGCTCCAGACGCTTCCGGAGCCGGAGTTCAGGCAGGGCATGGCCGAGGTGGTCAAGTACGGCTGCATCATGGACAAGGCCTTTTTCGAAGCGCTCGAAAAGGCGGGTGCCCTGCCCTACGAAGATGCGTTTCTGGAGGATGTCATCGCCCGGTGCGCCGCCTGCAAGATTGACGTCGTCAACCGCGATGAACGGGAGGGCGGGCTGCGGATGCTCCTGAATTTCGGGCACACGCTGGGACATGCCGCCGAAAAGGTGCTGGGCTACGGTTTTGTGCCGCATGGTGTTGCCGTGGGCGTCGGCATGGTTGCCGCGGCGCGGCTCTCCGAGCAGCTCTCCCATGCGCCCGCCGGAACGGCCGCACGGATTGAGGCCCTGCTCCAGACCCTGCATCTGCCGACCCGCATGGCGGAGATCGGAGACGGGCTGTTCACCGCAGACAATCTCTTTGAAGCGATGCTTTCCGACAAGAAAAAACTCGGCTCGAAACTCCATTTCGTCCTTCTCCGCGACATTGGCGAGGCCTTCATTGCGCCACTGGACCCCGCGCTGGTGCGCGAGCGTCTCCCCGAAATCATCTGACGCACCGGGAAGCTCTCCCCTCCCTACCCTTTGCTTGCCTTGGTGCCGGATGCGGCGCCGCTCTCACAATGGCAGATGCAGACCTGACCCGCTCCCCCATCCTTTTTCTCGACACCGAGTTTGTCTGGAACAAAACCTATTACCCCAAACTGGGTCTTGTGCAATGTCTCCCCACCGGCGATTTTCCGGCGGAGGTTTTTGCCGGGAAACCGCCTCGGGGGCTCACCTTTCAGGCCAACTCGCCCGCCGAACAGCGCGCCGTCCTGATTGACCCGCTGCACACCCCCGGAGAAATGCTCGCGCCCGCCTTTGCGCATCCCGGCATCGTCAAGGTCTTTCACGACGTTCACTCGGACCTGCCGATTCTCGCCCGCTGGAGCGGCGTCCGCCTCGTGAATGTGTTCGACACCCGCCTGGCCGCAGGCTTCTGCGGGATGAAATCGACCATCTCCCTCGCGGCGCTCGTCAAGGAGACCATCGGCCTGGAGTTGCCGAAGACGGAGACGCGCTCAGACTGGCTCGTGCGGCCGCTCAATCCGCGCCAACTGGCGTATGCGGCGCAGGACGTCGCCTACATGGAGGACGTCCTGACGGAGCTCACGCGCCGCGCCGCAACCCTCGGCACGCTGGACTGGATGTTCGAGGAAATGAGCGACGCCTGCTCCGATCCGGCGCTCTACGAAGAGCTGCCGGACAATCAGGCCTGGAAACGCGTCCATGCCCCGCCGCATCTCTTCCGGCGCGATCCCCTGGCGGCGCACCGCCTCCGGACGCTCGCGGCGTGGCGCGAGGAAACGGCGCGCGAGCGCGACCTGCCGCGGCGCTGGGTTGCCGCCGACGAATTTATCGTGGACAGCGCGCTGCATCCGCCGGCGCGTCCCGTATCCGTCTCGAAACGGCTCCTCTCCCCGACGTTCGTCCGCAGCTTTGAAGCCGCGCTGATCCGGTGCGAGCGGGATGCGTCCGGCGGCGCGGATTTGGAGGCGATGTTCCCGGTTTTGCCGAAAGACGCCGATGACGTCAAAGACTTTGCCACGCGCGTCCTCCACAAGATCGCCGAACTGGCCGGGCCGCTGCAGATTGACCCGGTCCTGTACGGAACGCGCGCCGAAATCGAGGCCTGGGCGCGCGACCCTGAAGCGCCGGAGCACCGGCTCAACATCGGCTGGCGCTACGAAACCGTCGGACAGCGCCTCCTCGATGACTTTGATTCGCTCTGAGGCGCGCGGCACCGGCACGGGCTCCCCGCGGAAATCAGGGGCCTTCCCTGCAAAACGACCCGCCCGGAACACCTTCCGGACGGGTCGTCGCTTTTGCGCGCGGTGCGCAATCAGGAGCGCGGAGCGCGCGCCTTATTCGCCCTTGCGAAGCACCTCCAGCGCAAAATTGAGCGCCTGGATGTACGCGAGAATCGAGGCTTCGATTACGTCCGTCGAAACCGCGCTGCCACGATACGAACGCCCGGCGTAGAGCACCTTGACGGTTGCCTCGCACTGGGCGTCCATCCCTTCCGTGACGGCACCCAGGCTGTAGTGCTCCAGGCGCGCCTCCGGGAGACCCGCAATCGAGCGCACGGCGGCGAACGAAGCGTTGATGGGACCGTCGCCCGTGGCTACCTCCTCAACCAGCTTGCCGTCGAAAACGACGCGCACCGTCGACACGGGCGTAATCACGTCCGAAGCCAGCACGCTGAAACGGTCGAGGCGCAGAATCTGATCCTCGCGCACCGGCTGCGTGTGAATGGCGAGCGCTTCGATATCGGCGTCGGAAACGACCTTCTTGCGGTCGGCCAGCGCCTTGAACTTCACGAAGAGTTCTTCGACGCGCGCCTCCTCGAGCCGGAACCCGAGGTCCTCCAGCCGCTGCGAAAACGCGTGCTTGCCGGAGTGCTTGCCGAGCACCATCTTGCTGCGGGGCAACCCGATGGATTCGGGCGTCATGATTTCGTAGGTGAGCGGGTTGGCCAGCACGCCATGCTGGTGGATGCCCGCCTCATGCGCGAAGGCGTTCTCGCCCACGATGGCCTTGTTGGCCTGGACGCGCGAGCCCGTCACGTTGCACACCGTTTTCGAAACGGAATAGATGCGCGTCGTGTCGATGTTCGTATCCGCCTGATAGAAGGTATGGCGCGTCTTGAGCGCCATGACGACCTCCTCGAGCGCCGCATTGCCGGCGCGTTCACCGATGCCGTTGACGCAGCATTCCACCTGCGTGACCCCGGCGCGGATGGCGGCCAGCGTATTGGCGACGCCGAGCCCCAGGTCGTTGTGGCAGTGGCACGAGAGGTCGATATCGCGCGCACCCGGCACATTCTCGAGAATGTCGTGAATCAGCGCGTACATCTCCTCGGGCGTGGCGAAGCCCACGGTATCCGGAATGTTGACGGTCGTGGCGCCCGCCTCAATCACGCCCTGAATGACGCGATAGATGAAGGGACGCTCGGACCGCGTGCAGTCTTCCAGCGAAAACTCCACGTCGGGGCAGAGCGACTTCGTGTACGCGACGCTCTCCACGGCGTTCTTGTACACCTCATCGGGCGTCATCCGCAGTTTGCATTCCATGTGGATGGGCGAGGTCGCCAAAAAGACGTGAATCCGCGGATGCACCGCGACCTTGACGGCCTCCCAGGCGCGGTCGATATCCGCCTTGCGGCACCGGGCGAGGCTGGCGACGACCGCCGTCTTCGCCTTTTCGGCAATGGCGCGGACCGCCTGAAAATCGCCTTCGGAAGAAGCGGCGAAACCGGCTTCAATGACGTCAACGCGGAGCGACTCAAGCTGTTCGGTCACGAGGAGCTTGTCCGACAGGTTCATGGAGCAGCCGGGAGACTGCTCGCCGTCGCGGAGGGTCGTGTCGAAAATCTTGATGCGTCTGGTTGCTTGCGTGTCGTTCATGGTGATTGTTCTGTATATAGTGGAAAACCCCGGCGGCTACGGGAGCCATCGGGGTCTTTCGAAAGGATTGAGCCGTTCCGTGGGGCGGGAACGGTTGAGTCACGCAACGGCGGAAACCCCGGCGCCGATGCGCGGCGTCGGAAGGCTAAGTCGATGGCTGTGGCTCTTGTGATGCATAACGGAGTGAAGTATGACGGATTTCTCCTGTTCCTGCAAGCACTTTTTTCGCCGGTCTTTCCCGGGCGGGGAACCCCCGCCGGTGATGCGGGCGGCGTTAACCGCCCGCTAAAAAGCCAGCGCGAGCGGGCCAGTGCAAGCTAAACCAGCTCCGCGAGCCGGAAACAGGACGGACAGGACAAACAGGACGGACAGGACGGACAGAACAAACACGACGGCTCGCCATCGCACGGTGCCGGGCCAGCGCAGCACAGCCCCAGTGGCCCCAGAAAAAGGCACAACCGTGCCCCCAGTAGCCCCAGTAGCCCCGGTGGCCCCGGGAGCCCCACTCCTGGCGGCGTCAGTTAGCGACGCGCAGGGGATTCGCTGAGAAGAGGATTTTGTGTTATCATTTGAGCGATTTCCTGCAGCATCGACCCCGTACCCTTTCAACCAAGATGCCTGACCCCACCCCACCGCCATCCGGAAACGCCCCGGGCGCACAGACCCCCGCCCCGGACGCTTCCGCCCGCCAAACAGCGACGCCCAAAACGCCCCAAGTCATCCGGCGGCGCTCCTCTCACCATCGTCATCACCATCATGCGCATCTGGACAGCCCCGAACGGTTGCGCCGCAAGGAAGATATCAAGGCGCTTTTCTTCATCATGCCCGGACTCCTCCTCGGCCTCGGGGCGCTCCTCTGGTTCCTGTCCTCGCTCGAAAATGACAGTTCCCTGCGTCCGAAGGATTTGCTGCAGCTTTCTTATACCCTGATGGGAATCGGTGGCGCCCTCTTCATTTTCGCCCTCATCCGGGACTGGGTTCTTCGCGCGCGCAGAGCCTGGCGCGACCGCGTCCCCAGAGAAAGAAGCTCCGGAGGCTCCTCCGGCTCCACCGTCACCGTCCGCCGGCGGCGCTCCACCCACCACGTTCATCGCCACCACCATACCGACGAAGACTGAGGCGTAAAGCCTGCGGAACAAATCGGCATCATCGGAGCAAAGCCGCGCGAGCGAAGCGGCATAGGCGAAGCCGACGGTTGTCCTGTTCGTCGTGTACGTCCTGTACGTCCTGTTCGTCCTGTACGTCCTGTTCGTCCTGTACGTCCTGTTCGTCGTGTTCGTCCTGTACGTCCTGTTCGTCGTGTTCGTCGTGTCTGCAGCGGCGGAGCCCCGGCGCACCGGCCCCCGGTCACCGCAGGCCCAGCACCGTGCACCAGACCGGAGAAAAGAGCCGCACAGGGAGATTTCAGGAAAAACGAAGTCAAGTTTTTTGCGCATTTCTGTTGTTTCCTGGAGCGACTTTTCGTATAATCCACTCCTATCATCCAACCGTATTGTCGTAAGACTCATAGCGTGCTTGACAAACCTCCGCGCCCGGCGCCACTTTTTCAAGCTTGCCCCACGGAGCCATTGAACATGCTGGAATCCCTTTTCTTCCCCGGCATCATTGCCATTTTGATTTGCGGTGTCTTTGAGATTTTTCTCGTGACCCGCTTCGAGTTGAATGCCCTGTGGCGTCCGATCACCTCGCTGCTCATCACGGTTGTTTTTTATTTCTGCTGGATTTCGTGGGTGAGTTCCTCCTCCATGGAAGAATGGATCAAAGAAGAAGGATTTCAGGCATTGCTTTCCATTTGGGGGTTCATTGCACTGACGTTTCTTGCCGTGCTGCTCCCTCTCTTCTCCGGGTTGCGGTACGTCCTGCATGACGGCTTTTTCTTCGAACAGAATGTCCTCCCCACCATCCTGCGGGTCGTGGAAAGCCTGATTGCACTGGTCATCTTCGTGGCCGCCCTCATCGTGGCGGACAGCAAAGTCGGCGAACAGGGGCTCCTCCATCTTCTGCTGGGCTGACACCCCCTTCGCTTTTTTTTTTTACCCAAAAGTTCATCCCGAGCTATGGCACGCAAAAAACGCGGTCGTCCCTCTGCACGGAAACGCCGTTCCTCAGAAAACAAAAAATCGGCCCGCTCCGTGTTTCGTCCACGGACCCGCGACCGTCTGCTGGAAGTCGCCTGCAAACGCTTTGCGGAAAAAGGCTACCGGGCGACGCGTACGCAGGATATCTGCGAAGATGCGGAGGCGAACATTGCCGCCGTCAATTACCACTTTGGCGGCAAACGGGGCCTCTACAAGGCGGTCTGGGATCATGCGCTGGAGCAAAGCGTCCGGCACGAAGAAGCGAGCCTCAAATTCTCCTCCTCCGAAGACCGGGAGTGGCTCTACCGCTACATCCACGCCTGTGTGACCAGCGTTTTCGATAATGGCATGGGCGGCATTTTGCGTCGGCTCATGGTCCACGAAATTTCCGAGCCTTCGCCTGACTCCAAGGAGATTCTGCTCAGCCACGTCGCCCCGCATTCGGAAGAACTCATGCTGCGGTTGCGCCGCATGCTGGGTGAGAACGTCACGGATTACCAGATCGGCTGCTGCGTTTTTGCCATCCACTCGCTCTTTTCGGCGCTGGCGTTCAACCGGGATTCGACGGAAGTCATTTTCCGCAACACGCTGCCGCGCCATGAGGAGGTCGACCAGTTCGTTCGCGAAATCTGCGCGTTCATTATGGGCGGCATCCGGGCAATCCGTGCGGTTCCGCCCGCGTCTCTGCCCGCATCCGCGGCTGTATCCCCGGTCCCGACCGGGGCGCACGACCCGCACGCTTCCTGAACGTCCCCACCGCCAGGCGCGGCACCCGTACGCGGCTGGAACCCGTACTGTCTGCTCCGTGATGTATCGCCCCGCCTGCTGCCGCCGCCCGCTCCTGCTGCTCTATCTGGGAGTCGCCGGTTTGGCGTCTGCACAGGAACTTCCGCCCCTCAACCCCGCGTCGGAAGGCCTCACCCCGGAGCGCATTGCTGAAATCCGCCGCATCTTCCAGGTGGAATCCGAGACGACCAGCTCGGATCAGTCCATCCGCATTGTCGGTGACTGCATCTCCTACCCGGACAAATCGACGCTGCTCTCCTTCACCGAGGACGTGCGCGCGGCACTCGAGCGCACCCTGCGCGCCCCCTCCGCCAAAACGACCGACGATTCCCGGGCCGTCACCTTCCGGGGGCCCCAATTCCGCATCCTGATCCGCGGCTCCCTTTCCGAGCCCGACGCCATCAGCAACGGCGCCCCCGCCTCCGTGCGTTCGCGCCTCGCTTCCAACCGCACCGGCACCGAAACCCGGCCGGGGCTCACCCTGCTGCTGACCAATCCGGGGCCGCAACTCGACCCGCACGAACTCTCCGAGCATATCGTCGACGGGCTCATCCGGCTTAAAATTCTCTCCATGTCCGCGCCGGATCAACGCCCCACCCCGCCCCCCGCCTGGTTCACCCGCGGCATCACCCGCACCTTCGACCCCCAGGGCCGCCAGCCGGACTACGATCACGTCCGCTCGCTCTACTTCGCCGGAAAACTGCCCCCCGCCGGGTACCTCACGGGTACATCCCCCGCTCTCGTCCTTGCGGAACCGGCCATCGCCACGGAACTCCTCAGCTTCTGGCTCTCCTATCCCGATGTGCCCGGCCGCTTCCGCACGCTCTGCCGGCGTCTGGCCGCCGGCGACGCCTGGACCCCTGCCCTCTTTTTCGAAACCTGCATGGGAGTGCGCGACCCCGTCCTCGCAGACCGCGCCTTCGACGCCTGGATGGCCGACCGGACCTCCAACGTGCTCTCGCTCGGGCTGACGACCCCGGAATTTGCGCGCCGCACGGCGGTCCGTCTGCAGCTCTTCCCCGGGCGCAACGGAGTTCCCGCCGAGCTGGGCGACTCCCCGCTGCCCATGGAGACGCTGCTGGAACCGGCGGCTGCCGCATGGGCCCCGGAAGCGGCGCGCCATTTGCGCGCCGAAGCCCTGCGTGCCGCGGCCGGGCGTGGCGATTCCTTCCGCGAAGCGTGCGAAACCATTGCGGATATCCTGAAGAAAATTGAGGCGGGGCGTCCCCCGCGCAATGCGGCGCGACTCCTCGGCATTGCCCGCGAGCAGATTCTCAACTCCGCCAACGTGCCGCCACGCCCCTGACACGCCCGAACGCCCCCGCCGCCCACTGCAAAGCCAGCGCGAATGGACCGAGAACAGGACGGACACGACATACAGGACGGACACGACGTACACGACAGACAGGATGGCTCGCTACCGCATGAAGTACCCCACTCCCAGTAGCCCCAGATAGCACCACCGCACTGCCACACCGCTGCCGCCGCACCAGTGCAGCGGGGGGGGGCCGCGCCACACCCCTCGAAGGGGAGAGGCAATCCTGCTCAAAAAAAACACCCGCGCCCCTCGGGTGCCGCAGAGACGCTGAGGAGATAAACGCACCGCGCTTTTCCACAGAGAAAGAGCTCCTGCATTCCCTTGCTCTGCGCCTCTGCGGGAAACAAACCCGATTCATTCGCTCAGAATTTCTCTGCGCCTCTGCGTCTCTGGGGGAACCCCGAGACGCACATCGCCCTTCATTGCTCTGTTTCACGGCGGAAAATGCAGAAATGCGGGATAAACCGGACGAAATTTAGGGTTGAATACAGATAGGATTTCCGGTATCCTTTGTGATGGTCACCTGACGAACACGCCCTGCGCATCGTCTGTCGCAAAGACGGTGGGCCTTATCATTCTGTGTGCAGGGAACGGGTGTTTATATTGACAGAGCCCCCTATCATGTCGAACAATCATTTTCAGCATCCGCATCGGCCCCTGGACGGACGGGACGGCACTTCCGGTGCGAACGGTTTTTCCGGATTCTCCGGCCGTTCTCCTGACAACCACGGTCAGCCGAATCGCAGCAGCCAGAACGGGTATCGGTCCCGTCAGCCGCAGGAATATCCCGCCTCCGATTCTCAGAATATCCTCGTCATCCGGAATTGTTCCACCAAACGCGTCTTACAGGATTTACTGGAAGCCTTTGGCGGCGTCGAGCATCTCTCCGGACGCTATTTTCTCCCTGCGTGCCGCGATATCAACAAGATCCGCCGGTTTGCCGCCGAGCACAAGCTCTACGTCAAAACGTCGATTATGAGCCGCGTGACCATTCTCGATGTGATGGTCGACCGCTCACAGCTGGAAGACCCCGGCGTCGAACCCGCTTCCGGTTTTCTCTCCTCGAATCCCGATTCTTACTATCCGGACGAAGCCGGACAGGTTTGATGGACGCCCCGGCATCCGCCCGGGGTTTCCGCCTCAACAGACAACGCTTTCAGGGAAACGGTCATTTTGAAGGAATAACCCTTTCAATGGGACAACCGTCCTTCGTGGGACAACCGTCCCCCTTTCTCTTTGCCACTCTCCTTTCTTTTCTCGACGCCCGCAAGGGCGTTTTTTTTTTTTTTTTCGCGATGGAAAAAATGACGCGCTCCCGCAACCGGGAAGCGGAAACGCGCGGCCGGGATTCCGGGCGGCGCGGGGCCGTGCGTTACAACAGCTCCGAAGCACGGCGGACGCCGGGCAAGTGCGGAAGCGGCTTGTGGGGTCCGGGCGCTTCAGTGGATTCCGGGTGCAGGCGTCCGTGCTTCTTTGCCGACGGCTTTTGCTGCGCGGCGGCGGCACGGCCGCGGCGCCGCGCGGGCTTTTCAGGCGCGGGCACGGGCGCGTCCATCGCCTCGGGTGCCGGGCTGGAGGACGGACGCCGTCCGGGGGCCCGACCCGCCGATGATGCCGCCGCGGGCGGAAGCGCCCGCATCTGCGGCACATCACCCGCCAGAAACCGCTGAATATCCGCCTCAAGCGTAGCCTCGTCCGCATACTCGCGCAAAGCAACCGGCAATTCGCGCCGGAACCGGGCCGCATAACTCTTGCCGCCGCTGCGGATCCGCGTATCCGCGATAATGAAGATGCCGCGGTCGCCTTTGTGCCGGATGAGACGCCCGAAGCCCTGCCGGAATTTGATGAGCGCCGTGGGCACAGAATAGTGGGCAAAGGAGGCGTTGGCGCCTTCTTTGCGGTCGACCGCTTCGCACCGGGCCGCCGTCAGCGGCTCATTGGGCGCCGGGAAGGGAAATTTGGCGATGATCAGACACAGAAGCGTATCGCCGATCAGATCCACGCCTTCCCAGAAACTGTCCGTTCCCAGCAGCACGGAGGGCGTATCCTCCTCGCGGAACATCGCCGTCAGCGCCTCGCGCGAATGACCGTTTCCCTGCCAGAGGACGCGGATGCCCGAACCGGCAAGCCCGTCCGAAAGCGCTGCGGCAACCTGCCCCATGGTGCGGTAGCTCGTGAAGAGAATCAGCATACGGCCCCCGGTCAGCCGGGCGATGCTGCCCGCCATCCGGGAAAAAGCCTCCACGAAATCGCCGCCCGCGCCCCAACTGTCGCCGCGCCCCGTCTGCTCCGGCAAAAACAGCGGCGCCGCAGCCAGGCATTGCCGTTCATACTCGAACGGCGACCCCATCCGCAGGGTCATGAGCGACTCCGGCTCCAGCAGCGAAAGCCCCAGACGCTGCTCCAGAAAATCCATTTTGCCGCCCACGCTCATCGTGGCACTGCACAGAATCACGCTGTCCTTGTTCGCGAAAAGCGTCTCCGACAGGTAGCCGGCCACCTCGACCGGCGCGGCATGGAGCCCGCCCAGCACTGCGGCGCGCCCGCCGGGCGTCTCCCCCGGCACGGAAACCCAATAGGCGTAATTTTGATCCTCGAGCGAAGTCACAAAGCCGAGCGTCGTCTGCTGCTCGGAAAACGCGTCGCGGCAGGCGTCGACCCGGCGCGCAAAATCCGTCCGCTTGGCGTCCCCGGTGGGATCATCGGTCCAGGACGGGGACAATTCCATCGTCACCGGAGACGCTTTCCCGTCTGCCGCCGAGGACGGAAGCAGCTTTGCGATCTGGTCGGGCTGCAGGACCAGATAGCGGGGAAGTCCGCCATCCTCGCCGGGTTTCGGCTGCAGGATGTCGGAAAGGGTCTGCAACGTCTTGACGAGGTCGTAGAGCGCATCCTGCACGCTGTGGAGCGGCGTTATCGTATTCTCCCAGCCCACGCCGTCCAGCTGTCCCGGAATCAGGCGGTACGTGGACTCCTGCGGGCGCGGCAGCCTTCCAAGTGCGCGGCAGTAAGCCTGCATGGCGCGCAGATACGCATCGCACACATGGTGGGCATACAGAAGCAGCGCGAGGAGCAAATCGCGCGCCGGGGTCGTCGCCATCAGCCCCTCGCCAACGGCGGCGTCCTGCAAATCGTAGAGCAGCCCGGCCGGGCGGCGGCCGGTTCCGCGTGACCGGACGAGCCGCCGCACCAGTTTTCGCGCCGCCGGGTAGGTCACCTCGAGCGACATCGCATCGGTGGCCGCCGCCTCCAGATTATGCGCCTCGTCAAAGACGATTTGCGCGCACCGCGGCAGCGCCAGCGGCTTGGCTTCCGGCTCGCTGAAAACGACGGAATGATTTGTAATCACCACATCCGCGGCCAGCGACGCGGCGCGGGCGCGTTGCAGAAAACAGCGGGAGTAATAGGGGCATGCGCGGCCATGGCACTCATCGCCGGAGGAGCAGATGCGCTCCTCCATCGGGAGCGACGCATCCGCCGGAGGCGGCCCCGGGTCGAACTCCGCCAGATCCCCGGAGGTGGTCTGAAACGCCCATACAATGGCCTTGGCCAGCACCGGAAACTCGTCATTCATGAGCTCGCTCTCGCGCCGCGAAAGCAGCTGCTGCAACCGGTTCAGGCACAGGTAATTCGAACGCCCCTTGATGAGGGCGAACCGGACAGGCGAGCGGAGCAGTCCCGCGATGAGCGGCAGATCCTTCCGGTAAATCTGCTCCTGCAGGTTCTTCGTGTTGGTCGAAATGACGACTGGCACCTTGTTGGCCAGCGACCACAGCACCGACGGCACGAGGTAGGCCATCGTTTTGCCGACGCCGGTTCCCGCCTCGGCAACCAGATGCCGCCCGGAAGAAAAGGCATCCGCCACGGCGGCAGCCATTTCCATTTGTTCGCGGCGGCTTTCGTATCCCGGCATCGCCCGGGCGAACTCGCCGTCCGGACCGAACCACCCGGCAACCAGCATGGGGTCCACTTGCGTGTAATTGGCCGCATTGGGAAGTTCGCGCGGGCGGATATCGACCGGATGCGCGGGCAGCGAACGGAAAAGCTGCTCCTCGTAATCACCGGGGCTCAGGGCAAAGCCCAGGTTTTCATCCAGGCGCCGGGCAACGGCGCGGGCGTCCTCATCGCCGCTGCCATGCAACAACTCGGAAATGACCGCCACCGCCTCTCTCGGCAGGCTGAGGAGGATTTCCTCCGGTGTAAGCGGGTGGGGATCAAACATCATGGCGTTATTCTACGGCTCAGCGCCGCACCCCGTCAAGGCGCGGCCCGCCCAGTAGCCCCAGTGGTCTCAACAAAAGGCACAACCGTGCCCCCCAGTGGCCCCAGTGGCCTCAGTAGCCCCAGTTGCCCCAGTCACTGCGGGATGGCGCAGGGCGGGCACGAACGAAAATCACATGGAATTGTAACTGAGGGCAAACCGTTATCCGGTAGGGTTCACGGTGTTCCGGGACCGGGGTCACGGGACTTGGAACGGGATGCGGACAGCACATGTTCAGGAGACAGATTTTGTATGACAGAACAGAAACAGGCCGTCATTGATATCGGCTCGAACTCTATGCGCCTGACAGCCTACCAGCGGCGCGGGGCACGGCTTCATTTGCTTTTCCGCGAGAAGATCATGGCGGGGCTGGCCGGATACCGCGAGGAGGGATGTCTTTCGGCGGCGGGAATCGACCGCGCCTGCGGCGCGCTGGAAGAATTTCAGCGCACCCTCAAGGTGCTGCGCATCGGCGATGTGTCGGTCTTCGCCACGGCCTCGCTGCGCAATATTGCCAACACGGAAGAGACGCTCCGGGAAATCCGCCGCCGCACCGGATGCCGCGTGCAGGTGCTCAGCGGCGAGGAAGAGGCGCTCTACGGCTGGCGCGGCGCCATGCTCGAATGCAAAACCGCATCCGGCGCTTTTATCGATGTGGGCGGCGCCAGCACGGAAATCGTTCTGTTCGAGCAGGGAGAGCCTGGACAGATGGCGAGCTTTCCGGTGGGGTCGCTGAGCCTGTACCGCGGGTGCGTCAAAAAGCTCCTGCCGGGACGCTCCGCCGTGCGCCGCATGAACAGGGAAATCCGCAGTTCTATAGACGCGCGCGACCTTCTCCAGTTCCGGAAATGCTCGCCGCTGGTCTGCACGGGCGGTACCGCGCGCGCCGTGTGGAAGATTGCGCGCGTGCTCTTCGGACTCTCCGAGGAGGAGCGGCGCCTGAGCATGCCGTCGTTCCAGCGGCTGTGCCGGATTCTGCTCAAAGCCGACCGCACGGCAGTGGACATCATGCTCAAAACGGTGCCCGACCGCGTCCACACCCTCCTGCCGGGTCTCCTGATTCTCTCCCACGGCGCCGAACTCCTCGACGCGCAGGAACTCTGGATTAGCCGCTGCGGAGTGCGAGAAGGCTTTCTCCTCCGCGATGAAAAACCCGCAGCCCGCCATCCGTAACGCAGCCTCCAACCCTTGGACCGTCATGAATCACAGCGCACCTGACCATCCCGCCTACATGCAGAACCGGGAACTGAGCTGGCTCCGCTTCAACCAGCGCGTGCTGGAAGAAGCGGCCGATCCGTCCAACCCGGACATGGAGCGGCTCAAGTTCATCGCCATTTTCTCCGATAATCTGGGCGAATTCTTCATGGTGCGCGTGGGAAGCCTTTTCGATATCTCGGAGATGTCGCCCGATTTGCGCGATAACAAAAGCGGCTGGACGGCCGCCGAGCAGCTCAAGCAGATTTACGCCGTCGTGCCGGGACTGATTGCGCGCAAGGAACGGCTCTACGACGAAGTCTGTGCCGCGCTGGCGCGCGAGGGCGTGCGGGATTTGGACTGGGAGGACCTCGAGGACATCGACCGCGACTACGTGCAGCAGATTTTTCGCGACACGATGCTTCCCGTGCTCTCGCCCATCATCATCGGCCCGCGCCACCCGGTACCCCATTTCGTCAGCCGCGCCGTCTACGCCGCCGCCCTCCTGCAGGCCGGCAAGGACAAAACGGCGCTGGGCTTCCTGCCGGTGCCCGAAGCGCTTCCCCCGTTCGTGCGGCTGCCCGGACATGCCTTCCGCTTCATCCGCACGGAAAAGGTCCTCCTGCAGTGGGCGCCGGAGCTCTTCGGCGAATATGCGGCGCAGGAACTCTGTCTGATCAGCGTGACCCGCAATGCAGACCTGAGTTTCGACGGCGAGAAATTCGAAGACAGCGAATCCGACTTCCGGAGTCAGGTCTCCAAGCTCCTGCGCGTGCGCGACCGCATGGGACCGGTGCGCCTGGAAACGGACCGTCCGCTTTCCGAGCCCTTCCTCAAACGGCTCACGGCGCTCATTCCGGTGAGCCGCCACCAGATTTACACCGACCGCTCCCCGCTCAACATGAAATACGTGTTTCGCGCGGCGGCGGAGCTGCCGCCCCCGCTGGCGGAGCGTCTCCTCTACAAACCGTACCGCCCACGCCTCCCGGCATCCCTGCAGCATGGCGACATGATTCGGCGCATCCAGCGGCACGACCGGCTGCTGTTCTACCCGTTCGACTCGGTTGAGCCCTTTCTGCGGCTGCTGACGGAAGCCGCCGAATCGCCCGATGTCATTTCCATCAAAATCACCATCTACCGGCTCGCCAGTTCCTCGAAGATTGCGCGCATCCTCTGCCGCGCCGCCGAAAACGGCAAAGAGGTGCTGGCGCTCATGGAGCTGCGCGCCCGCTTCGACGAAGCCAACAACATCTCGTGGTCCAAAATGCTCGAAGAAGCGGGCTGTCAGGTGGTGTACGGCATCGAAGACTACAAATGCCACAGCAAGCTCTGCCTCATTACGCTGCGCGGCCGGACCGGCCCGCGCTACGTCACGCAAATCGGCACGGGCAACTACAACGAAAAAACGACGGCGCTGTACACCGATCTGAGCCTCATGACCGCCGATGAGGAAATCGGCCGGGACGCCGCCGCCTTTTTCCGCAATCTGCTGGTGAATGACCTGCGCGGCGAATACCGGCGGCTGTGGGTGTCGCCCTTCGGCATCAAACGGGGCATTCTCACGCTCATCGACCGCGAAATCGCCAAAGGGTCGAACGGCTGCGTGTGCTGCAAAATCAACTCGCTCACCGAAATCGAGGTCATCCGGAAATTGCGCGAAGCGTCGCGCGCCGGGGTGCACATCGATCTGATCGTGCGCGGCATCTGCTGTCTGCTGCCCGGCGTTCCCGGCGAAACGGAGAACATCCGCGTGTTCAGCATTGTCGGGCGCTACCTCGAGCATGCGCGCATCTACTGCTTTGGCAGAGGAAAGAATGCGGAGCTCTACCTTTCGTCCGCCGACTTCATGACGCGCAATCTGACGCGGCGCGTGGAGATTGCGTGTCCGGTCCAGGACCCTGTCCTGCGCGAGGGGCTCCGGGCGATTCTCGATGCCGAGCTGCGCGACAACGTCAAAAGCAGCACCATGGCGCCGGACGGCACCTACGTGCGGCGCCTTCCGGGTGAAGAGGCCGCCTTCTGCAGTCAGGCGTACTTCATGGAGAACCCGATTTTACCCGCCGCGGAAGAACCGGCACCGCGCCGCCGCGGCTTTTTCGCCCGCTGGCTGGCGCGGTAGTTGCCGCAGAGCGGAGCCAGCGCAGTTGCCCCAGCCAGCGCAGCGGCGGAGCAGCGGAGACGGCGCGGGGAATTGGACACTGCGGCGACGGGCGTGATACGCTTGCGGGAAAGAGCCGCACCGGCTCTCTGGCGACATCGCGAGATTTTTCCCCATGAAACAACAAGTCCCCGGCGTCTGCTTCTACCAGACGACACCGCTGGAAGTACAGCCGCGTTTTTCCTTCGTAAACGTCTTTCGGGAGGCGGCGGATTTCTGCCGGGTCTACGATTTACCGTTTATCTCGGTGAGTGCCTGCACCCGGGAAGACGCACAGCATCCCTCCTGGTCGGAAAATCTGAAAACCGGGGAAGTCCACCGCTTTCACAAAAACGATATCCGCCTGCTGCTGCCCGGCGTTGCACGGCGCTACCTGTACACGCCCGCCAACGAGCACCTGTGCATTCATTTCCGGCTCGAAATCTTTCCCGGCGCCGGCGTTTTCCCGGAGGATGGCGCCTGCCACATCATCAACAGCCCGCAGCTCCGGCGCGAATGCGAAGCCGTTTTCCGGGAGCCGGATCCGGTCAAACGGCTCATCGGCTGCCAGATTTTCGCCCTGAACATCTGCCGGATGCACTGGCCGCAACAAATGCCCCCGAATCTGGCGGCGCGGCGCGCCTTCGAACCGGTGCTGCGCCATCTGCGCGATGCGGCAACGGCGCAGACGCGCATCGATTCGCTGGCGGCGATGCTCGGCTGTTCCCCCGATTCGTTTCTGCGCCGGTTCCGCGCCGTTTTCGGCGTCTCCCCGAAAAAGTACCTGCAGAAAGAACTCTTCTCCCGCGCCACCCAGCTTCTGGCCAATCCGGCGCTGAGCGTCAAGGAAATCGCCGCGCAGCTCGAATTTTCTTCGGAATTCTACTTCTCCAAATTCTTCCGGCGCCACGCCGGCGTCTCGCCCAGCGAATATCGGCAACGCTCCGCACAGACGCTTTTCCCCGAAAAATGACATGCCTTTCGGGAAAATTTCCATGTCCGCAACCGCAGCCCGTTTTGTACACTGAGGCAGATGCAACTCCCTGAAGGAGGCTTTGCCCATGAACGAACGAATTGCCCGCCTGATTGACGAAGCGAAACAGAAGGATATTTTTCCGAAACGCGTCCCCGTTGCGTATGATCCGCTGGATGAGCAATTGCCCGAGCCGATGCGGATTGCGAAACGGCTCGGCGAATACATGGCCGCTCAGCCGCCGGGGCTGGGTCCGGATGACACATTCATCGGGCGGATGCGCTTCGACGGCTCCGTTCCGGCCGATATTTTTACGCGCACCGGGCACACGCAATTCTTCCGGCACGCCCTCGACCCCTACTACAACAAACCGCTGGAAAACCTCTGCACCCTCGAGTGGCAGCACTCGAACATGGACTTCCGGCAGATTCTCGCCGGCGGGCTGGACGGCTACCGCGCCCGGATTATTGCCGCCCGTCCGGCGTATTTCGGGCAGCAGGAAAAACTCGACTTTCTCGCCGCGCTCGAAAGCATGATCCGCGGCATCACCGAACGGGCACTCCTGCTGGCGGAAGTCTGCCGCACGGAGGCGCGCGCCTGCACCGATGCACAGCGGCGCGAAACGCTCCTGCGCATGGCGCGGAACTGCACGCAGGTTCCCATGCATCCGGCCCGCACCTTCGAAGAAGCCATTCAGTGCATCTATTTCTGCTTCCCGTTCCTGCCCGACAGCATCGGGCGCCCCGACCAGTATCTGCTGCCGTTCTACCGGCAGGGGCTGGCGGACGGCTCGCTCACCGCGGAAAAAGCACGCGAACAGCTGCAGGAACTCTTCGTGATGATTCACGGTTGGACCCCGCCCACGAGCGGCAATGCGCCGTTCAGCGCGGAGTCCCACTTTGTGGTCGGCGGCTACACCATCGACCGCGAGGACGGCTTCAACGAACTCTCGAAGCTGATTGTGGAAAGTCTGCTCGAGTGCGACCTCATCCGCCCGCAGGTCTCGTTGCGCTGGACCCGGAAAACCCCGCGCGAAGTCCTGCGCTTCATGCTCGACTGCGAACGCAACGACAAAAACCGGCGCATTGCCTTCGTCAATGACGAACCGCGCATTCACGCGCTCCAGACCATCGACCGCCGTTCGTGGGAAGACGCCTTCGACTACATCATGGTCGGCTGCAACGAACCCGCCTTCCAGGGCGGCATCTCGCTGGGCGGCAACACGGTGAACATTGTCCGTCCCCTGATTTCCACGCTGCAGGAGCGCCGCGCCGACATCCTCGAATGCGCGGATTACGCCTCTTTCTACGCCATCTTCGAGCAGGAGCTCTTTCGCGCACTGGAAAAAATTCTGGAAGTCTCGAACCGCTTCAACATGCTCCGCGCAAAGGATTGCAACGTCCTTTCCAGCCTCTTTCTGGACGGTTGCATCGAGCGCGCGGCCCCGGCCAACCGCAACGGAGCCCGAAAGTCGCGCTATTGCGCCAACCTGATGGGCACCACCAACCTCATTGATTCGCTCTCCATCATCCGGCAATTCGTATTTGACGAAAAAAAGGTGACCCTCGCCGGACTCTGCGCCGCCCTGGATGCCGACTGGCAGGGATACGAAGCGCTCCGCACCGAGATTCTCCGCCACGGAAAATTCTTCGGCAACAACGACGATTTCTCCAACGAGACCGCCCGCGCCTTCGACCGGAGTCTGTGGCGCTTCGCCGAAGGGCGCACCGACATCAACGGCAACGCCGTCACCTACGGCAATCTCACCGGCTACAACGCCCATTTTGCCCGCTACGGCGCGCTCACACCGGCCACCCCCGACGGGCGCGTCGCCGGCAGTGCGCTCCTGTTCGGAAGCGGTCAGTCCAACGGTCACGACCGCGACGGCCTCACGAGCCATCTGCTCTCCGTCGCCCACATGACGCCCACCGGCATCCTGTGCGGCAACAGCATCCTGAACATCACAATCGACGAACCGACGCTCCAGCATCCCGAAGGCTTCGAACGCCTTGTGGCCGCCGTGGAAACCTACTTCCGCGAAGGCGGGCTGCACCTGCAGTTCAGCCACGTCTCGCGCGAGCAGCTCCTGGCCGCCCGCGCGGATCCCCAGAAATACAAAAATCTGCGGGTGCGCGTTTCCGGCTTTTCTGCACCCTTTGTGAGCCTCACCGAATCCATTCAGGAGAATGTCCTCGCGCGCACGGAGGCGCAACCGTGAACAGCCGCGAGTTGTGCGGACGGAGCGTCTGGGTGACCGGGTCTTCCCGCGGCATCGGGCGGGCGATTGCCGCGGCCTTCGCCGGAGCGGGTTGCCGGGTCGCGCTGCACGGGCGCTCGTTCACCAACCTGCGCCTTTCGCAGGAAGGGAACGACCTGCGGGAGGTCGCGCGGGACCTTGCCGCGGAAACCGGCAGCGACGTCCTGGCCGTTCAGGGGGACCTTTCGCAGGAGGAGGAGGTCCGGCGCTGTGCGGCGGAGATCCGTGCCGCATTCGGACAGATCGATTTTCTGGTCTGCTGCGCCGGCGGCGCCAGCCGTCACGGGGAGATTGCTCCGGGGACATTCGCCGGAACGCTCGATTTCACACCTGCGGAAATCGAGGCGATGTTCCGGATCAATCTGCTGCCCACGCTGCTCTGCTGCCGGGAGGTGGCGCCGGAAATGGCGGAGCGCGGCTTCGGCCGCATTGTCACAATCGGATCCATCGCCGGTTGCGGCGGACACAAAACCGGCGGCACCGGTCACACCGGATATGCGCTGGCCAAGGACGCGGTTCATGCGTACACGCGCCAACTTGCCGCGCGGCTGCGCCATGACGGCATCCCGGTCAACTGCGTGATTCCGGGCAACATCAACACGCCCACGACGCGGCTGCGGTTCGGGGGCGACCGGGCCGCCCCGGTCCCCGGGCTGAGCCGCCTCGAACATGTCGGAAAGCCGGAGGATGTCGCCCGTCTGGTGCTGTTTCTCTGCGGACCGGGCGGCGAATACATCTCCGGAGAGTGCATCCGGGTCGACGGCGGCGAGCAACTGTTCCCGTGCTGAACGCGAGGAAGGCGGGAAGAAGGCAGGAGGAAATATGGAAGAACCTTCGGCGAACATTTTCGACATTCAGAAGTTTTCCATCCACGACGGACCGGGCATCCGTACAACCGTCTTCTTCAAAGGGTGTCCCCTGCACTGTCTCTGGTGCCACAATCCCGAATCGCACACCGCCGCGCCCGAGCTCTTTTTCACGGCGGAAAAATGCACGGGCTGCGGCACCTGCGTACGGGCCTGCCCCGCGGGCGCCCATGCGCTGACCCCGGCGGGGCTGCACACGCTCGACCGCTCCCGCTGCACCCGCTGCGGGCGCTGCGCGGAGCAATGTCCGGCGGAAGCCCTTGCGCTGTGCGGCCGCACCATGCAACTGTCCGAGGTGCTCTCCGAGGTGCGCAAAGACCGCGCCTTCTACGAAAACTCCGGCGGCGGCATGACCCTTTCCGGCGGCGAACCCATGGCGCAGTTTCCCTTTGTCCGGGCGCTCTGCGAAGCGGCCAAAAACGCGCCCGGCATTCCCCACATCGCGTTGGAAACCTGCGGATTTGCACCGGAGGCACAGTTCCGCGAACTCTTGCCGTGGGTTGACTTGTTCCTCTTCGACATCAAAACGCTTCTCCCGGAAAAACATCTCCGCTACACCGGCGTACCGCTCGCGCCGATTCTCGATACGCTCCGCTTTTTGGATCAGGCCGGTGCGACGCTCGCGCTGCGCTGTCCCCTCATTCCCGGGCTCAACGATACCGAGGAGGAACTCCAGCGCATTGCCGGTCTGGCGGACGGGCTTTCGCATGCGCAATCGATTGACCTCGAGCCTTATCATCCGCTGGGCGAAGCCAAATCCGTGCGGCTGGGGCGCACGCCTGCCTACACGGCGCCCTTTCCGCCCCGCGACTACGCGCAGCGCATCCGTACCTGGCTTCAGCCGCGCACACATCTGCCCGTCCGCCTCGCCTGAGGCGGACAGCCCACAAGCGCGGAGCCGCGAAGCCAGCGCAGCGAGCCTCAGTAGCCCCAACAAAAGGCACAACCGTGCCCCCAGTAGCCCCAGATAGCGCCACGGCATTGCCACGCCGTTGCCAGCGCACCCGTGCGGCGCGAAGCCGCCGCCACGACCCTCGACGGGAGTCGAATCATGCAACATCAGGCGGCACCGGCAATCTGCCGACTGAAAAAGCCGTCCACCGCCTGAGGTGCCGAGGTTTGTCCTGTATGTCCTGTTCGTCGTGTATGTCCCGTATGTCCTGTTCGTCCTGTATGTCCTGTTCGTCGTGTTCGTCGTGTTTGTCCTGTTTGTCCTGTTTGTCCTGTTCGTCCTGTTTGTCCTGTTCGTCGTGTTCGCCCTGTTTTCACGGCGGAAAACGCAGAAAAACGGGATCGGTCTGAATGGGAGGCGGATTGAAAAAAGGGCGGTGGAACGGTATGCTTTTGAGAAGCGGTTCGGCATCGCTTTCCGCGCGAACCTGTCTGCAGGGACGGAGCCGGAGCGGAATGTCACGCGCGGTGCCGCAGCCGTCCGGATGACCGCCGCGCGGGCCCTCGCGCACGCACCCCCCCGCCTGAAAAGAAAGCCCGGATTCCGTCCCGGCACGCCGCTACCGGCGTTTCGCCGCAGTTCCCCTGCCCTTTGACCTTCCTTTTGCGCACCCGCTTGCGCCACCACCCCGATGAAAAGCGCTTCCGTCTCTGAAATCCGCCGCTACGATGAACAGGCCATCGCCACGGCTTGGACGCCCGGCACCCCGCGGCGCGGCGATGAAATCATGCGCATTGCCGCCACGCAGCTCGCCGCCTTTGTTCACGACATCGCTTCGCGCCTGCCCGCCCGCCCCGACATCATCGCCGTCTGCGGCAAGGGCAACAATGGCGGCGATGCCCGCCTCGCCGCCGAGGCGCTTTCCGCGCGCGGCTACGCCACCCGCATCGTGCCCGTTCCGGATGATCCCGCCGTGCGCGCTCTTCCGCCTGTCGATGCTTTTCCTTCGCCCTGCATCGTGCTCGACGGCATTCTCGGAATCGGGCTGACCGGTGCGCCGCGCCACGCCGCTGCCACGGCGATTGCGTTTGTGAACGCGCTCGGGCAGCGCCCGGGCACGCTCGTCGTCGCGGTCGACATCCCGTCGGGGCTGGAAGCGGACACAGGACGCTTCGCCGCGCCGGATGCCGTGGTGCGCGCGGACTTCACGGTCTCCATGGGCCTCCCGAAGCGCTGTTTTGCGCGCCCGGAGGCGCTCGCCTGTTGCGGCTCGGTGCGCGTTGTGCCGATTGCCGGACCGGCAGTGCCGGAGTCGGCAAACCCGGGAGATTCGGCGGAACCGGAGATTTTCACGGAAGCAGACTGCACGCTGCTTCTGAATCCGCGCCGCGCCTGGGACGCGCACAAAGGCTCGTTCGGCCGCGTGCGACTCCTGGCGGGCTCGACCGCCTACCCGGGGGCGGCGGTCCTCGCCGCCTGCGGGGCGCTGCGCGGCGGCGCGGGGCTGAC
>CASFKR010000008.1 GCA_949295265.1 uncultured Verrucomicrobiota bacterium | reverse complement strand
CCGCGTAGTGCGCGCGCCGCGCGCTCTGCACGTACGGCGCCGAGGGTCCGCCGCAGTCGGGGCCCTCATCCCAGTCCAGCCCGAGCCAGCGCAAATCCTCGAGCGCAGCACGCGCCGCATCGCGTTTGACCTTTGGGTGATCGAGATCTTCCATGCGCAGCAGGAGGCGTCCGCCCTGCGAGCGGACCGACAGCCAGGCGAGCAGGAACGTGCGCGCATTGCCCAGATGGAGCGCGCCCGTCGGACTCGGCGCCAGCCGGCCGACCGGGGGCGCCGATGCTGCGCCGTCCGCACTCATGACGCCGGGCGGGAGGTACCGTCCTTCGTCTCCCGGCCGGACCGGAAGTCGAGCAGGTGGCCGAGCACGCGCAACCCCGCCTTCCCCAGAAACGCAATATCCGCCCACGAGCGGATGGAAAGCAGCTGGCGCACGATGAAGCGCGGCGTCAGGAACGATTCGTACAGGCCGCGCACGAGTTTGCGCAGTTCTTCATCCGGAACCGGGCATTTCATGATGGGCTCGCGCATGTCGTAGCGGTCCCAGTCCTCCGTCCGGAGCCAGCCGTTTTCGCGGCATTCCCGGAACAGGGGCGTTCCCGGATAGGGAATGACGATGGTGCCCTGCAGGGTGTCGATCCAGCCGCGGTCGAAAAGCGAGCGCGTGAGCGCGATGGTGCGGCGCGCATCGTCCGCGGTCTCCCACGGGTAGCCGATCATGCACGTCACATGCGGGCGCAACCCGGCTTCGTGCGCGAGGCGCATCGAGTCCTCGATGTCTTTTGCCTTGGGGCATTTGTTGATGCGCCGGAGCGTCTCCACCTGCGCCGACTCGAGGCCGAAGAGCACAAACCGGAAGCCGGCTTTGGCCATGGCGCGGTAGAGATCCGCATCGAGGACGCCGGGGATCATATTGCAGCCCAGCCGCACTTTGCGGTGATAGCCGCGCGCAACCATGCCTTCGCAGAATTCGCGCAGCCAGGCGCCCGCCGGGAAGCATCCGGAATCGTCGAAGATTTCCTTGACCCCGCAATGCTCGATCAGGCGGCCGATTTCGTCGAGCAGCTGCGCGGGTGTGCGGGTGCGCCATTCCGGATAGAGCGTCGTCCACGAGCAGAAAGAGCATTTGCCCCACCAGCAGTCGCGCGCCGCCATCGTGTACGCGCCGGGCGTCCGCCGGAAATTGCCGTTTTCGCGGCTGTAGAGTCGCCAGCAGGTCAGTTCGCGGTCGATTTCCGGCAGTTCGGTGAGCTTGTGCCGTGCATTGCAGAACGGGCCGGAGTCCGCCACCGCGCCCTCCGCCGTGCGCCAGGTAAAGCCCGGTGGCAGGGGCGTGGCACCGGCGTGGTCCGGCGCCGTGTGGAGCCCGTTCTCCGCAAACCAGGCGACGAGTTCATCGAGCGAAAAATCGTAGTCGCCGCCGCGCAGCACGAAATCGACGCGGCAGGCGCGCAGCGTTTCCTCGGGCATGGCCGTGACGTGATCGCCGCACAGCACCATGCGGCAGGACGGCAGGAGGCCCTTGAGGTGGTCGATTTTCCGCCAAGTCTGCCGCACGACGGGCGTTTTGGTTTCCAGCAGAAAGACGTCGGGACGAAACGCGAGGAACCGCCGGTCGAACGCCTCCTGCGTCAATTCCTCCGCAATGCCGTCGAGCCACAAGACTTCATGTCCGCGACGCTGGAGCAGCGTCGCCGCCGATGCCGGCACCATCGGATACACATACGTCGGCTTTGAGAACCACTGGAACTGCCGGTTCTGCGACAGCAGCGGAATGCCAAGCGATGACTCCAGCGGTACGTACCCGATGAGGATTTTCATGAAACAGCAAAAGGAAAAACCGGAAAAAGAGAGCCATCATGCGTCAACGCACAACGGCTTTTCCAGTATAAAGAAACCTCTCTCTCCCATCAACAGGCGGCGATCTGAACGAAGTCAGCGCAACGAAGCCAGCGGGGCGCGAGCCGAAAACAGGACGAACAGGACGAACAGGACGGACAGGACGGACAGGACGGCTCGCGAGCGCGCAGCGAAGGGAGCGCAGCGAAAGGAGCGCAGCGGAGGGAGCGCAGCGGAGGGAGCGCAGCGGAGGGAGGCGAAGCCAGCGCAGCGAAGCCAGCGGGGCGGAGGCGAAGCCAGCGCAGCGGAGGGAGCGCAGCGGAGACAGCGGGCGCGAGGGCGGGAGGCGCGGGGCTGTGGTTTCTGGTAGAATGGGGGTGTGAAACGAGGTCGATTTTTAGTTTTGCGCCTGATGGCGCTTTGGGCGGGCATCTGCTGTCTTCCGGCCGTGAGCGGCGCGGCTGAAACGGAGGCCGTTTTCCGGCGCTCCGATTTGTCCGTTTCGAGTCTCGACCCCGTGCAAGCCGCTTCGATGGCGGCGGGACGTCCCGTTCTGCTCGTCTACGAAACGCTCCTCCAATACGATTATGCGGCGCGCCCCTACCGCCTGATTCCCTACGTGGCGGCGGAAATGCCCGCCCTTTCCGAAGATGGACGCACCCTCACCGTCACCCTGCGGGATGACGTCTGGTTTGGTCCGGACGCCTGTTTCCAGACGCCCGACGGACGGCGCAAGCTGGTTGCCGCCGACGTCGTGTTTTCCTGGAAACGGCTCGCCGACGCCAAGCTGACCTCTTCCGGGTTCTGGATTTTCGACGGCCTGATTGAGGGCTTCCACGCGTTCTACGAGGCGAGCCGCGATGTGACGACCCCCACTGATTACACACGGGAGATTGCCGGACTTCAGGCGGTGGATGACCGCACGCTCGTCATCCGGCTGACGCGCCCCGCCCCCGATTTTCTCTGGCGTCTGGCGATGACCTTCAGCGCCATTGTGCCGCACGAAGCCGTCGCCTGCTACGGAGAGCGCTTCGGGCAGCATGAGGCGGGATCGGGTCCGTTCCGGCTGGCGAGCTGGCGGCGCGGCCACCGCATGCGCCTCGAGCGGCGCCCCGGGCGCGACCCCGCGCGCGACCACACGCCGGTTCTCGACCCTTTCGAGGGAACGACGCCGTTTCAGGCGGTCGAATACTGGGTCATGCAGGATGCCTCCACGCAGTGGCTTTCGTTTCTGCGCGGCACGTTCGATCTGGCGACGGAAATCTCCCGCGACAACTGGGATGCCGTTCTGGATGAGCGCGGCGGGTTGCGCCCTGAGCTGGCCTCGCAGGGCATCCGCATGGAAGCCCAGCCCGCGCTGGAAAGCTACTTTCTCGGGTTCAACATGGACGACCCCGTCGTCGGCACCAACTTCCTGCTGCGCCGCGCCCTTTCCTGCGCCTTTCATGCCGCGGACTGGGTCGCGCTCAACCGCGGACGCATCGCGCCCTCCGATGGCCCCATTCCGCCCGGCATCGCCAACCGCATCGAAACGCCGCAACCGTACAGCTACGACCTCGACCGCGCCCGCGCGCTCCTCGCCGAAGCGGGCTACCCGGAAGGCATCGACCCCCAAACGGGCCGACGTCTCCGGCTCACGCTGATGCTCGGCAAAGCCGACCAGCAGACCCGCGAAGGCGCCGAGCTCATGGCTTCCTTTTTTGCCCGCATCGGCATCGATCTTGCGCTGGACATGCGCACGTTTCCGCATTTTCTGCAGAGTCTCGCCAAACGCGAGGAGCAGCTCTTCCAGCTCGGCTGGGTCGCCGATTACCCCGACCCCCTCAATTTTCTGCAGCTGTTTTACTCGCGCAACGCCTCTCCCGGACCCAACCGCACGAACTACGCCAATCCCCGGTTTGACGCGCTTTATGAGGAGGCCAATACCACGCGCTCTGAAGAGCGCCGCCGCGCCCTCTGCCTCGAAATGCAGGACATCGTCCGCAACGACCTTCCGTGGGTCTTTCTCTACTACAAGCGCGAGATTGTTCTGCTGCGCCCGCGCCTCCGCAATTTCCGGCTCCACGATTTCCCGCTCGGCATGGAAAAGCATTGGCGCTGCCGCATCGACTGAGCCGCCCGCCGGCGGCGGCGGGGGCGGGGGCGGGGAACCCCCGCGGGTGATGCGGGCGGCGTTAACCGCCCGCTGCGAAGCCAGCGGAGCGCGAGCGGCGGATGCGCACAGGGATGAAAAAATGAAAAACGGTTGCCTTTCCTTTACGGGAAGGGCATACTTTTCTGTTACAGACCTCCTGTCCGATTTCCCATACGCCTGTCTGGGAGCCTTTTTCCGGTCTCCAGGCGGTGCATTCCTTCGAAATCAGAGCTGTTCATTCCACGGATTTCAACCTCTATTCTCAGCAATTCGTGACCGCAATCAAAGCCCGCGCCCCGAACCGGCTCTCCAGCTGGTCTTTTCCGGTGTTGCGGGGGCAGATTGCCCACCGGAGAACGTCCTCCATGAACAACAGACAGAATCGTTGTCTTTCCTTTGTGCCGGTCCTTCTCGCCCTGACGGCGGGAACGGCGGCTGTGGCGGCGGAACCGGCTGCGGCCACCAACGCCCCGGCTTTGCCCGCACCGGTGCAACCCGCATCGGCGGAAGCGGCTCCGGCCGCGCTTCTGGGCATGGTGCCGGAAGCGGGGCGTCTCTGCACCTGGCTGCAGACGTACCGGATGACGCATCCGCGCTACCTCGCGCAGCTCGACCGCGCCGACCGCGCCTCCCTGCTGCTGAAAGCCGCCGACCTGCAGTTTCGCTCGCCCGCGCTCTCGGCGGCGGCGGGGCGCACCGAAGATCCCTCCGGCGTGCCGCACACGACCTTCTCCCGCGTCATCGACGCCAACTCGAACTATGCGGGCGCCGGCGTGGAGGCGCCGCTGGTGCGCGGCGTCTACGGCGGGGTCGGCGCCCTTGTCTACAGCGATGCGACCGGCGAGGCGGAAAGCGACTCGGCGGAAACAGGGCTGGGCGCCATGCTCCGCGTCCCGCTGCTGCGCGACCGCGCGTTTGCGCTCAATGCGCTCGAAATGGAGCAGCTCTCCTTCGATGAAGCGGCGCAGCTCTGCGCCGTGCAAAAAGAACTCATCGACATTTCCGCGGAAATCGTCAAGCAGTATGCGCAATGGCTCCTCGAGGCGGCGGATGCCGCAGAAATCGAGAAAGCCATGACGCGCGCCGAAAAACTCCTCGAGCAGTCCACGGAGCGCGTCCGCCTCAAAGACCTCGCGCAATACCAGATTTACCCGGCCCGCTACGAAGCCACGCTCCGGCGCGAAGAACTCGAGAGCGCACGACAGTCCATCCGCACCCAGAGCGCGACGCTCGCGCAGGCGCTGGGGCTCGCGCAGTTGCCCGGCGACATGCCGGACAACCCGGAGCTGCTGCTGCGCTGGGCGGACGCCCTCGCGCAGCTGGACATCGCGCCGCTGGCGGCGCTGGACCTCGAGCAGACCTCGCCGACCGTGCGCCGCGCGCACGCCCTCGCGCAAAGCGCCGCCGCCGCCACGCGCCATACCGCCGAGGATCTGCGCGACGAACTCAACCTCAACCTTTCCGCGGGCTGGCGTTCGGAAACGGACGCCGACTCCGGGAATGATACCGGCTACACCGTCGCGCTCATCTTCCGGCGCAACCTCTTCAGCGGCGGCGATGAAGCGCGCATCGAAGCGGATGCCGCCGAAGCCCGCGCCCTGCAGCGCGACTACGAAAACACGCTGCTGACCGAGCGCATCGCACGCGAACGGGCGCTCGTCTCCTTCACCAATGCCTGCGCCCGGCTGCAGACGGCGCACGATGCCGTACTCGCGGCCTCCGACGCCCTCTCCGCCGAAGACGACCGCTTTGCGCTCGGGGACGGCTCGAGCCGCAGCGTGCTCGACGCGCAGCAGGACCTCACCAGCGCGACGCGCCGCCAGATCAGCGTCGCCGGCGAAGTCGTTTCCGCGATGACAGAGCTCCTGCGCACCGTCGGGCGCCTGCCCGATGAGCCCGGCGCGCCCGCCGCAGCGGAAGATCGCCCCGCCGCCCCTACCCCTTGAGAAAGCCGCTCCATGAAAAATCCCTTTCAGTACCTCCTGAACCCGTTCCGGAAAAACACGACGCCCGCCGCCATCCCGGACACCTCCTCGCCCCTCTCCGAGGCGCTCTTCAACGACGACCCGGATAAATTCAAGACGGACCTGGAGATGCTCTCCGAGGAAGAAGCCGGAGACCGCATTCAGCAGGAAGCCTTCAAGGAAATGCGCACGGCCGCCGAACAGTCGGTCAAGCGCCTCCATGTGCTCCAGCGCGGACGCTGCCCGCAGTGCGGCGAAAGCCTCCAGCAGCACCTGTTCGTCTCCGTCTGCGACGCCTGCGGCTGGAACGCCTACTCGATGCCGAGAAGCGGCTCCGTCAAAGTGTACGTCCACGGACGGCAGGAGCCGATCTGCGGCGACCGGTGCTACATCGTCAAGGACGGCACGGCGCTCGTCGTGCGCCACGATGCCGTCGTGGCGCGCATTCAGGCGCATGCGGTCGACTGGATTGCGTACGACTGGGAGCAGGGCGAACTGGAGGAGCGGCGCAAGCAGATTCTCGAGCGGCTCAACCTCACCTGCGGCTGGTGCGGCAAAGAAACCTCGCCGGAAAAGGAGGGCTTCCACCTGCTGCACATCGCGTTCGGCGCTTCGCAGGACCGCTTCTGCTTCTGCTCGGACGACTGCTACGAAGCCTTCCGCGCTATGTATCCCTCGCGCGTGCATCGCAACTGCTACGAAACGGCCTGCGAAAACTGCAACCTCTGCGTCAAGCGCTACCTCGACGAAACGGAGGGCTACCGCTCACTGGCCAAGGACTTCATCTCCACCAAACGCAAATAACCGCCCCCTGCGGAGAAACCGGAGACGCCCATGGGTGACATCAGAACCACTGCCGGCGAGGAAATGCCGTCGACCCGGTCGGAACGTTCCTCCCGCCTCCTGCGCAACCTCGGCGTTGCGCTGCTCATTGCGGCCGTCGTCGTCGCGACCGGCTTCCTCATCCGCGTGCCCAAGTACGCGGCAGCGTCCGGCTACGCCACGACGTCGGTCTATGCGGAAACCCGGAGCGCCACAACGGGGCGCATTGCGGAAATCCTCGTCTTTTCCGGCGATGACGTGAAAGCGGGCGACCCGCTGGTACGGCTCGAGGACGATGCGGAGCGCGCCGCCGTCGGCGAAGCGCGCAGCCAGGTCGCCGAAGCCGAGTCGCGCCTCTCGCTCAAGTCCGCCTCCGTGGCGGAAACGCTCCGCGCCCACAACGAGCGGCTCCGCCTCGCCGAGCTCGAGCTCTCCTATGCCGAAGAGCAGCTTAAGCTCACGCGCCTCCTGCACGACAAGGGGCTCGTCTCCGGCCGCAAGCTCTCGGACGACGAATTCGGCGTCACCCGTTCCCGCGAGACGCTGCGTTCGCTCCGCGAGACGGACCTCACCATCGGGCAGATTGAAATCGACGTGCTCAAGCAGGAACTCGCCACGAAGCGCGAAGCCCTCGAGCGCGCCGAGGCGGCGCTGCGCGACCGCACCATCCGCGCCCCCATCGCGGGCCGCGCCTTCCGCTACACCTTCTACGTGGGCGAACTGCTGCGCCCCGACATGGTGCTCTACGAAGTGTTCGACGGCGAAGTGAACCTGCTCAAGCTCCGCGTCCCGGAACGCTACGCCGCCCGCGTGAAACCCGGGCAGCGCGTCAAACTCCGCCTCGGCACCTACCGGACGCTGATTCCGACGCGCTTCTACGGGCAGGTCGAAGCCATGCGCGACGTCGTCGAAGGCTCCGGCGACAACAATTACCGCGTGGTGTACTGCTCGTTCGACCGCAAAGACTGGCCCGTGGCGCCCGGCACCTCCGCCAATGCGCGCATCCGCATCGGGCGCGTCTCGCTCTGGTCACTCATCTTCCAGCCCTAAACCGCCCCGCCCGCCCCGCCGCATGTAGCAGGGCGGACCCGCCGCCACCTCTTCGCCGTGTGTGCCGCCGCCCGCAAAATGATGGTCCCGGAGGAATCCGGGCAAAGTACGCTGCGGAAGATTCTTCCGTTCATGCGTCCTTTCCGGCGGCGCATTCTCCAGCTGATTTTCGCCACTGGCGTCATCTCCATCCTGGCGATGCTGCCGCCGCTCTTCACGCGCGCCGTCATCAACGACGTCATCGGCGAGCGGCACACGGAGATTCTCCCGGGGCTCATCGTGCTGATTTTCGCAACGCCCGTCCTGCATGCGTTCGTCAGTTTTCTGCAGGTCCTCGGGATTGCGTACATCGGGCAGAAATTCGTGCTCGATGTGCGCATGCACGTCTACAGCCATCTGCTCAAACTCCACATCGGCTTCTTCGGAAAATACAGCACCGGCAAACTCATCAACCGGCTGATGGGCGACAGCACCACGATGCAGCAGATCCTCGGTGCCAATTCCATCCAGGTCGTCTCCGACCTCGTCTGCTCGCTCTTCGCCATTTCCGCCACGCTCTACATCAACTGGCGCCTGGCCCTGCCGATTCTCATCGTCGTCGCCCTCTTCGTCGTCAATTTCAAATTGAGCATCGCGCGCATCCGCAAGGCGACGCGCCGCTGGCAGAACATGAACGACAGGCTTTCGGCCGGCGTTCAGAACCGCCTCGTGGCCAACCTGACGGTGAAGACCTATGCCGCGGAAAACCGCGAGAATTTCCATTTCGACGAACAGTCCGAAGAAACCACCACACACGCGCACGAAAGCTGGAAAGCCTCCACCACCTTTTCGTACAACACGCAGCTGCTGCAGGAAATCGGGCGCGTTTCGATTTACTTCCTCGGCTGCGCCATGGTGCTCGACGGCTCCGCCAACTACGGCGACGTCACGGCCTTCACCACGTACGCCATGCAGATTCTCTGGCCGGCCGTCCGCTTTTCCCAGCTCGCCGAACAGCTCCAGAATGTGCGCATCTCCACCGACCGCCTGTTCGAGATTCTCGACCAGAAACCGGAAATCGTCTCCAAGCCTCATGCGCTCCGCCTTCCGCGCGTCCGCGGGCAGGTCGACCTCGACCACATCTCTTTCGCGTACATTCCGGGGCGCCCCGTCATCCGCGACCTCGACGTCCACGTGAAGCCCGGGCAGACCATCGCCCTGGTGGGGCCGACCGGCTGCGGCAAAACGACGATTCTCTCGCTCATCATGCGGCTCTACGATGTTTCCGCCGGTACGATCCGCATCGACGGGCACGATATCCGCGACGTGGCGCTCGATTCCCTGCGTTCGCAGTTCGGCATCGTACTGCAGGAGTCGCTCCTCTTTACCGTCTCCATTGCGGACAACATCCGCTACGCGCGCCCCGACGCCACGATGGACGAGGTTGTCAACGCCGCGAAAATCGCCGAAATCCACGAGGACATCCTCGCCATCCGCAACGGCTACGATGCCGTCATCGGCGACCGCGACGTGCAGCTCTCCATCGGGCAGAAACAGCGCATTTCCATCGCCCGCGCCGTCCTCGCCAACCCCGCCATCATCATCATGGACGAGGCGACCAGTTCCCTCGACAGCGAGTCCGAAAAAGCGATCCAGCGCGCCATGGACCGCTTCCTCGAGGGGCGCACCTCGTTCATCGTCGCGCACCGCCTGAGCACCATCCGCAACGCCGACCGGATCATCCTGCTCGACGGCGGCGTCATCGCCGAAACCGGAACCCACGACGAGCTCATGGCCATTCCGGGCGGCCGTTACCGTGAACTCTACGAGAAGCATGCCGGAAAGGGGGTCATCACCGATGAAACCGATGAATGACGCCCCCGCCGCCAATCCGCCGCCGCAAGAGCGCACCGGCGGCGGCTTCCGCCGGCGCCGCCCGCGCTGGGCGGACCGCGACGTGCCGTACCGCCCGCCGCGCGAGGTGTACACCTACACCAAGCCGCTGCGGCTGCTCTCGATGTTCTTTTTCGGCTACATCTGGCCGCACAAGGTCCCGCTTCTCATCTATCTGCTCATTACGACGGCTTCCGCCTGCTCCGTGTATCTGATGTCCTACTACGGGCAGGTCGTCATCGACAAAATTCTCGTCGTCGATCCGCCCGCCGTCGTGCAGGACTGGCGGGCGCGCGCCACGGCGCCGGACCGCGTTGCCGACGCCCCGTATGTGCGCGACCGCGATGAAAGTTCCGCGCTGAGCGCCTTCGTGGCGCCCGTCTCCGAGGAGCGGGCGCGCCGCACCGAAGGGCGCGTTTCGGAGGCGTACCGCCTCGAGAAATCCGCCTCCGCGCGTCCGCCCGATGCGGGCTTGCGCCTCTTCGGGCTCTTCGTCATCTACCTCTCGACGGTCATCCTGCTCAATGTCGGCGGGCGCATCGCCATCAGTTCCCGGCACAAAGTCGCCCACCGGATGACCGTTGCGCTGCGCGGCGCCGTCCACCAGAAGATTGTTGGCCTTTCCAGCGGGTATCACCAGGCGACGACGCCCGGGCGCCTGCTCGCGCGTGTGATGTCCGATGTCGGGTTCATCCAGGGCATGCTCCTCAACGTCATTGCCACGGTTGTTTCGCAGACGTTCATGTTCCTGGTGGGCCTCGTCATTCTCTTTACGCTCGACTGGGTCTGTGCGCTGGCGGTGGTTGCCGCCGCCGTGCCGTACACGCTGGTGATGCGCAACAACCAGATCCGCGTCAAGGAATTCCACAAAGAGGCGCGGCATTCCAATTCCTGCCTCTGGGGGCTTGTCTCCCAGAAGCTCGACGCCATCAAAGCCATTTTCGCCTACGGGCGTGAGGGCGCGGAGCGGCGCAATTTCTACCGGCTTTCGGCGGTCCTGCAGCGCGACACGCTGGCGCAGCAGCGGCTCGCCGCCGGCATCGGGCGCTTTGCCCAGCTGCTCACCGCCTTCGTTTCGCAGGGCATCTTCATCTACTGCACCTACTGCGTGCTGGACGGCTCCATGACGCTCGGCAAGATGATGTTCATCTACGGCGCCGCGGTGAACCTCTTCACGCCCATCGTTCAGCTGACGCAGGTTTCGTCGGATATCGCCGGGCTTTTTGCGGTCATTCAGCGCGTCGCCTACACGCTCGAAAACAAAAACGAGATTCCCGATGCGCCGGATGCCGTTCCTTTCCAGCCGCCGGTACGGCAGGGCGTTTTCATCGAAAATCTCTCCTTCCGCTACAGCGAACGCTCGCCGCTGGTTCTCTCCAATATCAACGCCTTTATCCCCGCCGGTAAATGGACGTGCATCATGGGTCCCTCCGGCGCCGGTAAAACGACGCTGGTCAATCTGCTGGCGCGTCTCTACGATCCCACAACCGGCGTCATCCGCATCGATCAGACTCCGCTCGACAAGTTTACGCAGCAGACCCTGCACCGCGGCGTTTCCATGGTTCCGCAGGAGGCGCAGATTCTCAGCGGCACCGTCCGAATGAACATCATCTACGGTTCGCCGAATGCCAGCCCCACGCAGATCATGAATGCCGCCAAGGCCGCAGACTGCCACGATTTCATCATGCGGCTTCCCGTGCAGTACGAGACCATCATCGGCGAAAAAGGGACGACCCTCTCCGGGGGTCAGCGGCAGCGCATATCCATCGCCCGCGCCCTCATCACCGATCCGGAAATTCTCATCCTCGACGATGTGACCTCCGCCCTCGATGCCGACACCGAGCGCAAAATCCAGGAAACGCTCACGCAGCTCATGCAGGGCAAGACCGCCATCATCGTCTCCCAGCGCGTTTCCATGGCCGCACGATGCCACCAGATTATCGTGCTCGAAGACGGCCACATCTCCCAGCATGGCACCCACGAGGCCCTCGCGCACGCCCCCGGCTTCTACGCCCGCCTCGTCACCACCCAAACCTCCGCCTAGCCGGGGCGGAAAAGCCCCCGCAGCTGCCGCGCGGCTGCCACGGATGGCGGTTCACCGCCGGTTCCGGAGGCCCCATCAAAAACCGCAACATTCGGCGGCGCACTCGTCCGGCCTCGGAGTGCCGGGGCGACCGTTCAGCCAGCGGCCAAGACCGGGCGGTTTAACGCCGCCCGGCAGAAAAGGGGGCTTCGCCCCCCGTCAGGTCCAGATGGAGCGGTCGAGCGAGCGGTAGGACAGGGCTTCCTGGAGGTCGACGGGCTGGATTTGGTCGTGACCGGCCAGGTCGGCGATGGTTCGGGCGACGTGGAGAATCCGGTCGTGGGAGCGCGGCGAGAAGTGCAGCTGCTGAATGGCGAAATTCATAATCTGGAGGCATTCGTCATTCAGATGGCAGTATTTTTCGACGTCGCGGCGGGTCATGGCGGCGTTGGTGCGCGGCTCCGGGCGCGCCTTGTAGCGTTCGCGCTGGATGGCGCGGGCCCGCAAAACGCCCGCACGCAAATCGGCGCTGGAGGCACCGGCGGGGATGCTCTGCAGATCCCGCAGTTCCATGAGCGGAACGGAAATGTGCAAATCGATGCGGTCGAGCAGCGGACCGGAGATGCGCGAGCGGTAACGGTGCACCTGCGTCTGGGTGCAGCGGCAGGGGCGGCGCGGATCGCCGAAATAGCCGCAGGGGCACGGGTTCATGGCGGCAACGAGCATGAAACGCGCCGGGAACCGGGCCGACCCCATGGCGCGCGAAATCGTCACAAACCCGTCCTCCATCGGCTGACGCAACACCTCGAGTGCCGTCCGGGAATATTCCGGGAGTTCGTCGAGGAAGAGAACGCCCAGATGGGCGAGCGTCACTTCACCGGGCGAGGGATGCGTCCCGCCGCCAATAAGCCCGACGTCGCTGACCGTGTGATGCGGCGAGCGGAAGGGACGCTCCCGCAAAAAGGGCGTGCCCGGCGGGAGAATGCCCGCAATGGATTGAATTTTCGTGACGTCGAGGGATTCTTCCTGCGTCATCGGCGGCAGAATGCTGGGAATGCAGCGCGCCAGCATGGATTTGCCGGTTCCCGGAGGCCCGATGAGCAGGATATTGTGACCGCCGGCCACCGCGACCTGAATGGCGCGCTTGGCGAGCTCCTGCCCTTTGACGTCCACGAAATCCGCGGAACAGGTATCCGCAGAGGCATACAGCTCATCCGGATTGAGGCGCAGCGGCTGCGTGCGCCCGCCGTCCGCGCCGGAGAGAATGTCCGCCGCATGGCGGAGCGAACGGACCGGATAGACATCCAGCCCGCGGAGCACCGCCGCTTCGGGCGCATTGGCTTCGGGCACGAGGAACCGTTTCACGCCCGCCTTGTGCAGGGAAATGGCCAGCGGCAGAATGCCGCGCACGGGGCGTGCTTCGCCGCCCAGCGAAAGTTCGCCCGCAACCGCCGTTTTATCGAACATCGCCCGCGCCTTCGCAGCCGCTTCCGGCGGCGGCGTCTTCTCCGGAAACAGGGGCGGCTGCAAAGGGGCGCGCCCTGCGGGTTTGCCCGGCGGATTGAGCGCGCCGGAAGCCAGCAGGACCGCCAACGCAATCGGCAGATCGAACAGCGAGCCGTCCTTCCGGATGTCCGCCGGCGCCAGATTGACCGTCACCCGTCCGTCAAAGGCCGCATACCCGGAATTCGAAATCGCCGTCGAAACCCGGTGCTGGCTTTCCCGTACCGTCGCATCCGGCAACCCGACAATGACCATTTGCGGATCGCCCGTCCGCGAGGCGTCCGCCTCGATTTCTACGGGAATCGCCTCCATGCCATTGACGGCACCCGAAAGCAGCTTTGCAAAACCCATGACAACGTTCCTGTGGTTACACCCTTACGGCGCAATCTGCCGCAGCAGATTCAACGCAGACAATCCATTTTCCGGCGCAAAAGGGAAACGCTCCTTCTGAAGAAAAGCAACGGATCAAGATTCCTCCGTCGCCGGCAGGAAGAACCTTCCGCAAAAACGAAACGGAAATCAGTCCCAGCGGATTTCCACATCCTTGCCGCTCTTGGTTTCGGAAGCCGGAATGACGAAATACGGGTGATCCAGAACCGTAAATCCGTCTTCTTTCAGGCCTTCGATGAGATCGCAGGCCATTTGTTCCGCCGAAACCGTCGCCCCGGAACATTCATGCAGCGGCCAGGTGTCCAGGATTTCCGGAAGCGCTTTGCTCAAGGCTTTGATGGCGCGGTTTTCCGCCTCTTTCAATTCTTTTTTCGTCGGTGCCATATTCTTCTCCCGATTTGATGGTATCGAAGTTTCACTCCGATTCGTGTTGCGGAGACTTTCGCACCCTTGCGGAAGCCTCTGGTCATGCTTGACCGGAAAGCAGTTTATCAAAAAAATCTCATCTTCTCCAGTTAACATTTTCACAGGCTTATCCCGGGTCGTGAGCCACACGGAGTAAGGTTGTGAAACTCAGCCACGCGAAGAGTTTAGAAATTTGAGCCACACGGAGTAGCCCCCTTCTGAAACCTCCACTAACGTTCCGACCAGGGTGTCAAATAAGGACTTTTTAGAAGGCGGTATGGCCGCCTGGGGCGAAGCCAGCGCAACGAAGCCAGCGGGGCGCGAGCCGAAAACAGGACGAACAGGACGGACAGGACGGACAGGACGGCTCGCGAGCGCGCAGCGAAGGCAGCGCAGTGAAGAGGAGTCGGCGGAGCGGACAGCGAAGGCAGCGCGGCGGAACGGTGACGGCGTCAGGAACGGATGCCGGTTGGAGAACAGCGGTCGTGGACATTGACCGAAACGTGATACTGGTCGGCCAGATCGTTGGCAATCAGCGCAATGCGGAGCGTGACAAAAGACATGAAGTTTGCGGCCAGCAGCGACGTGGCGCCCATCAGGTAGCCGGGTATGACGGGGTGCGTAACCTGCGCGCCCAGCGTCAGCACCAGCACGGTCAGAAAAATCGCCTGGCTCGCCAGAATCGCGTTGGGACGCCGCCGCACGGCGGCGAGTCCCTCCGCATGCCCGCGCAGCGCCTGCACGAGCGGGAACGGCGCCACAAACAGCGCGGCCAGCATGGCCATCTTCACCTGCTCCGGCGGCAGATTCTGCACCTCGCCGAAATACCAGTCCGCAACCGAAGGAATCTGCATCAGGAAGGACACCATGCACAGCAGTCCGCCCACCCAGATGGCAAAGCTCTGCATGGGGCGGAGGCCGACCGACTCCGGCGGGAAGCAGATGGTCACCGTCTGCATGCGCAACGCCGCAAACCCCAGCGGATTGATAAAGCCCATCAGAATGTAGTGAATGGGCAGCGCAATCTCCGGTTGGGGCGCCTTGGAGAGGAAGATGGCAATCATGAAGCCGGTCGCCGAGAGCATCATGCCGCCGAAGGAAAGCGGAATCATGTAGTGGAGCTGCCGGGCGGTGCTGGCTTTCTCGAGCTCCGGCGCATCGGTCAGCTTCTCCATGTAGGGCTTCGCGTAATGCTTCGTCATCGCCAGTTCGAGCCAGACGCCCAACGTCATGGCAACCGCGCCCCAGAAGTAGCCGCTCAAGCCCATCCAGCCGAACAGCGGACAGCACAGCGCCGTCGCGCCGATGCGGCAGAGCGTCGCGAGATTCGCCTTTCCGCTCTGCTTTTCGATGAACAGCGTGGCCAGGGAAATGCCGCGGATATAAAAGAAGACCTGCATCGGAACGCACAGGAACATGGTATTGCGCGCCACGATCATCGCCTCGCCGGACAGCCCGAGAACCCGTCCGAACATGAAGCGGTCCAGCGGCGGAATGCAGCAGAGAATCTGCAACACCGCCGTCGTGATGGTCAGGATGGAAACCAGCCGGCTGTAATTGAGGAAACCGGTGCGGGACCGGGCAAAAACCATGCCCGTTGTGATGGAGCCGCTGCCCAATGCGCCCAGCAGGAACATGAGCGCCTGCCCCTGCGCAAAGGCGGCAAACTCGAGCGTGCCGAGGCGGCCGTGCGAAATGATGCTCGCCACGAGCGGGTATGTCAGGCTCTGCGAGGCCGCCTGAATGGCCAGCGGAATGAAGAACCGCCCCATATCGCACTGGAGTTTGCAGGAGCCGAACCACTTTTCGAAAAAGGGTTGCGGTGCAGGCGCGGCCTCCGCAGGTTCCACAGGGGGCGCAGCCTCCGCAACAGGTACCGAAACAGCGGAAGGCGTCTCCGGAGCAGGGGCCTCCGGGTTCGCTGGTTCTGTTACCGGTTGAGGCGCCACCGGTTCGCTGGAAGCAGGACCTTGCGTTGCAGCAGCGTCTGCGGGCGCGGGCCGTCCGGGGGTTGCGGGCGTCACAGGCTCCGCAACGGCGCCCGGGTCCGGTCGGGGCGATGTCGCGTCTGCAGAAGGAGAAACGTCAGGGGCTGTCGATGCTGCCGACGGCCCCTGATTCGCGTCCCCCTTCTCACCCCCTGCCATCCGATGCCAAAGGGTTCGGAAAAAGCTGTCCTTCACCTTACTCTCCGATATGGTTGCGCCCTTGATCAATAATCGTGCGGACATGATCGTCCGCCAGAACATACCGCACACTCCGGCCCGATCGGCGCGAGCGCACCAGCCGCGCCTGCTTGAGAATGCGGAGCTGATGAGAAACCGCGGATTGCGTCAGCCCCAGCCCGTCCGCCAGTTCGCACACACAGTGCCCCCGTTCAATCAGGGCGACCAGGATGCGGATGCGGGTCGAATCGCCGAAGACTTTGAACAGCTCCGCCAGATCGGCCAGCTCATCCTCGTCCTGAATGACGGGTAAATCCGGTGCGGATGCCGCGCCTTTCGTCTCCGCAGCACCGCAATGACAGCCGCCCGCCGCAGCCTTCTCCGTCATGACGCATCTCCCGCCGGAGGAGTTTTCGCCTCTTGAGGCGCATGCCCGGCCGCGCCCGGCGGCGTAATCCAGCGTCCGCCCTTGCCGCGCTGCGGAACCGGCTTACCCTCCGCAATCGCCTCCTCCACGGCCATCTGCTGCTTCGTCTGCCGGGCCAGCTTTGCAATGCGCCCCTTGAGAATCAGCGTCTGCGTGGAAGAGAGTTTGTCGATAAAGACGACCCCGTTGAGGTGGTCCGTCTCGTGCTGCACCGCCCGCGCCAGCAGACCGTACGTCTTCACGGAATAATGCTGACCGTCCAGCCCCGTGTAATCGACGCGGCACGAAAGCGCGCGCGTCACTTCCCCGTGGATTTTCGGGAAACTCAGACATCCCTCGGAGCCGCGCTGCGTACCTTCCAGCTCGCTGACCACGGGGTTGATGAGCACCATCGGCATCTCAATCCCGGCGTGCTGCGCCGCATACGGCTCCTGCGACTCGCGCGGCACGTCAATGACGCAGATTGCCTCCGTGCGCCCGACCTGCTCCGCCGCAAGCCCGACGCCGTCCGCTTCGTACATCACCCGAAGCATCTCCTTCGCCAATTCACGGATTTCCGGCGTAATTTCCTTAATCGGAACCGCTTTGCGGCGAAGAGCCGGATCGCCATAACAGACAATTTTCATGTTCAACTCAGAAAGGAATCAACCCGGTGGCAAAAGTCCGCACACAGATGAACGGTCCTTCGGAGAACCGGTGCCGCGCGGATTTCATTCTCTTCCCGCCGGGAGGTAAAGGAAAAGAAACCCGCCGCATTACCAGGCATTGACGTCGATGCCGAAGAGCTCCAGCAGACGTCCCAGCCCGTCGTTGTCGGCAAAATCAATTTCAATGCGCCCGCGCCCGTGACGCCCGTTCGCATAGGTGCACGAAGGCGTCAGCCGTACAGACGTCGCAAATTTTTCGTGCAACTTTTCCAGAAGTGTCCGCAGATACTCCGGCGTCAAATCCGGCTGGGGCGGCTGTTTGTGGCTCTCTTCGTCCCTGCGCTGGACGCGCCGCTCGAGCGCCCGGACCGTCAGCCCCTCATTGAGGCACTGCCGCGCCAACTCCATCCGCGCGGCGTCGCCGTCGAGGCTCAGCAGCACCTTGGCGTGTCCCGTGGACAGCAGCCCGGCGCCCAGCATGCTCTTGACCTCATCCGGCAATTCCAGCAGGCGCAGCGTATTCGTCACGGTTGCACGCGCCTTGCCCACGCGCTCGGCGATTTCGGTCTGCGACAACTTGAACTGGTCGCTCAGCGCCTTGTAGCCCTCCGCCTCTTCAATGACGTTGAGGTCCTCGCGCTGCAGGTTCTCGACGAGCGCCAGTTCCGCCGCCTGATGGTCGGCGGTTTCCATGACGATGACCGGCACTTTCTCCAGCCCCAACAGCAAAGCCGCCCGGAGACGGCGCTCACCGCCAATCAGCTCGTAATCCCCGTCGGGACGCAACCGACAGACAAGCGGCTGGATGATGCCATGCACCCGGATGGAGTCTGCCAGCTCCTGAAGCGCCTCATCGTCAAACACGCGGCGCGGCTGCCACGGACTGTTGTGGACGCGGCCCGTCTCCACTTCCAGCACCGAGCGTCCGGCCGCCGGGCTCTGTGCGCCCATCGCCGCCTCTGCAGTTCCTGCCGCCGCCGCAGCCTCCGGCTGTGGCAGGGGCGTGGCATCAGGCACTGCGGGCGCGACCGTTTGCGCCCGCCCGATGAGCGAGTCCAGGCCCCGGCCAAGCCCGCCGAGATGCGAAGGCTTCCGGACGCCGCCGCTCAAAGGCACGACCGGTTTGCTCCGTCCCGTGGCAGATGCCTTGGCGGAGCGTTTTTCCGCAGGGTGCGTTTCCTGAGGTTTCGTCGTTTTTCCGGGTTCGCTGACGCGCGGATGTTTCGGTTTTTTCGTGGGCATGGCAATTCGTTGGGCGGTGATGCGTTGCATTTTAACACCCGCCCATGCTGTGTTCAAGAACAGAATCGCCGTTCGCCGGGAATGGCGAACGGCGAACCGTTCTTTGCCCGATTTTGACAGGCAAAAGGGGCGTTCGGCTCCGTCTGATTCGAATCAAAGAAGGAAAATCACCGTGGCGGGCGGCGGCGTTTCGACAATCTGAACGGCCGAGATACAGTTCCAGGACCGGTGCACCGTTCCGTTAAAATAGAGTTTGATGTTCTTGGCGGAATTTCCGTGGAAGACGGCATAGTTCGAGGCCTGAGAGCCATCAATTTCGGCCACCGTATCAAACTTCACCGATTTCCAGATATTGGTTCCGGAGGAAAAATGGCAGCTGTACACGTAGAAGGAAGAATCTTCCGCCACGGTTTGCATATTCCCGTTCATCGGCAGAATCGCGGAAAACATGCCGCCGCCATCCGGACCGGCGGCATAATACACGACGACATCGTACGCCGTGTATGGAATCCCGGTAATTTCAATGACGGGGGAAGGCCCAAAGCCCTGATAGCGAAGCTTGTAGTTGTTGCCGCTCATACCCCAGCCGGAGTTGATCTGTCCCCAAAACCGGAAGTCATAGTCAGGATACGCTGCAAACGGAGACTCCCGTTCACCGTACGCCCTGACCGACATGCCATCCACGTAATTGCCGTTGCCATCATAAAGGGTATCCAGGTTCGCGTAGTTGCCATACCCGTTGGCATCTGGTGTAACGGCGACCATCTGGTTCCAATACGCCTGTTCCACATCCGGAATACCGGCAACTTCGGAGTAGTTCAGCAAATTCGATTCCAGATTGCTCCGGAAATCAATGCCAATCCTGCCATCCAAGTACCGGTAAGGGATAACCTCCCCCGCTTGTACCCAACCACCACAAACAACGGTTGCCAGCAAAGCAACCCAAAAACGACCGGTCTTGAATGATTCTGATTTCATGAGCATGGACCCTAAATATTTACCGATTTTGGTCAATATTTACCAAATTAAAGCCAAACAGTGTAGAGGACAGCCCCTATTTTTCCATAGTTTGCCACGCCCCGATTCTTTTGTCAATGGTTGATTTTGCGGGTTTTATCCGGGTTTCCCTGTCACGTACAGCGCGCGTTTCTTCTTCCGTAATTGGAAAGGGTTAGAAGAAATTGTTCATCCGAATGAACTTCCCCCCCGCGGACTGGTTGTGACGGGGTCAGGCTGACGCAATCAGCGGAATCGTCGGAGGAATCGGAATGTTTGGAGCGAAGGAAGCGCAACGCGAGCCAAAAAACACGATGTACAGGACGTACACGACAGACAGGACGGCTCGCCCCCACACGCCGCGGGACGGAGCCAGCGCGGAGCAACGCTAACGGGCGCCGAATTGGCGGCGCAGGAACTGGAATGGACCGGAGCGGTGCCCGACACACTGCAACGCATCGGTCCGGAGAATGCAGAGCAGCCGCTCCCGAAGCGGACGGTCTTCCCCGAGAGAAGTATCCGCCAAATCCGCATACTGCCCGACACGCTGCTCCTCAAAGGCGGGTGCCAGCGGATCGGAACCATGCAGGACGCGGCGGCCCAGCGAACGGGCACGCACCATGGGAAGCGGCTCTTCCCACAGCCAGGGGCGTAGCGAAGAATCGCCCAGGAAGAGCTCATCCGGCTCAAAACGGCGCAGCAGCCTGTCCACTACGCTCGCCCGAGAAAAGAGCCATTTGCCGACGCCCCAGGCGAGAACGGGAAGGCCGTCGGCACGGACAATGCGCTCGATGACCGTCGCCGCCGGAAGGCCATCGGGAATTTCCTCGCGCATTCCCAGCGCCAGGACTTCGATACGCTCGGCACAGACGACCTGACGGCACGCGATGACCGCGATATCGCCCTGCTCTCCATGCCGGAGGAGGAGTCCGCCCGTTTCGGCGCGGACCATCCGTTCGCCATCGGGAAGTTCGAGCCCCTGCTCCCAGCGGGAAAACACATCGGTTCCCGCCCGTTCCGCGAGCATGAGCGCCCCCTCCTGCGCACCGGCAGCCTTCATCCGGGCCCGAAAGGCGGAGAAAAAGGCCGGCAGCCGGTACGACGGGTAGACGTGAACGTGAGAATCGATGAGTAACATGGCGACCGGTCAAAAGGGCGGCGTCAATGCGCCGGATGAAGAAGGAGAAATGAACGCCCGGAAAGAAAAAGCGGCTTCGCCCGGGGCGGGCCGGACCAAGCCGCAAACAAATTCCGCCCAGGCAGACTGCGTCATAGCCGCGGGCGCGCGGACGATGCCGCCTCAGTTCGCTTGTTGCGCCAGACGCTGCGCCTCGGCGACGATTTTCTGGATGCGGAGTCCATATTCATGATACATGGCCATGGACTTGGCGGCATCCGACTGGATGCTCGGATCGTGGAAGACGGCACCGATATGCGGCTCAATGGAAATGCCGCCGTTGTAGCCGCCGGCAAAGGCATCGTTGAGAATGCGCTGGACGTCGCCATCGCCCTCCCCGCAATACGAGAAAACCATTTTGCCGTCGGTCATGCGGCCGTCCTTGATGTGGAAGTAGGCGACGTAATCGCGGACGGCACTGTAGAACTCCCAGCTCGACTGCATCGGGAAGGGTTCTTTCTTGGTGCGGTCCTTGTTGAACACGGGATTGCCCGTATCGAACACGAGCTTGAGCCCGGGAACGTTGTCAATCAGATCCAGCGTGTAGCTCCAGCCCATGCCGCCGTAATTCATGCAGTTTTCATGAACCGGCTGAATCCCGGCCTCGAGGAAGAGGTCGACGATTTCGCGAAGACGCTGAATGCGCTTTTCGCGGAACTGATCCTCTGGCGAACGGTCCTCGAGGACGGCATAGCTCATGATGCGCACGAGATGCGTCCCCAGGCGCTGCATCCGGGGGATGGCGCGGCGGGTCTGCTCGAGATCCTTCTGGAAATCCTCTTCCTTTTCGATGGATTTACCCCAGTTGGCAATGGCGGAACCGAAGCAGTTGATGTGAACGCCGGCGGCTTCGAGCTTTCCGGCGACCGCATCAAACGCGGCATCATCCAGATCGTGGATATTGACACCATCGATGGCGCGGGCTTCGATATTTTTCCAGCCCAAATCGAGCGTGGCTTGAATCTGGCCGTCAATTCCCTTGGCGGCTTCGTCGGCAAATCCGGTGAAATACATGGGAAAAGGAAAAACAGGCGGCGCAAGCGCCGCAACGTTAGGAAAAGAAACGGCTCAGGCAGGGGTGGGCGGGTTCCGGTCTTTCCCTGCCGGGAGAGAAAGACCGGACCCGCGCGGAAATGCGACGTGAGCCGACAGCCGCATTTCCACGGGGTTTTGTTTACGCGATCAGACGCGGGAGAAGGAGCTGGACATATCCGCGGCCGGAGCGGCGTGCTCGACCACCTTCTTCTCGAACTTGGAGCCGGCAATCAGCTGCATGAGCTTGGCCTCGTAAGCTGCCGGATCGAGCGGCAGCTCGACGGTCGTATCCGTAAACGAGGAGTAGAGCATGCAGTTGGCCAGCTCGACGGAGTTGATGCCTTCCTCAGCGGGGGCGATGAGCTCGGCGCCGTCGCGGATGGCGTCGATGAAGTTCTGCAGCAGCGTGACGTGCTGACCGCCGCAACCATTGACGGGAATGTCGATGTTCCACACCTCGGGGGTGTCGAAGCTCGTGGGGCTCGTCTTGAGGAACTCCGACTGACCCACCACGTTGCGCGTCCACTTGATCTTGCCTTCTTCGACGACAATCTTGCCGTATTCGCCGCAGACCTCGAGGCGGTTGGTGCCGGGTGCTTCGCCGGTCGTCGTCACGAACACGCCCGTCGCGCCGTTGGGATAGCGGAGATACGCCGTGACGTTGTCCTCGACTTCGATGTTGTGGAAGCGGCCGATGTCGCAGTAGGCGCGGACGCTCGAGGGCATGCCGAACATCCACTGGAGCAGGTCGAGCTGGTGCGGGCACTGGTTGAGCAGCACGCCGCCGCCCTCGCCTTTCCAGGTCGCGCGCCAGCCGCCGCCATCGTAGTAGGCCTGCGTGCGGAACCAGTTGGTGATGATCCAGTTGATGCGGGTCAATTCACCGAGCTGACCGCTCTTGATGATGTCGCGGACCTTGATGAAGTGGGGATCGCTGCGCTGGTTGAACATCGCCGAGAAGACCACTTTCGGGTCGGTGTGCGCCGCAATGAGGCGTTGGCAATCGGCCTTATGGACGGAAATGGGCTTTTCGACGAGCGTATGGATGCCCAGCGTCAGGGCATCGATACCGATGGTCGTATGCGAATAGTGCGGCGTCTCAATCATGACCGCATCAATTTCTCCGGAACGGAGCATCGCGGCGCTGTCCGTGAACTTCTTGTACTTGTCGCCATACCGGTCCATCTTGCACGGAACGATATCGCAAACGGCGACGAGTTTGACGCCTTTGATCTTACCGGCCTCGATGTTGGCGATATGGCTCGTACCCATATTGCCCAGACCGATGACACCCAAACGAACTTCAGGTTTACTCATAGGGAAAAGGAGGATTCCAAGGGTAGGTTGATAAAACGCTTTAATATTACTTTCTTTTCCACGGCTCTGGCAAGCCTCTTTCCGGCGGAGAATTTTCCAGGATTTCTGCAATTGCCGCAGTGGAAACAGGATTTCAGTCAAAGCGGGGAGAGTGCATTACCCGTTTTCCGCTCTGTTGGCTGGAAACACGGAAAAGCGGTCTCACACGCCGGGCCGCCGGAGCGGCAATGAACCGTGGCGAAGGCGCTCCTGACGTCAGCGCGGCGCGGGTGCGGGCGCGGTTTACAGTTCCGGCGGCTTTCTGAGGCGGGCGGCAAGCCGCTTGAGCGCCCCCGCGATATCGGCGCGGTCGATGGCAACATCGTAAAAGAGATGAATCGTTTCCGTGTCGTTGTCGATGACGATCGTCTGCGGGGCGCGCGCAACTTCCCGGACCGGCGACCAGCAGCCGCCCTTCTTCTGGCAGAGCCGGATGACCCCATTCGTACTTTTCTCCCAAATCAGCCAGTACGCATCCGGTGGAAGCGCAATCCTACCGTCATCGCTCTCCACCTGACGTCCGGAAACCCGGGCACATCCAACAGGGTGAAACCCGTCCCACGGAAATTCTTCTTCCTGCCGAATAGTTGCATCCGAAAACCGGGGTCCCCGAAATTCAAGTTCAATCCAGCGTACCGCTACCGGCTCTGCACAAGGGGTCCAAACCGGACTCCCTTTCGCTGATAATGGCATTTTCGCAATAAGGTATTTCTTATCCATTCCGTACCAGATTACTTCCTGTGTACGGTCCATCTGAAGACTGGCCCCCGGGGAAAACGACAAGGAATGTACTGGATTTTTCTCTTCCTGAGAAAAGGGATCCGTAATCATGGAAAAGGGACCTGCTTGCCGGAGGATTTGCTCCGGGCGAAACCGATCAGGAATCCCGTTGTCTCCATTTTGGAAAAGCGCGTCCTTTTCGACTTCCCAGGCAGAAACAACCATTCGTCCGATGGCATCGGTTAACAAATCGGGCACCAAAACAATCAATTGCGCCCCGGTTAATGACCATGCACAAGTAAATGGCGGATAAGAAATCCGGGAATGCAAACCGTAATCAGGATTCGGAAGCAGTGGTAAAGGAAGCATTTCCGTCTTGGCAGACCGTTCGTTAAAAAGCCACAGTTTTGCGGTTGCCAACGGGGGCTGGCGGGGACTACAGTACCAAAGCAGATCTTTTTCACGGTAGAGAAGGGAAATTTCGCCTTCCTGTGCGTAAAGTCCGCCTGATAAAAGCAGAAAGCAACAATACCCAGATACCGGTTTTATCATTTTGACGATTCTGCCGGGATTACACGCTTCTCTGCATATACTGCCGTGGGATGTTTTCAGCCAAAGGACCCCCGGAAAAACCTGTCTCAGGCAGCGCGGCGGACGTGGCGCGGGTGCGGGCGCAGCATTCCCAGAGGCTCCTGTGTCGTCCCATCCTGCGAGCAGCGAAAAATACAGAGCCGGCAGACTATTCGTCCCAGGCGGTGCCGAGGATGGAGACGAAGCGGGACAGCGCGATGCGCCAGTCTTCCATGACGAGCAACCCGGCTTCTTCCAGCCGGACATCCCGAAGGATGGAATTGGCAGGACGGTGCGCCGGGGTCGGGTAGTCCGCTGTCGTGCAGGGCGTAAAATGATGCGGAACATCGAGCAGCGTCAGAAAGGTTTCCGCAAAGTGAAACCAGTTGGTATAGCCCTGATTGACGGCATGACATACGCCGCGCGGAGCATTCGGTGCCGTCAGCACGGCACGCAGCTGTTCAGCCAGCTGAAACGACCACGTGGGACACCCCCACTGGTCGGCAACAACACGCGCCGAATCCTCCGGATTCTTCCGCGCGAGTTTGAGCATCGTCCGCGGAAAATTGCGCCCGTCGATGCCGTACAGCCAGGCCGTCCGTAAAATCGTGACATCCGCCCCGCTTTCGAGCAGCGCGCGCTCCCCTGCCAGTTTGGTTTCGCCGTAGACGGTCCGCGGCGCAGGGGCATCCCCTTCCAGCCACGGCTCGGGTACGGAACGGTCCCCCGAAAAGACGTAATCCGTGGAGACATGCAGGAGGCGGATTCCGCGCGCGGCACAAGCCGCACCCAGCACGGCGGGCCCCAGCCGGTTCGCGCGGTCGCATGCCGCCGCGTCGCTCTCCGCTTTGTCGACCGCCGTGTAAGCCGCGCAGTTGATGACGGCATCGGGCTGTACGCGCGTGAGCAGCGCGTCCACGCATGCCGCATCGGCAATATCGACCTCCGGGAGATCGGTACACGTCAGCTGTGTCTGCGGATCCCGGCCAAAAACGCGGACACAATCTTTACCCAACTGACCATGGGCGCCGGTCAGAAGAATGTTCATGAAAAGAGAATGGGTGGTTCAACCGTGAAAAACGCCCTGCCGTCTGGAGCACGGCAGGGCGTTTGGAATGGGTGAGGGGTGTGTGGCCCGCCGGTTCCTTAGATTTCGTCGTCGACAGCGGACACAAGCGAGCTGGAGTCGTTCTTGACCTTGCGGCCGGCCGGGTCGACCAGACGTGCCGTCACGAAAATCAGGAGGTTCCGCTTGGTGGACTGCTCCGACTTGTAGCGGAAGAGGTTGCCGAGAATCGGGATGTCACCCAGGAACGGAATCTTGTCTTCCTCGGTGTAGCGCTCTTCGCGAATCATGCCGCCCATGACGACCGTGGAGCCGTTGTAGATTTCAACGGAGGTCGCGAGCGAGCGGACCGGGAAGAAGGGCTGCTCCATCATCAGCTGGACGTACTCCGCCTCCGAGATGCCGGTGATCGGGTTCGTGTTCCAGACGGGATAGGTGGAGCCGTAGTTCTTCCACGTCGGCTCAGAGACGACGGACGGGGTCAGGTCGAGGCCGATACGGGTACCATCGGCGGAGACACGAGGCGTGACCTGGAGGATGACGCCGACTTCGCGCGTGAAGAAGTTCTGCGGTTCAACGACGGCGCCGGAGTAGGAGCTGTTGCCGTCTTCGTCCTCAGACTCGAGCATTTCCACATCGTATTCGGTCGGGTAGATGTATTCGACGACCGTCTTGACGGTAGCCTGGGAGCCGTTCATCGCGACAACCTTCGGCGCGGAGAGCAGGTCTGCGTTGCTCTTGTTGGCGAGCGCGTGGATGACCATGCTCACTTCCGGATTCGTGAGAATCGAGGAGAAGGTGGCGATGTTGTCGGCAATCGGGTTGCCGCCGTTGATGTCGATGTTGGCGTTGTTGCTCAGGTAGTTGAAGCCGCTGTTGATAGAGCCGGAACGCATCGAGATGCGGCGGCGGGCGGCGGGCGAGAGATGAGAATCGCCATCGTGCTCGAGCATCTCCCAGTCGTCGTTGAGAATCCACTCCAGACCGAGCGAGGTGAGGTCCGTCTGCTGAACTTCGACAAAGCGGACTTCCACTTCGACCTGGAACGGCGTCACGTTAAGGGCGCCGAGGACCTGCTCGAGGGTGGCGAGGTTGGTCGCCGTGTTCTTCACAACCAGTTTGCCGATGGAGGGCATGTAGGTGACGGAAGACTCATCGGGCCAGTTGACGCCGAGCTTCTGGAAGAAGCCCTTCCAGTCAGTCGTGGTTTCCGTGGTGCCGGCGGACATGGCGAAGGGATCGCCGGAATCGCCGGAGCCCTGGTTGTCCGAGCCGCCGATGGTGTTGATGCGCTCGCCGATGGACGGCAGCACGTTGTACATGCGGTGAATCAGTTCGCCCTCAGCCTTGTTCTTGGGCATGATCATGACGACGTTGCCCTGAATGCGGTACTTGAGGCCGGACATATCCATAATCATGTCGAGCGTCGACTGCAGGGAGACGTAGCGCGACTTGATGGTCAGGGCGGGAACGCCGCTGGGATTCGCATCCGCAACCGGTTCGACGGGGGCATTCCACGGATCATCGACAACCGCCGCGGCGGGAGCGGAGGAAGCGCCGCCGTCGCCGAGGTCGAGAACGAAGTTGACGCCACGATCCTCGGGGGCGACATCTTCATCATCGTACTCACGGGAGGAGTCGCCGAGGAAGACGACCACATCGGTGATGTTGGCCTGACGGAAATCGATTTCAGGGATGACGATGCGACGCATCTTGTCGCGAATCCGCATCTCGGCAGTCAGCTCGGGGCTGCCGGTGCCGCGCGTGCCTTCGCCTTCCGAAGAAATAAGGGCATCGGTTTCGGTGTAATCATTGCCGTAGTTCTGCGGAACCCAGGTCTTGATCACATCGGAAATCATGCGGTCGCGGGTCATTTCGCGCTCTTCGTAGTTGTAGCGCTTGATGGCGCGATCGAGCTTCTTGAGCATGCGAATGGCTTCGGGGCACCAAGGGTAATCGCGGAGGATGAGCTCCGTATACATCTCGCACTGGTCATACTCACCGGTGGCATAGTACTGACGGGCGAGCTTGAGGCGCTCCTCGATATCCTTGACCTGCGCCTTGTATTCGGGCTGATCCTTGCGGGGCAGCACGACTTTGGGCGGCGGCTGCGGCGGATTCGTCTGGAGATCGCGGATTTCCTTGAGCAGGTCATCCGCCTTGGGGTGCTGGTGCGAACGGGCCTCGCGGCAGTTCTTCTCGGCCTCTTCCCAGGACTGCTTATCCCGCAGATCACAGGCAATGCGGTAATAGGCTTCTCCGAGACCGGTTTCTGCCGCGAGAATATCATCGCGCGTCGAATCCATTTCGGGGAGGAAACGGATGACGTCGTTAAACTTGTCAATGGCGCGCTGCCAGTTGCCGACGGCCAGATTGTCTTTGCCCTGCTGGAGGCAGTCGCGTCCATGCTTGATCAGGAGCTGACGGCGGACGGACTCAATCTTGGCCATTTCCGAATCTTCCTGAGCGCTCGGATCAATCACCTCGGGCTCGGCGGGTGCGGCAACGGAGACGGATTCAGCGGCGGGCGGTGCATCTTCGAGAGCAGCCTCGGCCACTTCCGCGACGGGCTCGACGGCCACTTCCGCGACGGGCTCGGCGGCGGGCGCTTCAGCCGCCTCTACGGCAACAGCCGCAGGAGCCTCGGCCGGGGCCTCACCAAAGAGGCTGGCATCGAGAATGTCATCAATCGTTTCGCCGAGGTCTTCATCGACCTCCAGCGCAGCGGGAGCAACGGCGGGAGCGGGAGCCGCCTCAACAACTTCGGCGACCTCCTCGACAACGGGCTCAGCCTCGGGAAGTGCATCCGCAACTTCCTCGACGGCAGGCTCGGCGACTTCGGTGACCGCTTCGGCGACGGGCTCTGCCTCGGGGAGCGCTTCTGCGACTTCCTCAACCGCTTCCGCGGCTTCCTCAACGACGGGCTCGGCGACTTCGGCAACCGCTTCCTCAACGACGGGCTCAGCCTCAGGAAGCGCTTCCGCGACTTCCTCAACCGCTTCCGCGGCTTCCTCAACGACGGGCTCGGCGACTTCGGCGACCGCTTCCTCAACGACGGGCTCAGCCTCAGGGAGCGTTTCCGCGACTTCCTCAACGGCTGCCTCTACGGGTTCAACCGCTTCCTCTGCCGCATCCGCGACATCGAGGTCTTCCAGCAGGGCGTCAGCCGTCTCTTCTACCGTTTCAGCCGCTTCGGTTGCGGTATCTTCAGCATCATCGAGAATGGCAGCAAGATCCAAGTCCGCATCTGCAGCCGCTTCCGCGACTGGTTGAGCGGACTCTGCCGCAGTTGTGGTTTCGATTTCGTCGAGGCCGAGATCCAAGTCCAAATCCAGATCTTCGACACCGAGCTGACTGGCGTTTAGAACGGCCTTCGGAGGCTGGCCAAACGCAATGACGGTGGTCAGTGCCACGGCCGTCAATGCAGATACGCCAAGCAGATGTTTTGATTTCATTCCTGTGATGCTCCTGATTCGAAAAGCTAAGCTTCGTAAGAGAGTTTATAAAGGGGGCGCCGGTCAGGCGGGAAGAGCCGGGACCGGCGAAGCGGTTATTGTTTGCGGATGGTGATTTCCTTGCCGGTGGAACCCTGCTGGACAATCGCATCTTCACGCGTCCGGTCGATGCGGATGAGCTTGAAGGTATCGTTGTCGAACGTGAACGATTCACCGCGCTTGGCCGTGTAGGTTTCGCCGTTGCGGTCCTTCGTGCAAATGAAGGTGACCTCGAAAACGGAGGATTCCTGCGGGACGCCGCGCTCATCGGTGATGACAATCTGGTCGGGGCCGCGCGAAAGGGTCAGGCGGAAGTACTGCGTCTTGCGGATACCCGTCGACGTCTGCTGTTCCTTCTCGTACGATTCGGCCGTCTTGAGCGTGAAGCCCGTGTCGCCGAGCTGTTCACCGGGAACCACGTAGTAATCGCGGTCCTGCGTCACATCCTTGATACCGAAGGCGTAGACGCCGCCCCTCTTGAGAGACTTGTTGCCGTTGAAGACCAGCGGGAAGGTGCGCGATTCAATCTTCGCAACCCGGAGGAAGTCATACCGCGGCGGATGCGATGCGGAATCCGACGGATCGGTCTTGCTCTGATATTCCTCGAGATTCGTAAAGCCGTCGCCGTCCAAATCGCCTTGCGCGTCGCTCGGATCGAGCGGATTCAGCCCATGGAGTTTTTCCCAGGAATCGGGCATGCCGTCGCCGTCCGAATCCCAGTCATCACCCTCATCGAGATCTTTGGGCTGCGCCTCATTGCAGTACGGGCAGATATCCACGCTCTGCAAAATGGGGTGGAAACACTTGACGCAGTGCACACGCTCCTCGGGAACGAGGAGCTTCTTCTCGGAACTCAGCGCAAACGCATTCCGGAAAGCATCCACGGCTTCATTGAAAGCCGCGTCATCCAACGGGGCGACCGCTTCATTTTTCGGCTTCAGCCGGTCAAGCGTCCGCCTGTAATCGGCCTTTTCACCTTCTGCAGAACCCTTGACGGCCAACAGGAAATAGACCGAGACGCCGAGAAAGACCACGGCAAGCACGAGCAGCAGCTTGTCGTAGTGCAGAACAAGGAAATTGGCTTTTTGCTTACGGACCATGGCTAACCTTCCTCCCGCGCTTCAGAATCCTGGGACTGAACCGGCAGGATGGAGTAAACGTCGACCGTCATATTGACACGGATGGGGCGTTCGCGAAGCGGACCCGAAACGAGCCGTGCCGTACGGGGAGCCGGACGCGCATTGATGACCGCCGGGGCGGCGGGCGCCGGGGTCGCGGCTTCCCGACGGCGACCGGAAGACTGCGCCTCCTCCTTCACCTCATCCGGGAACACGACATCCTGCCCCTGCTTCTCGAAGGACAACGATGAAACCACCGCAAAGGGACGCATCTCATTGAGCTTGTTCAGCACATTGACGAGCCCCGCTTCGCGGGTCGTAAACTGAAAGGCAAACCGTTGACAATCGAGCCCGGGCGGCGCATCAGGCGGCAGGACCGGAGGCGTCACGCGCAGCTCGGCCGTACGCGTGGTGCGGCGCGAACCGCCGCGGCGGCGGCCTTCGCCGGAATCCGACGAAGCGGAGGCTGCAGAGGCGCCTTCGAACTCATCGCGGGCGACCTGATCGAGCGTCAAGATGCCCGAATCGTACAGCGCACGCACGAGGCGGTCCGTTATGCGCAACTGGCGGAGCAGCCGCGAAACATCGTCCTTTTCCGCGGGGATGCCCGTCGCATACCGGTCAAAGCCGAATTGCGCGTCATCTTTGACGACCTTCTGATCGCCGATGCCCGAAGGCGCATCCGCAATCAGCTGAGCGATCATTTCCTCGCGGAGGCGGGAGAAATCGCCGGGGGTCTTCGCCCGTTCGGGCTGAACCATGCCTTTGCGAAGTTCATCGCGCAGCGCCTTGGAGAAGCCCTGAACAGCGGAGAAATTCTTCTGAATCGTCTCGACGTTCGCCTGCGAGGGGAAGATATCCTTGTTGTACTCGGCGCGGAGCTGACGCTCCTCGCGATTCAAACGGTCGCGCAGTTCGGATGCCTTTTGACTCTGGAAATAGACGGCCACGCCCACACCGAGCACGACCACGGCGAAAACGCCGCCCAAAACGTAAAGAATGATGCGGGGCTTTTTCATTCTGCCACCTCCTCTTCCGCCGTTTCGGCGCCTTCTTCAGCCTCCGGGGCTTCCGCTGCGGTCTCATCCGCCTCCGGTTCCGCAGCCGCCTCATCAGCGGGAGTTTCTTCCGCAGGAGCCTCCTCGGCAGCGGGCCCGGCGGGAGCCGCCGCATCAATCCACACGGGGTTGAACACACCCATGGGGCGCGCGAGCCGGAGCTGGATCACGATGTTGGCAATCCGTTCTTTGTGATCGCTGCCGTCGGTACGGACAACGCTGGCACCGGGAACGAAATACCCGGTCTTTTCCAGCCGCGACACAAACATTTCAGCGGGAGAGCCGCGCGTCGTAAGCGCGTCCATCTCCCCCTTGAAACCGGCGATGGAGAGCGTGAGCGTCCCGTACGAAGGCGTTTCCCCGCTTTCGCTGCCGGGCGCCGGAGGCGGCGCATTGTCGGGAACCTCCGCAGCCGCAGCAGGTGCCGCATAGCTCATCCCGGTCAGCCACGTCGACCGGAGCATGGCGCCCTGAACGGCATCGAGCATCTTCGCGAACGAAGCGCGCGAGAACGCCGCCGAAGCGTAGAACTGCTCCTCCGCCTCAACGGCCGAGAGTTGGCCGCGCGTCTTTTCAATCTCCGAGCCGAAGGACTTGAGCCGGTTGATCCGCTGCCGCGTGAGCGCTTCGTTATCCGTATAGATATCGGCGCGTGCCGCGGCAAACAGGAGCCAGCACACCATGGCAGCGATGAAGCACACCGCGCCGGCGATGAAAAAGGGAATCCGACGCGTAAGCCGCTGCTCCGCAATGATGGCCGGCGGCACCAGGTTGATGCTCAGCACACCCTTGCCGGAATGCGAAAGCGCAACGCCCGTGAGCGATGCCAACACGCCCCACGCCTGCGAATTTTCGCCCAGCTGCGGCGCAATGCTGTTGCCGTCAAACGGGTTGAACAGAAAGACGTCAACGCCCAGCTTTTCGCGGAAGAAGGTGTCCAGATACCGCAGAAGCGCGGAGCCGCCCGTCAGCAAAATGCGCGAGGGCGCCGAACCGCCCTGCTGCGAGCGGTAGAAATTGATGGAACGGGTCACCTCGGCATGGAGCCGGGTCACCACGTTGCGGATAATCTTGGAAACATGCTCCGCCTGCTCGTCATCCGGATTTCCGTATGTGCCGCCCAGGGCCACATAGCCGGATTCAATCTTGTAGGCCTCGGCATCCTCAAAAGAGGCGCCTGTGCTCCGGACGATTTCGTTCGTAATCGCACCGCCGGCGACCGGGATGGTGCGCATGAAGACTTTGCCGCCTTCCACGAAGAGCAGATCCGTTGTCTTCGAACCCATGTCCAGGACGAGCGTGCACCCTTCCAGATCCGCCACCTGCGCATGGACCGCATTGTAGAGCGCGAGCGGACCCGCCTCCACACGTTCGAGCGGAAGCGCAAGCGCGTTCGCCAGCGAGGCGACGTCCTCCGCCGTCTCGACCTTCGTCGCGACAATCAGCGCTTCGAGTTCACCGGCCTCGTTTTCACGAAGTTTCTCGTAATCCCAGACAATCTGATCGAGATTGAACGGGAGATTTTGCGCGGCCTCCTCCTGCACCATCTGGTCCACCATGTCGGCGGCGGCCGTGGCCAGCTTGAAGAAGCGCGGGAAGACGGATTGACCCGGCAGCAGCACAACGAGCGGCGCCGGGCGCACACCCATGTCCGTCATGAGCGACTGGACCACGGGCGCCAGATCTGCGAACGTGCCCGCCGATTCCGCAGAAGGACGCGGGGCGGACGAATAATTCAGCAGAACAGGACCGGCCGAGCCTTTCCCAATGGAAAACTCAGCCAGTGTAAGCTTGCTGGCGCCGATATCCAGCGCCAAAATTCGGGATTGAGAAGACACTAGCGGCTGACCTCGTAGTTATCAATTTCAATCAGCTGGAAGGGCGATTGCATGCGATCCATGAGGCAACCGTCGCGACGGGCCACATTCGGCGAATTCATGATGACCGGATCGGTCCACCACGACTTGCGGTTCGCCAGAATGCCAAGCTGCTCGGACTCTGCAGCCACTTCCTGACCATCAAAGAAAATCTGAACGGCAAAACCGATGGGCTTGCCATGACGCGCCAAAGCACCCGGTTGCAACACCACACCGGCGGTATGCTCCTTCCCCTTCAAATTGACGATGTCGGGATAGGCGACCGTCGTCTGGAACACGGTCATCGGCTTGTCCCCGGGGAGCATCGACTTGTCCTGCTGGAGCATCACCGTATAGGTAATGCTGATTTCGCTGATGCACGTGGGCTGCGTCAAAAACGTAACATCGAAAACGCCCCACTCTTTCGACTTCGCGGACGAGCCGCTCACACCGCGCGCACGCTGGCGGTAATCCTTGTCCAGAGACGTCAGTTTGGAGATTTTATAATGCGTGGGCGAGGCTCCGGGAGCGACAGCTTCCTGTTGCGCAACGGCACGAGGCGCTGCAAAAGCCAATAGAACGGCGACGAGACCGGAAACTCGAAAGGCTGAAGAAAGTTTCATGTGTGGTTCCCTGATGTTTCGCGACAAGAAAAGAAGGCGCGAGATGAAATTTTCCCTGTGCGTTCCAGATAATAGCCCAAACAGCAACAGAATTCAATGCAAATTTTGGGGAAATCTGGAGACCGGACCCTGCACGCGTCCGTCCACCGGAATTTGCTCCCCGTCTTTTCATCTGCAAATCCACAACCTGCGCCATCTTACCCATTTCCAACGCCGTCCGCGTCCTCCCCGCCGCAGCCCGGAAATCGGTCCGGAAAACGCCCCTCTTTCCGGCAAAAAACGCCGCCCAAAGCCCGGAAAGCATCCATTTGGGGCCGTGCTCGCACCCTCGCGCGCGCAAACGAATTATCTTTTTGTTCCTTTTTCTTCTCCCGGCTCCCTTTTCCGCATCCGGTGCCCGGGCGTTTCCCGCCATCGCGCATGCGGCCGCCGCATAGCCACACCCGTGCCACGCGTCCGGAGCTGCCGGGCGGCCCGGGCGGCACGCCGGGTCACCCGCATCCCGGTTTACGGCGGAACACCCCTTTCGGTACAATGGCGGAACCGATTTCCCCGTCCCGCCACCTTCCTTTTCCGCCAGCATGAAAACTCCCCAGGCCTTTGCGGATCGAAAACTGTCACCCCACGGACTTTCCTGGCCCTCGAAACGGCTGGAAATTTCTTCCGATGAATATCTGTACGACATTGCGGACTGGCGCATCAGTCTGAATACGGGCTGGCGGTTCCTCTGGAGAAGCAACGCCGCCGTGCCCCGCGATCTGGCACACTTCCAGGCCCCCGATTTCGATGACAGCGGCTGGAAGCGCATGACCCTCCCGGCCACCTGGGAAATGAAAGGCTTCGGGACGCCGCTCTACGTCAACAACGGGTGGACCTTCCGCCCGACGCCGCCGGTCATCCCCGCAAAGGGCAGACGCGGCTGCACCACGGCGCACGAGCCCAATCCGACGGCACGCCTCCGCCGCCGCTTCACCGTGCCGACGGCGTGGCGTGGGCGCCGCCTTCGCCTCTTCGTCGGCTCCGCACAGGCCGCCGTCGCCGTCTGGGTCAACGGCGTCTATGCAGGACTTTCGCAGGACAGCGCCGATGCCGCCGAGTTCGACGTCACCGGGCTCTGCCGCCCGGGCGAAAATCTGCTCGCCCTGCAAGTCTGGAAATACGCCTCCGGAACGTATCTGGAAGATCAGGATGCGTGGCGCTTTTCCGGCATCTGCCGCGATGTGTTTCTGTATTCTCTGGACGAGTCGCACATCGAAGACGCCGTCTACACGTCGAACCTCGAAGAGCGCGCCATTCTCGCGCATGTACGCATCGCTCATCCGCCGCCGGACGGACGTCTGGAACTGCGCGTCGGTGGCAGGGAGGTGGCAGCGGCGTGGCACGGGCAGATGGATCCGGCGCAGGTGCTGCAGCTCCGCGTCGCCTCGGGCGCCTTCCCCGCGTGGCATCCGGAGCGCCCCGCCACGGTGCCCGCGCGGCTCGTCCTGCGCGACGGCACGGGGCGCATCCGCGACATCCGCCACGCGCGCGTCGCCCTGCGCCATGCCGAAATCCGCAACGGCATCTTCCGCCTCAATGGCGCCCCTTTCAAATTCCAGGGGGTCAACCGTCACGAAATCGACCCCGAGCTGGGACGCGTCATGACGCGCGAAGCCATGGAGAAGGATGCGCGCGCCATCAAAGCCGCGCACTTCAATGCCGTCCGCACGGCGCACGGGACGCACCACCCGCTCTGGTACGAAATCTGCGACCGCATCGGGCTGGCCGTTCTCGCGGAAGCCAACGTCGAGTCGCACGGGCTCTCCTATCTGCGGTGCGTCCTGCCGGGCGACGACCCGGCCTGGGCGCCCGCCGTGCTCGACCGCGTCGACCGCATGGTGCGCACCTTGCGCAATCACCCCTGCGTCGTCATGTGGTCGCTCGGCAACGAGGCCGGCTACGGCAATGCCTTCGTACAGGCGGCCGCGCACGTGCGCGCCCTCGATGCGCGCCCCATTCAATATGCCGACATGAATGCCGTGGCGGATGCCGATTCGCAGACGTACCCGACCGTGGCATGGCTCCGCGCCTGGCTCGAAGGGCGAGCCGAGCGCAAAGGCGAACACGGCGAGGCGACGAGCGCGCGGCAGCACGGTCCCCAGCCCTCCGGAAAGCCCTACCTCGCCAATGAATATGCGCATGCCATGGGCAACAGCACGGGCAATTTCGCCGAATACTGGGCGCTCATCGATGCCGCCCCGCGCCTCATCGGCGGCTTCGTGTGGGAGTGGCGCGAACACGCGCTGCGCCGTCCCGGCGCCCGCCCGGGCACCCCGCCCTGCGCCTACGGCGGCGATTTCGGCGACGTCCCCAACGATGGCAACTTCTGCTGCGACGGGCTCGTGCGCGGCGACGGCACCCCCAACCCGGGGCTGGCGGAAGTGCGCGCCGTGCAGCAGCCGCTCGCCGTCGCGTGGGACCCCGATGCGCCGCACGGCACGCGCGTGCGCCTGCGCAACCGCACCTTTGCCACGCCCCTGACACCCCGGGAGCACCGCCTCGGCTGGCGCCTGCTCTGCGACGGCCTCGTCGTCGCCGACGGCGTCGGCGATCTGCCGCACACCATCGCGCCGCAGAGCACCTGGACCTGGGAAGTTCCCGACTTCCGCCCGTTCGCCGGGCGCGGCGAGCGCGTGCTCCGCATCGGACTGCTGGCGGACCGCGCCGTCCTGGCGGAGTGCGAACTGTCCATCGACCCCTTCCCGGCGGACAATCCGGCGGCGCGCGCCATTCCCGGCAATGCCAGCCTCGGGCTGCTCCCGGTCCGCCCCGTGTTCGACCGCGTGCCGACGGACAACGACCGCGGCTGCGCCTTCGTGACGCCCGGTCATGCCACCGCGCACATCGCATGGAATGAGGTGGTCCGTTTCGGCGCCGGTGCCGCGGCGCACCCCGGCACGCAGCGCACGGAGCTGCTGAGTTTCCGCTGGGAAGCCCGGTCGGAAATCGCCCGCGCGGGCGTCCGCACCATCCTGCCCGCGGAGGCCGTCGTGGCAGTGGCGTGGCACGGACGTGGCCCCGGCGAGAATTATCCGGACCGCAAAACGGCGGCCATGCTCGGCTGGCACCGCTGCAACCGCCCGCAAACGCTCGCCACTCCGTACACGCGCCCGCAGGAAAACGGAGAGCGCTGCGATGTGCGGACGCTGCGCCTGTGGGCGGCCGACGGTTCCTGCATCGAAATTTCCGCCGATGCGCCCTTCGGATTCTGCCTGCGCCCGTATCTGAGCGAGCAGCTGGCGGAGGCGATGCATGCGGATGAACTGCCCGCACCCGATGAGCCGCCGCAACTTTGGGAGCTGACGCTCGATGCCGCTATGCGCGGCGTGGGCGGCGACAACAGCTGGGGTGCCCAGCCCGAAGACGCGTACCGCCTTGTGCCCGGCGCGCCGGGGGCCACCGGCCTGATCCGCTTCCTCGTCACGCAGACGGCCGCGGGAGCCTCCGCAGCGCCGTGCCAGGCTTATCCCGGTTTTCCCGGGATAATTGATCCAGATTTCTTGAAAGATGGCTCCTGAAGCTACTTTTCAAGACTAGGAACCCTTGAAAAGCCCGCAAATACTTTTTCACCCGAAAGTTCAGTAAAATAACTTTGCCGTCGCTCCAATGGTTGCGCTGACTACGTTCAGGCGGCTCTGCCGCCGAGAAAAAGTCCTTATTTGACACCTTGGTCGGAACGTTAGTGGAGACTCAAAAAGGGGCTTCGCCCCTCCGTGTGGCTCAATTATCTTAACCCTAAATAACGCAGTTGGCCCCGCGCGCATTCGCGCGCGGCGGCCAACTGACGGGGGCGCCGCGCCGTTGGCGCGGCGCGGAAGCGTTCACCTTT
>CASFKR010000007.1 GCA_949295265.1 uncultured Verrucomicrobiota bacterium | reverse complement strand
GGACACAGAAACAGGGCGGTGAGGAGCACTGCCGTAACCGTATGAATGCGATGCTTGTTCATGGTTGACTCCTTTCAAAAAGGGGTGAATGGGTTTTCTCCTGTTTTGACGCCTAATTATGAACGAATATTCACTTTTTAGCAATATCGTTCAACTTTTTCCTGATTTTCAGCGTCTGGAGCGGAGAATCGAGGGTCGAGAACGGACGGAATTACGGCGAATTGCGTCCGGCAGGCGCGTATGCGGGGAAGAGATTCTGGTCGATACGGAGCCGTTCGCCCTCATCATACCACACTTGCCACAAAAACAGGCCCTGCGGCGGGGCGGATTCCACGCGGGCGGTGCGGACGCGCGAAGCCAGGATGGCGGGAACGGCGTCGGCGGGGGCGCGTCCGGTCCCGACGGAGATGAGATAACCGGAGAGGGAGCGCACCATTTTGTAGAGGAAGCCGTTGCCGGTGACGCGGATTTCGACCTCCGGCAAGTCTGCGTGAATTTCCACGGAGTAGACGTGGCGCACGGTTGAGCCGATTTCGCGTTGCGGATTGGCGGAAAAGGCGGCGAAGTCGTGTTCGCCCACGTAGTCGGCTGCGGCGCGGCGCATGGCGGCGAGATTGAGCGCGCGCCCCACGCGGCAGCGGTACCGGCGCAGGGTCGGCGCCATCACTTCCGCATTCCAGATACGGTAGCGGTATTCCTTGGCGTGGGCGGAGCGTTGCGCATCAAAATCATCGGCGCAGACGCGCGCGTCGAGAATGCGGACGTCGCCCGCAAGGCGGTCGTTGAGCGCGCGCCGCAGTGAGGCGGGCGCAATGTCGCGCGCCAGATCGAAGTGCGCAACCTGACCGCGCGCATGCACCCCGGCATCGGTGCGCCCGGCTCCATGGACGGAGACGGGCGCGCCTTCCGGCGAGAGCGGCACGAGCGCCTGCTCGATTTCCTCCTGAACGGTGCGGAAGCCGGGCTGCTTCTGCCAGCCGTGGAAATCGGTGCCGTCGTAGGATACGGTTACGCGGTAACGTGGCATGGGCGTGGCAGCGGTCAGGCGTTGGCGAGCAGGGCGCGGTTGCGCACGAAATATTCAATGCCCGACCAGAGCGTCGTCAGCAGAATCACGAGATTGCAGAGCGTGACGACGGTGCCGTTCACGGGGAGAAACAGCACGCACAGGCAGATCATCGTGGCGGCGGTTTTGACCTTGCCCGACTGCCCGGCGGCGATGACCACACCCTTGGCGCCGGCGACCATGCGCAGCCCGCTCACCGCAAATTCGCGGCAGATGACGAGCAGCACGATCCAGGCGGGCATGACACCGGTTTCGACGAACCAGAGCATCGCCGCGGCAACGAGCATTTTGTCTGCCAGCGGATCGGCGAATTTACCGAAGTCCGTCACCAGCCCCTGTTTGCGGGCGATATGCCCGTCGAGCCAGTCTGTGAAACTGGCGGCGATGAAGATGAGGAGCGCAATCGTGCCGGCATGCGCCCAGCCGGTGTAGAGCACGCCCATGAAGACGGGAATCAGGACGATGCGCAGGAGCGTGAGTTTGTTGGGGAGATTCATCGGGAACGGACCGCAAAGGCGGCGGAAAGGGGAGGATGAAAGGGGCGGAGCCGGGTCAGCGGTTGGCGGACATTTCCTGCTGATAGGCCTGGGCGATATCGTTGTGGGTGACGATGCCGATGGGCTTGCGGGGCTGCGTGGAAGAAGCGACGACGATCGCCTCCGCGTCGTCCATATCCATTTTGGCGAGAACGGACCGGAGCGGCTCGCTTTCGAAGACCACGGGATGCTCGCGCAGGGTGAGGTCATCCAGCAGCATGGTCTGGCGGAACACGGGGTCGGCGGAAAGGGCGGCGCTCAAGTCGCTGCGCGCCGCAATGGCGGTGAGCGAACCATCGCGGGCGATGACGGGGAAGACCTCCTGCGTGGAGGCGGTAAGCCGGTCGATGAGCGTGGAGAGCGGCGTCGTGCTTTCGACGGAAAGGAATTCGCGGTCTTTGGGCTGCACGTTGAGAATGTCGCGCACCGTAAAGGCACCGAGCGTTCCGGAGATGAGTGAACCGCGGTGTACGGGCGCTTCGAAGCGGTTGGGCAACTGGCTGCGGTAGAGCGAGACCTTGCGCGAGAGCAGGTATGCAATGATGCACACAAACATCGACGGCACGAGGAGGTTGTAGTTCCCGGTCATCTCGCCAATCATGATAATCGTGGAAATCGGCGTTTTGGCGGCGCAGCCGAAGAAAGCCACCATGCCCACGAGGACGAAGGAGCCGACCGGCAGGAACCAGCCGGGCAGAAGCGTCGCAAAGAGCATGCCGACGCAGCCGCCGAGCGAGCCGCCGATGACCAGCGCGGGGCCGAAGATACCGCCCGAACCGCCGGAGCCCACGGAGAAGGCCGTGGTCAGCGTCTTGAGGAAAAAGACGCCCAGCAGCACCCAGAACCACTCGGGATGACGCGTGACGGTGTACGTGTAGTCGAACGTCAGCGCCTCCTGCAGCGTGCCGTAACCCGAGCCCAGCGCCTGCACGAAAAAGACGCCGATGAGCCCGGTGACGAGCCCGCCCACGGCGGGGCGCAGCCACACCGGAATCGCCGAGCGCGAGAAGCGCTCATGCATCGAGTAGAAGCACCAGGTGTAGAACCGGGCGCCGAGCGCCAGCACAAACGCCAGCGCGATGTACAGAATGAGGCGCTCGGGATGGTGGAAGATGGCCTGCGGCGTTTCGAAGAGGGGACTGAACCCGAAGACGGAGGAATAGAGCGAGTAGCTCGTCACCGATGCAATGATGGAGGGCACGAGCACCTCGTATTCCAGATCGAGGTCGCGGTAGAGCAGTTCCGCCGCAAAAATCGCACCGGCCAGCGGCGCATGGAAGAGTGCGCCCACGCCCGCACCCATGCCGGCGGCCATGAGTTTGCGGCGCGAAGCGACGGAAAGCCCCAGCGCATTGGCAATCATGGAACCGAACCCGGCGCCGATTTGCGTAATCGGGCCCTCGCAGCCGGCGGAGCCGCCCGAACCGATGACAATCGAAGTGGCAATCGCCTTGACGGGCACCGCAATCGGACGGACGCGGCCGCCGCGGAAGTGGTACGACTCGATGGCCGCGTCGGTACCGTGCCCGGCGGCTTCCGGCGCAAACCGGTTCACAAACCAGCCGGAAAGCAGCGCACCCGCCGCCGGCAGGAACAGGAGAAGCCACGGGCGGACAGGACCCAGGATGGCGGGCAGGTTGAAGGGCTCCGGCTCGTGCGCCGCCCCCTCCATCGCGACGCCCGCGATTTTCCCGAGGAACAGCCACGTCGTCACCTGCAGCATCGAGGTGAGCAGAATCGCGCCGCCACCGGCAAAGAGTCCGACCAGGACGGACAGCAGGAGCGTCCGGACCGCGCCGACGCCCTCGGCATCCGGAGCCGTGCGAAGAAGGCGCCCGAAGGCGGCGAAACGTTTGCGAATGGAAAAGCTCATATGGAAAAAGGACCGCGGCGGCGGCGACCGCTGTTGCAGGGCTACTCGGAACCGGCGTCTTCTTCGACGAAGAGGCGCAGCAGGTCGGCGGCGGCCTGCGCCTGGGCATCGCGTTTGGAATGCCCCGTTCCATGCCCCGTTTTCCCGGCAAGGCTGACCGATGCGTGGAACAGGGGATCGGAGTCGGGGCCGGTGCGGCTCGGCTCATCGTAGACCGGTTCACAGCTGTAGCGGCGTTGCGCGATGGTCTGGAGATGGCCCCGCGGATTGGTGCGCCAGGCGGGCTGGCGGACGAGGGCTTCAAGGCGGTCGGCGAAGAAGCGTTCAAAAATGGTTTGCGCGGCGGGAAGCCCGCCATCGAGCCACGCGGCACCGAGAATCGACTCGATAATGTCCGCGAGGTTGTGCGCGTTGTCGGCACCGCCTGACTGGCGCGCGCCTTTATCGAGGCGGAGCGCCTCCCCGTAGCGGCGGGCGCGGCCGATTTCGGTCAGCGCCGTGCCGGAAGCGATGTTGGCGCGCAGGGCGGTGAGCTCGCCCTCTCGCGAATCCGCAAAGCGGCGGAACACCGCATCGGCCAGGAGGAGGCCGAGCACCGCGTCGCCCAGAAATTCGAGCCGCTGATTGTGCGGCGTCTGCGGATGTTCGAAGGTGTAAGACGGGTGGGTGAACGCCGTGAGCAGGAGGACGGGGTCGCGAAAATGGTAGCCGAGCGAGGGCTCAATCCGGGCGCAAAGCGCAACCGCCGCCTGCGTTTCCTCCGCAACCGGCTTCGCATCCGGAACGGACGGCGCCGGAGCATGCCCGGCGTCTTCGGTTGCGGGCGGGCAGCTCTCGGCGGTCTTCTGGGAAAGCGGTTCCATGAAGCGGGGCGGGCGACTGGCAGCGTCAGGGCGTCAGGCCTGCGCGGGACCGAGTTCGCGGTCGAAAATCTCGTCGATGTGGACGAAGCTGTTTTCGGGGCGGCAAATGTCGTCAATCTCCGCGGCGGAGAGCTTGGCGGCAACGGCGGGCTCGTTCTTGAGGAGCGTCGGGTAATCGGCATCCTCGGCCCAGGCCTGCATTGCGAGCTTCTGCACGAGGTCGTACGCCTCCTCGCGGAGCATGCCCTTGGCGACGAGCGCGAGCATGGCGCGCTGCGAGTAGACGAGCCCGTGGCTCATGTTCATCGAGCGGACCATGTTCTGCGGATGGACGAGGAGCCCGCCGATGATGAAGGTGATGCGCTCGAACATATAGTCGAGCAGCGTCAGCCCGTCGGGGATGATGATGCGCTCGGCGGAGGAGTGCGAGATGTCGCGCTCATGCCAGAGAGCGATATTTTCCATGGCGGTCATCGCATAGCCGCGGAGCACGCGCGCCAGCCCGCAGAGGTTTTCGCTCTTGACGGGGTTGCGCTTGTGCGGCATGGTCGAAGAGCCCTTCTGCCCCTTGGCGAACGGCTCTTCGGCCTCGCGCAGTTCCGTGCGCTGGCAGTGGCGCACTTCGGTGGCAATCTTCTCGATGCAGGCGCCGGTGATGGCGACGGCGGCCATCATTTCGGCATGGCGGTCGCGCTGGAGCACCTGCGTGGAGACGCTGGCGGGCACGAGCCCGAGCCGCTCGCAGACGTAGCGCTCGATGGCCGGGGAAATGTTGCCGTAGTTGCCGACGGCGCCGGAGAGCTTGCCCACGCGCATCGTCTCCGCCGCCTGTTCGAGGCGGCGCAGGCAGCGCTTCATGTCCGCATGCCAGAGGAGGAACTTCATCCCGAAGGTGGTCGGCTCCGCATGGACGCCATGCGTACGCCCCATCACGGGCGTGTGCTGGTAGCGGCGGGCCTGCGCGGCGAGCACCTCGATGAAAGCGCGGCAGTCTTCGATGATGATCTGGAGCGCGCGGCGGATGTTGACCGCATAGGCGGTGTCCACGACATCCGTGGAGGTGAGGCCGTAGTGGAGCCACTTGGAATCGTCGCCCAGCGAGCGCGCCACCGTGCGCGTGAACGCCACGACGTCGTGATTCGTCGATTTCTCGAGCTCCAGAATATCTTCCACCGTAAAGGTCGCATGCTTGCGCATCCGTGCGGCGGTGCCGGCGGGCACGGTGCCGAGCGCCTCCCAGGCTTCGGTGGCGGCGAGTTCAACCTCGAGCCAGGTTTCGAATTTGTGCTGAAGCGTCCAGATGGCGGCCATCTCAGGCCGGGTGTAGCGTTGAATCATGGGAAGCGGCAGTTGGATATGAAAAGGGCAAAACTCAGCCGAGGGTACGGCCGTGGCGGAGGATGATGTCGTCGCGCCCGGGACCCGTTGAGAAGAAGGTGACGGGAACGCCGAGGCAGCGCTCGATATATTCGACGTAGTCGCGGGCGGCTTTCGGGAGCGCGTCCCAGTCGCGGGCGCCGCGGATGTCGGTCTTCCAGCCGGGGAGCGTTTCGAGGATGGGCTTGGCCTTGTAGAGGTAGGGCGTTGCGGGGAAGTAGTCGATGCGCTTGCCGTCAACCTCGTAGCCCACGCAGACCGGGATTTCATCGAGATAGCTGAGCGCATCGACGAGCGTCAGGGCGATTTCCGTCGCGCCCTGCATCTGGCATCCGTAGCGGGTGGCCGGAACGTCGAACCAGCCGACGCGGCGCGGCCGCCCCGTCGTGGCACCGTATTCGCCCTTGTCGCCCCCGTGGCGGCGGAGTGCCTCCGCCTCGTCCCCGAAAATCTCCGAGACGAACGGACCCGCACCGACGGCGCTGGAATAGGCTTTGACGACGGTGATGACGTCCTTGATTTCGTACGGCGGAAGCCCCGCGCCGATGGCGGCGTACCCGGCCAGCGGCGAAGAGGAGGTGACCATCGGGTAGATGCCGTGGTCGGGGTCCTTCAGGGTGCCGAGCTGCCCTTCGAGGAGGATGCGCTTGCCTTCGCGCACGGCTTCGCGGAAGAAGTGGTTGGTATCGCGGGCGAAGGGGCGGATGATGTCGGCGAGTTCCGCGAGTTCCTGCTTAATTTGAACCGGATCGAGCGCCGGGCGCCCGTACACCGTCGTCAGCATCGGGTTTTTGCGGTCGCAGAACAGGCGGATGCGGTCTTCCATTTCATCGAGGAAGAACAACTCGCAGACCTGGAAGCCGATTTTCGAAAACTTGTCCGCGTAGAAGGGGGCGATCCCCGATTTGGTGGAGCCGAAGCCGGCTTTGCCGAGCCGCTCCTCTTCGAGCGCGTCGAGCTGTTTGTGGATGTCCAGCAGCACCTGCGCGCGGTCGCTCACAATGATGTTGGGGCGGATGCCGGCGGCCTGCAGATCGGTGAGTTCCTTCTGGAAGGCGCGGATGTTCAGCGCAACGCCCGGACCGATGACGTTGGTGACGGCGGGGTTGAAGCAGCCGGACGGCAACAGGTGGAGGGCGAAGCGGCCAAAGTCGTTGATGATGGTATGTCCGGCATTGCTGCCGCCCTGGAAACGGACGACGATATCGGAATTCGCCGCCAGCAGATCCGTCATTTTACCTTTGCCTTCGTCGCCCCAGTTGGCGCCGACAATTGCTGTTGCCATCGCAGGTTTCCTCAAAAGCCCGGCTTCGCATGCCGGGATGGGTCAGAGTTCTGTGAACGAGCCGTCAGAGGCGTGTCAGCCCCCGCCGGAAAGAGGGCAAAAATTCTCCCACAAAGAGGGTCGAAAAGCAAGCGAGCCCGCCGCAAAACAGGGGATTGGACGCACCGTGAGCACACACCGCCGCGGGACGTTGCGCGCGCGTGAACGCTTGCGCATGCGCACCCCTTTTGTTAGATTTCGCGCAGTTCCCAATCTCCTCAACCGCCTATGTCCGGCACGCTTCCCCATCCTGTTTTCCTTGTTTTGACGGCACCTTCCGGAGCCGGCAAATCCACGCTCATCCGCCGGTTGCGGGAGGAGTTCGCCTGTTTTACGTACTCGGTGTCGTGCACGACGCGGGCGCCGCGCGGCCAGGAACGCGATGGCGAGGCGTACCATTTTCTCACGGATGCGGAGTTCGACCGGCGGGTTGCGGCGGGCGAATTTCTCGAGCATGCGGTGGTGCACGGGCATCAGTACGGGACGCTCCGGTCGGCGGTGGAAGAGCCGATGCGGCGCGGCTGTTCGCTCCTGCTGGATATCGATGTGGCGGGGGCGGCGCAGGTGCGCGCGCTCATCGCCAAGGAGCCGGAGGACTCGCTTCTGCGCCGCGCCTTTTTCGATGTTTTCATCGATGTGCCGAGTCTGGACGAACTGCGCCGGCGGCTCGTCAAGCGCGCGGAGGACGCGCCTGAGGTCATCGAGCAACGCCTGAACAATGCCGCGGGCGAGCGGGCGCACCGCCACGAATTTGCCGCCATCGTCGTCAACGATGACCTCGACCGGGCGTACCGGGAACTGCGCACCCTTTTGCTCGAAAAGGCGTTGCGCTGAGCGCTCCCCCGACGCGCGGCCGCCGCCCGCATCCGCATGGATTCTTCACGGAGATTTCACTGAAATGACGCAACCGCCGGAAACAAGCCCGCTCGCCGGAAAGAAAATCGTCCTCGGCGTGACGGGGTCCATTGCCGCCTACAAGGCCTGCGAACTGACCCGTTTGTACGTGAAGGCCGGGGCGGAGGTGAGCGTTGTCATGACGCGCGCCGCCACCGAGTTTGTGGGGACGCTGACGTTCCAGACGCTTTCGCGGCGCCCCGTGGAGTGCGACCTGTTCCACCGCTCCGGCGGATGGGTGCCGGAACATGTGAGCCTCGCCGACTGGTGCGACGTCTTCGTCATCGCCCCCTGCACCGCCAATGTGATGGCGAAAATGGCCTGCGGACTTGCCGATGACCTGCTCAGCAGCCTCGCGCTGGCTTGCCGCAAGCCGAAACTCCTCGCACCCGCGATGAATACCGGCATGCTCGTAAACCCCGCCACGCAGGACAATATCGCGCGGCTCCGCTCGTACGGGGTAACCATTCTGGAGGCCGATACCGGCGAGCTGGCCTGCGCCACCGAAGGCAAGGGGCGCATGCCGGAGCCGCCTGTGATTTTCGCCGCAACGGAGGCGTGTCTGCACGGATGAGCACGCCCGCCACCATTTTGGCTATCGATCCGCAGGCTGTTTCACCGGTCCGGAAGTTTCTGGAAAGTCCGGACCGCATCGTCGTGCTCGTCTCCAATGTGCCGATGGCCGTCCATGCCGCCTCCACGATGATGCTGGCGGTTGTTTTGGCGGATCTTTCGTTGCCGCAGCACGACCTGGAGCGCATCTGCAAAATTGCGCGCACGACTTCGCCGCAGGTGCGCGTGCTGCTGGCGTGCGCCCATGTGCAGGAGCCCATGGCGCGGCGTCTGCTCGAGCAGCTGGAAATGCCCGGCTCGATTGTCTACAAGCCGTGGAACGGCATTTCGCTGCGCAAAACGGCTTCCGTGCTGGTGGACGCTTGGCGGAAGGCGACGGTCAACGGCGGCGTCGGCTCCTTTGCGGCCGTCGGCGGAGTCGGCGAGCATGCGCACGGCCCCGATCCGAATCTCTACGAACTGCGCGAAGTGCTCGGCTCCGGCGGTACGGGAACCGTTTTTCTCGCGCGGGACCGCTTCCTCGACATGGATGTGGCCATCAAGGTCATCAACCCGAAACTGGTGGCGGACGAGGATACGCTGCGCGCCTTCAAAAATGAGGCGCGCATCACGATGCAGCTTTCGCATCGGTTCATCCTGCGGCTGTACACCTTCAGCGCCTACAACGGGTGTTCCTACATCGTCATGGAAAACGTCCGCGGCAGTTCGCTCCGCGATCTGGTCATCGAGTACGGCTGTTTTTCCCCGGCAACGGTCTGCCGCATCCTGATGCAGCTTTCGTCCGCCTTCGAGTATGCGCACTCGCACAACGTCATTCACCAGGACATCAAGCCGGAGAATATCTACGTATCCGAGGCGGGTGAACTGAAGATCATCGACTGGGGCAGTGCGACCCTGAACTCCGCCGCCACCGATGCGCAGGGCTACATCGTCGGCACGCCCGCCTACATGAGCCCCGAGCAGCTGCGCGGCGAAGTGGTGGGCCCGGCAACAGACCAGTTTGCGCTGGGCATTCTCACCTATCTGCTGCTCACCGGGTACTTCCCGTATCCGCCGGATACAACGCCGGAAGCGCTCCTGCAGGGCGTGGCACCCACCTTCGAGGCGCTGCCGCCGGAGCTCGCCGCCGTTCTTTCGCGCGCCACCGCCGCCGAGCCTTCGGACCGCTATCCGGGCGTGACCGCGTTCATGAAGGACGTGCTTGCGGTGTTCGGTGCGGACTGGGTGCTGGCCAGCCCCTACGATCCCATCGTCCTCGAAAAGGGCCAGTTGGCGGAGTAGCGTCCGCCCCGGAGATGGCGCAGGATGAAAGTGGCGCGGGTAGCAACGGACGCCGCCTTGGGGCGTACCTTCGACTACGAGGTGCCGGAGGCGTTTGCCGCGCGGGTGCAGCCGGGTACGCTCGTGCGCATCAGCTTCGGCAACCGCGAACTGGACGGCTTCGTGATGGAGCTTTCCGACGCCACGGCGTATGCAGGGACGCTCAAGCCGATTCTCGGCGTTGCCGACGGCGAGCCGCTCGTTTCCCCGGCGCTGCTGCGCCTCGCCAAATGGATGGCCGCCTACTATCTGGCGCCGCTGGAGCGCTGCCTCAAATTCATGTTTCCGCCCGATGTGCGCGGCGGCGTCCTTTCCGACGGTTTCAAGCGCCAGCTCACGGTGCGCGCCGCTCCGGCGCAGGGCCGACTCCTGGAGCCGGCGCCGAAGGACCGCGAGGTGCTCGAGCGGCTCGGCGACGGGACGGAACTGCTCGCGGGCTTCTGCCGCGCGTGGCATTTTTCGGCGGCGCGCCTCCGGCGCATGGCGCGCGACGGCCTCGTCGTCATCGAGGAGAAAATCGCGCGGCGCAATCCGCTCGCCGGGCGGACCATTCTGCGCACCTCGCCGCTTCCGCTCACGGAGGAGCAGCGCACCGCGCTCGAGCTCATCCGCGGCGAACTGGCGCACTGCGCCGCACTCCATCCGGACGGCACCGCGGCATCCCCTGCGCCGAAGCCCGTGCTGCTCCACGGCGTCACCGCCAGCGGTAAGACCGAGGTTTTTCTCCAGGCGATTGCCGAAGTGCTCAGCAAGGGCGGCGGCGCCATCGTCCTCGTGCCGGAGATTTCGCTCACGCCGCAGACCATCCGGCGGTTCGTCTCTCGCTTCGGGGATACCGTCGCCGTGCTGCACAGCAACCTGAGCACCGGCGAGCGCCACGACGAGTGGCAGCGCATCCGCTCCGGCGAGGCGCGCGTCGCCGTGGGACCGCGTTCGGCGCTCTTTGCGCCTGTCGCGCGTCTCGGCCTCATTGTTGTCGATGAAGAGCAGGAATTCAGCTACAAGCAGGAGGATTCTCCGCCGCGCTATCAGGGCCGCGACGTCGCCGTGATGCGCGCCCACCTCGAAGGATGCGCCATCGTGCTGGCTTCAGCAACGCCTTCGCTCGAGAGCTGGCACAATGCGCAGACGGGTAAGTACCTGCTGTCCACGCTGCGGCACCGGGCCGCCGCGCAGGAAATGCCCCATACCGTGCTGGCGGATATGCGGGCGGAAACCGCGCGCGCCGGCGGCAGGCGTCCGCTCTTTTCCGATGTGCTGATTCAGGAAATCCACCGCTGCCTCGATGCCGGCGAGCAGGTGATGCTCTTCCTGAACCGCCGCGGCTATGCGCCCACCATCTCCTGCCCGGCATGCGGGTATACCGAGACGTGCGAAAACTGCTCCGTCAGCATGACGTATCACCGCGACGACCAGGTGCTCCGCTGCCACCTCTGCGGCGCCTACCGGCCCAAGCCGAAAGTCTGTCCGCAATGCGGGTCCGATCAGTATCGCGAAAGCGGTTTCGGCACCCAGCGCGTCGAGACCATCGCGCAACGCCTCTTTCCCTCCGCCCGCATTGAGCGCATGGATCTGGATGTCACGACGCGCAAGGCTTCCCACGAGGAAATCCTCGGACGGTTCCGCGCCGGGCAGACCGACATTCTCATCGGGACGCAGATGATTGCCAAGGGACTCGATTTCCCGAATGTGACGCTCGCCGGGATTCTCAACGCCGATATCAGCCTGTCCGTCCCCGATTTTCGCGCCTCCGAACGCACCTTCCAGCTCATCGCGCAAATGGCGGGCCGGGTCGGCCGCGGCGTCAAGCCCGGAACGGTCATCGTGCAGACCGCCACGCCGGAAGCGCCCGCCATTGAACTGGCGCGGACCGAAAATTTCGTCGCCTTTGCGCAGGAGGAGCTCCAGCAGCGCGCCGCACTCCATTACCCCCCGTATACGCACTTCATCTGCGTGACGTTCAAGGGCGAAGACGCGGAGCAGACGCGGCAATATGCCGAAGCGTTCGCGAAGGTCATCGGCCCGGGCGGCGACGCCTTTGTGGTGGGCGAACCCGGTCCGGCGAGCATCGAAAAAGCCAAAGGGCTCTATCTGTACCAGATGACACTGCGCGGGGAAAGTCCGCGGCTCCTCCTGACGCGTCTGCGCACGGCGATGGCGGCCTGCCCCGTCCCGCACGGGCTCTCCGTCGCCATCGACGTCGACGCGCTTACCGTCCCCTGACCCGTTTCCGCGGAAAACGCCGCCGCGCTATTTCCTCGCGTCGCCAACGGTCTTTTCTCCGGGAGGCGGGTCGCGGTGCACCACCAGCCAGAGGCCTTCCCGCAATGGACCGATGTGTTTGGCCTGTTCCGGATGGCCGTCTGTCGCCGCATTCAGAAAGGCTGCCAGAACACTTTCCCGCGTGACGGGTTCCGGGAGAACGCCGTAATTCTAATGGCAGTCGGGAAGCCAGCAGCAGTGATACGGCTCATTCTTGCTTGCCGGGCTGTACTCAATCGCATAGACCTTGGCCGGAACCGGCAATATTTCGTCTCCCAGCAGCCGGGGATGCCAGAAACAGCTCAACAGGTAGGGGTAGGTGAAAACCGCCTTGCCCGACAGAAAAGGCTGTGCTTCCTTGTCATATTCGTCTTTGGTAATCTCCCCTTTTTTTCAGGGCCCGATCCAGAAGAAAGTAATCCATCCAGCGGGGCTGTACGGCGAACAGGCAGACAAAATCGCCAATCAGATACGCTTCGCCCGGATCTTTGGCATCGTCCCACAGATAGGGCAGACAGATAGGGCAGATTGCATTCCGTGACAATCTTATCGCACTTCGAAACGACATCGACCATGGATATACCAGCGAACCTGACTACGTTGTAAACCGCGAAGCAGGAAAACTCCTTGAAGACGAAGGCGCGCTCAGACTCTTGGAAGGAATCTTTGGTGATAATCTTCACTGGGGAGCGCGTTCCAGACTTTACACGAAAGCCCGTGCGATTAAAAAGATCCGCGAACTGAAAGGTTTGCGTGACAGAGCCATGCGCTTGGCTGTCACTCCTGAGCAGAGCGAGCAGGAGGACCAAGACGAGCAATGGATGTCTTATACCGATGAAGGGTTCGACTTTTCTTTCGGTGAACTGTTGCCGCCATCTCCGGAAGAACAGATAGCGGCAGATGCGGCTCAGGCTGAGGCGCAGGACGTTGACCTGAAGAAAACGGAAGACGCGATGTTCGAAGCCGCCGGAGAGCAGAATCCGTACGATGGAGCAGTCGAAGGAACCGCCAAACAGAAAACGGGTTCTGACGCCCGGCAGGGTTCTCAGGAGGCGGTTGAACAAGGACAGGCGGCAACTGGCGCCGGAGAACCTGCGAACGCCACAGAGCCAGTTTCTGAGCCTACTCCAGCCGTCCCTTCACAGACAGAAGGGCCGGAGGCGCAGACTTCTGTCAGTGCGGAGGCCACAGTACCGCATGTTGCTGAACAAGAACCTGTTGCAGAACCGCAACAGGAAGCGGCGATTCAACCTACTGCCGAACAGCAAGACTCGCAGAAGGTTGAACAGGCTCAGGAGCCTGCGTCGGGTGTGGGACAGTTTTGTCCGGTCCGTCCGGTACGCCGGAACGGAAGCGGGCGCGTGTGCTGTCGCAACACGCGCCCGCAAGGCTTTACCGGTCTCGGAGTGTCCGGTCGGCTCATGAGCCGCCGACTGAGGCCGGTCGGTCTTTTTAAAGCGGCAACCGCCGCCCCGACCGGCAGAAAGGCGGCAACCGCCGCCCCCGCTAGCCGACGGTGACGTCGAGGACGACTTCGGGGGAGGAGGCGCGGACGAGCGTGCCGTCCACAACGGCATTACCGGAGCGAAGCTGCACGGATACGGCGCCCGTGTTGTTGCGGTTGTGCACGTGGATGGTGTAGCGCGTGCCGCGGTAGACGCGACCCAGCGTGGCTTCGCGCACATGCGAGGGGAGGCGCGGCTCGACGCGCAGCCCGTCCATTTCCGCGCGCAGACCGCAGATCCACTGCGAAAGCGCCACGAAATTCCAGGCGGCCGTGCCCGTCAGCCAGGAGTTCTTGGCCTCGCCGTGACGGCGGGCTGCTTTGCCCGCAATCATCTGCGCGTAGACGTACGGCTCGAGGCGGTGAATGTCCGAGATATCCTCGAGGAAGGCCGGCGCAATCTTCTTGTAGTAGGTCCACGCCTGTTCGGGACGCCCGTTCGCCACTTCGCCGATGATGACCCACGGATTGTTGTGGCAGAAAATGCCCGCATTCTCCTTGTAGCCCGGGGGATAGGAGGAAACCTCGCCGAGCTCCACGTGATAATCGCGGTACGGCGGATCGAGAATGACGATGCCGTACTTCGTGTCGAGCCGTTCCCGGACGGAGTCGAGCGCCCGGATGGGGTAGCCCTTGTCCGCGCCGATGCGCGCCATGGAGCCGAAGCCCTGCGTCTCAATGAAAATCTGCCCGTCTTCGCATTCGTGGGAACCGACCTTGTTGCCGAAGTCGTCGTAGGCGCGCAGATACCAGGCGCCGTCCCAGCCGGTTTTGCAGATCTGCTCCGCCATCTGAGCGGCTTGCGCCTCGGCCCAGGCGGCTTCGGCTTCATCGCCCTGCAGACGGCACATCGCGGCGTAGTCGGGCGTCACGTAGACGAACATCTGGGCAATCATGACGGATTCGGCATTCTTGCCTTCCTTGTTCGTGCACGTCTGGAAAGAGTCGTTCGGATCGGTGCTGAAGCAGTTGAGGTTCAGGCAGTCATTCCAGTCGGCGCGCCCGATGAGCGGCAGCCCATGGGGCCCGATATGCGTGGTGATGTAGCGATAGGAGCGGCGCAGGTGTTCGAACATCGTCGCCTTGTTGGTCTCCGAGTTTTCGAACGGCACCATCTCGTTGAGGAACGCCGTGTCGCCCGTTTCGCGGATGTAGCCGCCCACGCCCAGAATGAGCCAGAGCGGGTCATCGTTGAAGTGCGAACCGATATCGGCGTTGCCGCGTTTGGTGAGCGGCTGGAACTGGTGGTAGGCGGAGCCGTCTTCGAACTGGGTGGAGGCGACGTCGAAGAGCCGTTCGCGCGCACGGGCGGGAATCTGGTGCACGACGCCGAGCATGTCCTGCGACGTGTCGCGGAAGCCGATGCCGCGCCCGATGCCGGATTCGAAGTACGAGGCCGAGCGGGCGAAGTTGTACGTCACGATGCACTGATACTGATTCCAGACAGCCATGCGGTCGAGCTTTTCATCGCCGGTGGAGAGCGTGAAGTTCGAGAGCAGCGAATCCCAGAAAGCGCGCAGTTCATCGTAGGCGGCCTGCACCTTTTCCGGGGTGTCGAAGCGTGCCTGCAGGGCGCGGGCGCGCGTCTTGTTGATGACGCGCATCGCGGGATTGGTCTGGAGCAGCCCCGGCGCCGGGGCGGCATCCCATTTTTCATCGACCGGATTCTCGATGTAGCCGAGGATGAAGATGAGGGTGCGCGAGGCACCCGGCGCGAGCGTCATCTCGATGCGGTGCGAAGCCACGGGCGCCCAGCCGTCGGCGACCGAGTTGCCGCTTTGGCCGCGCATCACCGTTTCCGGCGCATCGTAGCCGTTGTCGCGCCCGAGGAAGGTTTCGCGGTCGGTGTCGAAGCCGTCCGGCTGCGTGTTGACCGAGAAGAAGGCGTAGTGGTTGCGGCGCTCGCGGTATTCCGTCTTGTGGTAGATGGCGCCGCCTTCGATTTCGACTTCGCCGGTGGAGAAATTGCGCTGGAAGTTGGTCGTATCATCCTGCGCATTGTAGAGACACCATTCGACGTAGGAGACGAGCGAAAGGCTTTGCGGGGCATCCGTTTCGTTGCGGAGCGTCACCATCTGGATTTCCGCATCGGTGCCGTTGGGCACGAGGTAGAGCACTTCGGCGCGGATGCCGTTTTTGGCGGAGGCGATCTTCGTGTAGCCGAAGCCGTGGCGGCACTCGTAGGCGTCGAGCGGGGTGCGGACGGGTTTGTAGCCGGGATTCCAGACGACGCCGTTGTGGCGGATGTAGAGGTAGCACCCGTTGTTGTCGAGCGGCACATCGTTGTAGCGGTAGCGGGTGAGGCGCCGCAACCGGGCATCGGTGTGGAAGGCGTAGCCGCCGGCGGTGTTGGAGATGAGGGAGAAAAACTTCTCGTTGCCGAGATAGTTAATCCAGGGGTAAGGCGTCGAGGGCGTCGTGATGACGTACTCGCGGGATGCGTCGTCGAAGAATCCGAATTTCATTTGGAGTCCGGGGGAGTGGGAGTATGATGGTTCTTGTGAACCGGGAAACGAAAGAGAATCGGGGGGCGGAAGCGGGTGCGGTGCGGATGCTGCTCGTGCGGCTGAATGAGCGTGCGCTCTTCCGGCTGGAGCGGTTTCAGGCGCAGAACAAGCGGGGTGGCGAGAATCTGCAAGAGCGCAACGACCGCGAAGTAGGTCCGGTAGGCGTGCAAGGCGCGCATGCCGGGCTCGGCGGTCGCGCCGTCGCGTCCGATCCAGACCATGATGGAAGAGGAGATGAGAATGCCCAGAATGCCCGCGATGGCACCCATGCACGTGTACAGCACAATGGAGCCGGGAATCCGCTGATTCTGGTCGACAACCGTCAGGAAGTAGTGCGTCACGGCGCATTCATGCACCATGCGCGCCATTCCGCCGATAAACAGGGCGATGAGCCAGAAAAACACAATCAACACAAAGGGCGACGGCGCGAAGCTCGTGAGCACGACGACCAGCAGCGAGACGCCCGTCAGCGCGAAGTAGGCATCCACCATTTCGAGGCGCGGTCCGTATTTTTTCCCCGCCCAGGCCGAAAGCGAGGAGCCCGCAATGGCCGCGACCCACTGCGCCAGATTCATGACGGAGGCGTTCAAATCGGTCATGCCGTATCCGCGTTTGAGCACCAGGAGCAACGTGGGCAGAATGAGCATCGAGGAAAGATTGAGCGCGATGCACGCATAAATCAGCCGGCGAAAGATCCCGTTGTTCCGCAACAGCCGCAAATCCGCCCGCAGCGGTTTGCGGGCCGAATTTCTCAGCACATCTGTTTCGTGGATGAGCGTCAGATAGTAGGCGGAAACAACGCCCAGAACCGAGCCGGTGAAAATGATGACTAGGAGCGTTCCCAGCGTCTCATGCAGCGTCAGCACGGAAATAATGAGGATGAGCCCGATGGTCGCATAGAGGTAGAAATACTTTCCGGACCGGCCAATGTTTTCGGCGCGTTCTTCCGGCAGCGTGATGTCGCCGATCAGCGGCTGCTGCAGCACGACGGCCGCCGCGCGGCATCCGTAAAAGCCGAAAGAAAACAGCAGCACCGTCACCGCCGCCAGTGTATTCCAGCCCAGCGAAGCCCACAGCGCGGCCGATGCAAAGCACAGCGCGCAGACATTGCGCATCGCCCAGAAAAAACCTTCGCATTTGGCGGCACCGACGTGCGCGGCGACGGTGCGCCCGAGCGGCAGCATCAGAAACCCCAGATAGAACATCGCGCCCAGCGCTGTCACAACGGCGTCCGGACAGTGGATGCGGACGGCGAGCAGAATCATAATCATCTCGCCGACGCAGATGTACGCCGCGCCGTTGATCCGGTTGTGGATAAACAGGTTGCGAACGGAAATGCGCCGTTCTTCTTCGGTCAGGGGCCGATTGAAAATCATACAGCAGAGAAACAACGGTCGGCATCAGGGATGCCGCCTTGTTCAGCGGTTGCCGCGCGGTTTGCGACCGCGGGAAATGGGTTTGTCGAAGGTGCGGGCGCTCCTGGGCTTCCGCCCCGGCGTGCTGCGCGGAGTGCGCTCGCTACGCGGAGTGCGTTCGCTGCGCGGGCTGCGCTCGCTACGCAGGTTGCGCTCGCCGCAGGATACAGCTTTCGCGGTTTTCGCGGCGGTCGCGCTGCGCGCCGCGCGGCTCTTGGGTTCCGTTGCGGGAATGCGCACCGAAAAATCGAGCGGTTCATCCCACGGGGGACGCCCCGTCTCGCGGAAAAAGGTCGAGTCCGTGTAGCGCCACGGACGGAGCGGGCGGCCGTCGATCTCCTCCAGAAGCGCCAGTTGGCGCGCCGAGAGGTCGCGCGCTTGCCCCGGCTTGAGGTCTGGCGGCAGATGGAGCCCGTTGATCGCCACACGCGTGAGGTTGACGACTTTGAGACCCGCCTGTTCGCACATCTGGCGAATCTGTCGGTTGCGTCCCTCCCGGAGCGTGAACCGGAGCCGGTGCAGCCGCGTGCCCATGGCGCCGTGGAGCGGCTTGATGTACTCGACGCGGGCAGGCCGGATCTGGTAGCCGTCCTCCAGCGTCATGGGCGACTGGAGGACGTCGAGGGTGGAAGCGGAAAAGTCCCCGCCACTGACATCCACGAGGTAGATCTTCGTGTGTCCGTAGCGGGGATGCGTCAGACGGTCAATCAGGGCACCGTCGTTCGAAAGGATGAGGAGCCCTTGCGAATGCAGGTCCAGCCGTCCGGCGGAAACGAGCCGTTCCCGGAAGCCCTTGAGCAGGTCGAAAATCGTCCGGCGGTTCTCCGTGGTGGAAGCCGTGCAGAGTACGCCGACCGGTTTGTTGAACATCAGGACACGCCGCGCGGGCGCTTCCTGAGGCGGTGAAACCTGCTGCCCCTGTACGCAGATGACGTCTTGCTCCGGGTTTTCGACGTGGTAGCCGGGTTCCCGGATGATGGTGCCGTTGACGCTGACGGCGCCTCCGGCAATGATGGCGGCGCACCGCCGCCGCGAGGCGACGCCGAGCCGGGCAAGCACACATTGGAGCCGGGATGAATTCCCGGCATCGTCATCCTGGCGGACAAAAGAGGAGCGGGGCATGGAACGGGTCATCGGGTAGGGGAGGGCGCGGCTCAGTCTTTGGCCAGCGGCGCATCGTCAAAGAGCGCGTTGTATTTGCCGGGCGTCAGCAGCGGGAAGCGCATGCGCCGGAAATATTCGCGTACGCCTGCCTGACGGTGGAGTTTGATGAGCTCCGCAATCTGGTCCTGCGAGCGGTACGCCGCGATGCCGGACAGTTTCCGGTCCAGCAGTTCTTCGGTGGCGATGACGCGGAAATCCGGCGGCTCAGAGAAGTCGCTGTACGTCGAAAACTCGTAGATTTCCGGAATCGCCGGGAGCGGTTCGCCCAACTCCGGCCAGATGGCCCCCTGCGCATGGAAGACGCAGATTTGCATCTCGTGGTTCACAATCTGGTGATCCGGATGGATGTCCGTGTGCGTCGTCAGGAAAATGCGGGTCGGCCGCACGTGGCGCAGCAGCCAGACGTAGGAATTGGAGAGACCCGTGGAGCCGGCGATGGTGGTCGGCCCGGGCACGGCCGGGTAGTGGCCGGTGTAGTGTTCCAGTCCGCAGTCGTGGTAGTTGAGGAAGTGGAGTCTGTCCTCCGGCAGACCGAGGATGCGGAAGGAATCGAGTGTTTCGGCGCGGCGGATGGTGGCGATGGTGTCCCGCTGCTCGAGTTTGCAGTAGCCGGAGTCACCGATGGTCGAAATGGCGGCCGAAACTTTTACGCCGGCGGCCATTGCGGAGAGAAACAGGAGACCGGAGCCGAGGATGATGTCGTCATCGTGTGGGGAGACGAACAGCCAATGCTCGGCGTCCCCGGCCCAATCCGGAAAAATGTCACCGGGTTGCGTCGAGGAGCGACGGGTACCGTCTGGAAGCAAACGTTCAAAAGTGCTCATGTTTTCAGCCCATCCGATGGTGCGGAGTGCCGGAACCGCTGCGGAACGGAATTGCCCCGCAAGCGGGAGCCGGTATCCGGGTGCCATCGGGAATGGTTTTACAGTTAGAAATGCATATTATATCAGGTTATCCACAGAAGAAAAGCGTTTTTGACCGCTCTTTACGCTTCCGGAACCGGGCTGCGCCTGCCGCTACCTGCGGCTCGCCCGTCCCAAGCCACCCCGCTGCCTACGGCAGCAGTATGGTGCGGGGGAGGCTGGCGGCTATCCGGGGCAACTGGGAGTGAGGCGCTACACGCGGTAGCGAGCCGTCGTGTTCGTCCTGTACGTCCTGTTCGTCGTGTTCGTCGTGTCCGTCCTGTTCGTCGTGTCCCCCCACACCTCCGGAATGGAGGCGGGCGCGTGTGCTTTCGCATCACGCGCCCGCAAGGAGCCATCTTCGCTGGCTATGTCGGCCTCGGAGGGGCCGGTCGGCGGTAATCCACTGCCTGAGAAGCCGAGCGGCAGAAGAGGCGGCAACCGCCGCCCGGTTAAGGCCGGGCGGCAGAAGAGGCGGCGTCTGCCGCCCCGCCGAGGGATTGGAGGAGTTTGGTTTTGCGCGCGATGTCGGCGAGCAGTTCAGCCTTGCGGGCTTTCTGCTGGTTGACGATGGCGGGCGGTGCTTTCTCGAGGAAGCGCTCGTTGGTGAGCTTGCTTTCGACCGTCTTGAGGAAGCCCTGCAGTTTGGCGATTTCCTCGGTGACCTTCTGGCGTTCGGCGGCGGTATCCACGACGTCGGCGAGGTGGAGACCGATGACGCCCAGCGGGGTGTCGGCCGTCGGAATGCCCGAGAGGTGCGCATCGTGCAGGATGGTTACCTTCGAGGCGTTGAGCGCCGTCACGAGTGCGTCGACATCTGCCGAAAGCCGTTCGGCATCGTCGGCCGATTTGAGGCTCACGGAGAATTCCGGTTTCGCGGAAGGCGGCACATTAGAGTTGGTGCGCAGCGCGCGACCGGCGGTGATGAGGGCGTGACGGTTGTTGACGAACGTGCGCACCGCTTCGGTGAGTTGCCAGGCCTCGCGGCTCTCGGCGGGGTATGCCTGCGGCCACGGGGCGTGCGAAATGGTGTCGTCCTCGGAGCCCGCATAGTGCATCTGGTTCCAGATTTCCTCGGTCACAAACGGCATGAACGGGTGAATCATGCGCAGGGCGCGGCCGAAGACATCCGCGAGAATGCGCACGGTCTGCGTCCGCAGCGCCGGATTGTCGCCGTAGAGGTTGCGCTTGGCATCCTCCAGATACCAGTCGCAGAACTGGCTCCAGACGAAGTCGTAGACGGCCAGCGCGGCATCCTGGAAGCGGTACGCCTTGAGGGCGGCGTCGGTTGCCGCGAGCGCGGCATCGGCGGTGGCGAGGATGTGGCGGTCGGAGTCGGAAAGCAGCGCCGGATCGAGCGCGGGTGCGGCGGCCGTGGCAGCGGCGTGGAAGTCCACTTCCGGACACTTCTCCGCATGCATGAGGATGAAGCGCGCGGCATTCCAGATCTTCGTGCCGAAGTTGCGCCCGATCTCGAACTTGTCCATCGAAATGAACACATCGATGCCCGGCGAAGTCGTCTGCATCAGCGTGAAGCGCAGCGCATCCGCCGAGTATTTGCGGATGACCTCGAGCGGGTCGATGGAGTTGCCGAGGGACTTGGACATCTTGCGACCCTTGTCATCGCGCACCACACCGTGGAAAACCACGTTGCGGAAGGGTACTTCGTCCATGAAGCGGCAACCCGCCATGATCATGCGCGCAACCCAGAAGAAGATGATGTCCGGCGCCGTGCACAGATCGGCGGTCGGATAGTAGCGCTGAAGGTCCGCGGTGCGCTCGGGCCAGCCGAGCGTCGAGAAAGGCCAGAGCCACGACGAGAACCAGGTGTCGAGCACATCCGGATCCTGGTCGATGCGGTCGGCGGCGGCGCCGCACTTGGGGCAAGCGGCCGGTGTGCTCGGGGCCGCCCATTCGTGACCGCAGTCCTGGCAGATGTAGACCGGAATGCGGTGCCCCCACCAGATCTGGCGGGAAATGCACCAGTCCCGGATGTTTTCCATCCAGAGGAAATACGTGTTTTCGTAGCGTTTGGGCGTGAAGACGATTTTCCCGGAGCGGACCGCCTCCATCGCCTTTTCCGCGAGCGGCTTCATGCGGACGAACCACTGTTTGGAGAGGCGCGATTCCACGACGGTGTGGCACCGGTAGCAGTGCCCCACGGAGTTCTGGTACGGCTCCACGCGCACGAGGTAGCCGCCCTTCTCGAGGTCCTCCACGATGCGCTTGCGGCATTCGAAGCGGTCGAGCCCCGCATAGGCGGCGCCCGCAAGCTCGTTCATCGTGCCGTCGCCGTTCATGATGTTGATCTGCTCGAGGTTGTGGCGGGCTGCGACCTGGAAGTCGTTCGGGTCGTGCGCAGGCGTGATTTTCACGACGCCCGTGCCGAATTCGCGCTCCACGTAGTCATCGACAACGACGGGAATTTCGCGGTTCGAAAGCGGGAGAATCACCTTGCGGCCGTGCAGATGGAAGTAGCGCTCATCCTTGGGGTTGACCGCCACTGCGGTATCGCCGGGCAGCGTTTCGGGGCGCGTGGTCGCCACCTCCACATATTCGCCCTCGCTCCCCGCCACCGGGTAGCGGATGTGCCACAGGAAGCCGTCATGCGGCTCGTGCACGATTTCGTCATCGGCGAGCGCCGTGCCGCATCGCGGGCACCAGTTCACGATGTAGTTGCCGCGATAGATGAGGTCTTTCTCGTACATTTCGCAGAAGACCTCCGCCACCGCGCGGCAGAGCCCTTCATCCATCGTGAAGCGCTCGTGATCCCAGTCGCACGAGCAGCCCAGCGCCCGCAGCTGCCGGACAATCGTGCCGCCATATTGCTTGCGCCATTCCCAGACGCGCTCAATGAACTTTTCGCGGCCCAGGTCCTTGCGGGAAATGCCTTCTTTGCGCAGCGCCTTTTCCACGACGTTCTGCGTTGCGATGCCGGCATGATCCGTTCCGGGTACCCAGAGCACGTCCTTGCCGCGCATCCGGTTCCAGCGGATGAGCACGTCCTGAATGGTGTCGTTGAGGGCGTGCCCCATGTGGAGAATGCCCGTCACATTCGGCGGGGGGATGACAATGCAGTAGGGTTCCCCCTTGTGCTCGGGGTCCGGACGGAAGGCGCCGGATTTTTCCCAGCGGGGATACCACTTGGCTTCAATGGCTTGCGGGTCGTAATGCTTATCCATGGCGGAGAAGAATGGGGTCCGGTTGAAGGGGCGGGACCGTTTTTCTATAATCGGTTCACGGCTTTTTTCCGGAACGGAATGTATCGAGAAATTCTATCGGAAATGGCTGTAAAAAACAAAGGAATCTTGTATGCGCCCGTTCTCCACGCTTTTGACCCCTCTGATGTTGTCGGCCTCTTTGCTCGTATCCGGTTGTTTCGAGCGGGGTGCGCCGAACCGTGAGACAGTGGTGAATCAGCTCCCGATTCCCGCGGAGATGCGCGCTTCGGTGACGGTTCTGAACCTGAGCGTTGCCGATGGTGCGGCGCCTGCGGCGCTGACGGATTTCCCGGAATCGCTTGCGGATTGCCCGGCCTTGCGGCGTGTGAGTTTCCGCAACCGGCAGGGGCTCGCGGAACTCCCGGCCGCGCTCACCTCTCTCCCCGGTCTGGTGGAGCTGGACCTCGCCGCAACGGGGCTGCAAACACTCCCGGAAGACCTTTCCGGGCTGACGTCTCTGCGCAATCTCTACCTGGGTGACAACCGGCTGCCCGCCCTGCCGCCGGGCGTCACCACGCTGCCCGCGCTCCGCTATCTCAACCTCGACCGCAATGCGCTCACGGCGCTTCCCGAGTCGGTCGGCAATCTCCGCGCCCTGCGCTGGGTGCGCCTCAACGGCAATCGTCTGACCGCCCTTCCCGACAGCGCCGTCAACTGGAAGGACGTCCGCCGCCTCTACCTGCGCGGCAACCGGCTGACCGAGTTCCCGCCGCAGATTCTCGAAATGACTTCGCTTGAGCAGCTCGACCTCGGCGACAACGACCTCACGTCGCTTCCCGAGGCACTCTGCGAAAAACTGCCCAACCTCGAGCGCATCGATCTGGACGGCAACAAGCGTCTCAAGCACCTCCCGGCGGACTTCGCCAAAATGCCCGCGCTGAGTCACGTTTTCCTGTACGGAACGGGCATCGATTCCAACGAAATCGCCCGCATCCGCAAGGACGCGCCCGACCGCGTCCGCTTCTTTATCGCGTTTTAGACGCCTCCGAAACTCCCTCCCTCCCGGGTCCCCTCCGCCCCGTACGGCACACCCCGTCACACGGACGCCCCGCAGGCACGAAATTTCCGCCTTCCCGCGATTGTCCTTTTCCCGGAAATCCCGTACAATGGCCACGATTTCCGGAGTCTGGAAGTCACATACCCCAGTAGCTCAGTTGGACAGAGCAACTGCCTTCTAAGCAGTGGGTCGCCGGTTCGAACCCGGCCTGGGGTACCATTCCTGCTCCGTACCATCGTGACCTGAAGCGTTTATTATTCATCCATCCGGCGAAGGCCGGAAGCGAAAGGGCAATCATGAGCCAGAATCTCGAGGAGGTAGCATCCTGTTCTCCGGTGGCGGAAATTCTGCCGGCCGTACCTGTCAGCGAACCGGCGGATCCGGGTGCGGGTCCGTTCCATGCGTTTCCGCCCGTCAATCCGCGGTTTCCGTATCTGTGGCATGGCGGCGATTACAATCCGGACCAATGGTTCAAGTATCCCGGAACGGTGGATGAGGATTTCCGCCTGTTCAAGGAAGCCGGCGTCAACGCGATTTCGCTCGGCATTTTCTCGTGGGCGCATCTGGAGCCCGAGGAAGGCGTGTTTACGTTTGATTGGATGGATGACATCTTCGATCGCGCGCAAAAAGCCGGTGTAGCCGTCATTCTGGCCACGCCCTCCGGCGGCAAGCCCAACTGGCTCGCGCACAAGTATCCGGAGGTGCGGCGGATGTCCCGCCACGGCAACTGGGCCGGTATGCCGCCGGTTCGCGAGGAGCAGCATCTGCGCCACAACCACTGCTACACGTCTCCCGTTTACCGCCAGAAGGTCGCGGAAGTCGACCGCCGTCTCGCCGAGCGCTACGGCTCCCACCCCGCGCTCGCCATGTGGCACATTTCCAATGAATTCGGCGGCGAGTGCCATTGCCCGCTCTGCTATGCGGCGTTTCGCGAATGGCTCAAGGCCAAGTACAAGACGCTCGACGCCCTCAATGAGGCGTGGTGGACCGGGTTTTGGTCGCACCGCTTCCAAAGCTGGGACCAGATTACGACGATTGACACCTCCATCGAAGGGCTCGCGCTCGACTGGCGCCGGTTCTGCTCCGACCGGACGATTGATTTCTGCGCCGCCGAGGCCGAGGTGCTCCGCAAGTACGCGCCGGGCATTCCGGTGACGACGAATATGATGGGTTTCTATCCCGGGTATGACCACTTCAAGATGGCCAAGGTGCTCGATGTGATTTCGTGGGACTGCTATCCGCGGTATCACGATCAGCCCAATACCGAGGAAACCCGGGTTCAGGCACTCGCGCATGTGCTCAATCGCGGGCTCAAGGATAAGCCCTTCATCCTTATGGAGTCTTCGCCCGGCCCGGTGAACTGGGCTCCCGTCAACCGTCTGCTCCGTCCGGGGCAGCACCTGGCCAAGTCGCTCCAGGCCGTTGCCCACGGCTCGGATTCCGTGCTGTACTTCCAGATCCGCAAGGGGCGTGGCGGCTCGGAGAAGTTCCATGCCGCCGTCATCGACCATTGCGGTGCCGAAACGCCCAAGATGCGGATGTTCCAGGAGGTGCAGCAGGTTTCCAAAGCCCTGGATGCCCTCAAGCCGCTTGCCGGCGCCTATACCCCCGCCCGCGCCGCCCTCGTGTACGACTGGGAGAGCCGCTGGGCGCTCGAGCTCGCACAGGGTCCCAGCAATGTCGGGCATGATGTCGGCCATGTCGTCCGCAAGCACTTCGACGGCATGCGCCGCCACGGCATCTGTGTGGATGTGATTCCGCCGGACCGCGATTTTTCGCGTTACGAGTTGATCGTACTGCCGTCCCTGTATCTGCTGCAGGACGGTTTTTCGGACAAGTGCAAAGCCTTCGTGGAAAATGGCGGCACGCTTGTGGCGACCTACCTGACGGGCATCGTCAACAGTTCCTGCCTCACGTTCCAGCATGGCTTCCCGGGCGACGGTCTGCGCGAGCTCTTCGGCGTCTGGGATGAGGAAATCGACTACCTCTACCCGGAAGAGCGCAACGAAATCATCTTTGCCAGCGAGGAATCGCCGCGCATCACGGGTACCTGGGAGGTGCGCAACGTCTGCAGCCGCATCCATGCGGAAAATGCCGATGTCATCGCCACCTACGGCAAAGACTTCTATGCCGGTGAACCGGCCGTCACCTGCCGGAAGGTCGGCAAGGGTCAGGCCTGGTACTTTGCGGCGGATTGCTGCGATGACGGCGTGGCCGCCTTCTATGCGAAGCTCATCGACCGCATCGGCATTCCGCGGCTGGTGGAATCGGAGCTGCCCACGTGGCTCGACGTCTCGCTGCGCGTGGCGGCGGACGGCAAGGAATACCTGTTCCTCATCAATCCGACCAAGGAGGAAGCCTGGATCAATCTGGGTGCGCACACCTGGCAGGACGCCTTTACAGGGGAACCGGCCGCGCAGTCGGTCCACCTCGGCTCCTGGCAAACCCGCGTCCTCGTGCGCTGACCCGCCTGCTCCCATCTGTATATCCCACCGCTCCGGTGCGCCTCCGCGCGCCGGAGCGGTTTCTTCTCCCTGGTCACTTCTCAGGGGAAATTTGCGCCACGCGCGCTTCGTGCGGTAGCGAGTCGTCCTGTTCGTCCTGTCCATCGTGTTTTCGGGCCGCTGCGCAGGCTCCCTCCCCGGTGTGGCTTTTACTCTGCGTCTCTGCGGGAAACACACACACAAAAAAAAAAAAAAAAACGCGTTGCGCAGGAACGCAACGGCTTTTTTTGAGCGGAAAGGAGAGGAAAATTCAGCGGGACGGTCCGGAGGTCTCGGGCATGGCGCCTTGCGGAGAGGGACGCTTTTGGGCCGTCGGCGCAGCGGGCAGATTCTCGAAGCGGATGCCGATGGGCGTACGCGCGCGGTAGCCGTTGGCAAAGGCGCCGCCGGACATGAGTTTGCCGCCTTCGGGACGGACCATCGTGAGGCGCAGGGCGCGTCCGGCTCCACCGGCGATGAGGGGGCCCTTTTGGGAGTCCATCTCGAGGAGCGTGCCCGGCAGGGCAAAGCCGATGGTTTTCGGGAGGTCCTCGACCACGGCGGACATGACCTTGAGGCGCATGCCCGGCTTACCGGGAGGCCCGGGAATGTAGGTGGCGGCACCGGGGCGCGGAGAAAAAGCGCGGATTTTGCGCTCGTTTTCGACGGCGCTTTTGGTCCAGTCGAGACTCTCTTCCGCCGAGTGGATTTTGGGCGCGTATGTGGCGAGCGAATGATCCTGCGGGCAGCGGGGACAGGTGCCGTCGGCGAGTTTGCGCAGGACGTCGATCATGAGCCCGGCCCCCTGGAATGCGAGGCGCGTGGCAATGGTGCCCGTGGTGTCGTTGGGTTCAATGGCGCACTTGATCTGCCCCAGAATGTCGCCGGTATCCATCCCGCGGTCCATCATCATGGCGGTGACGCCCGTCGTCGTATCGCCCGCGAGGAGGGCATGGTGGATGGGGGTGGCACCGCGCCAGCGCGGGAGCAGGGAGACGTGCAGATTGATGCACCCGTAGGGTGGAAGGCTCAGGAGGAGGTCGCCCAAGAATTGTCCGTACGCCATCACCACGATGACATCGATGCCCAGCCCGGCCAGCGTTTCCATGACGATGGGGGAGTTGACCCGTATGGGGGTCATCACCGGGATGTCATGGGATTGCGCGAGTTGCTTCACCGGCCCCGGTTGAACACGGAGGTGGCGCCCCTTTCCGCGGTCTGGCTGGGTGATGACGGCCACGACGTGCATGTCAGGGCTGTCCGCCAGCGCGGCAAGGAAGGGGCAGGAGAGCTCATCGGAGCCCATGAAGACCACCCGGAGGGGGCGAGAAGCTGCCATAGACGAAACGGAAACAGGGTTGGAAGCGGGGAAGTGCCTTGCGAAAGGGACGTTCTGAAACCCGTGAATTAACGCCGGATTATACAAGAAGGCGAACGGAATGTCCAATCCGTATGCGGTTTTTGACGGGCGCGGGCGAGGGCACCGGGGGGCTAGGCGTCGCGATGGGCGGAGGCGCGGCGCTGGCGCGCGAGAAATTCGTTGGCGAGCGCGAAGTAGGATTGGGCGACGGGGGAGGAGGGCGCGTAGGCGACGAGCGGGATGCCGAAGGAGGGGGCTTCGCCGGCACGGATGGAGCGCGGAATAATCGTCTTGTAAACGGTGTCGCCGTAGTGCGCATGCACCTGCGAAACGACTTCATCGGCAAGGCGCGTGCGCGAGTACATGGTCATGACGATACCTTCGAGCCGCAGGTTGGGGTTTTGCCCGTTGGCGCGCATGCGCTCGACAATCTGCAGGATGATGGAGAGCCCCTCCATGGCGTAGTATTCGCACTGCATGGGGATGAGCAGGGCATCCGCGCTGGCCAGCGCATTGGTCATCAGGATGCCGAGCGACGGTGGGCAGTCGAGCAGAATGTAATCGAAAACGCCGGATTCCTCGATGGGACGCAGCACGCGGTTTAGCACGTGCAGATGATCGTCCTGCCGGGCGATTTCGACTTCCACGCCGGAAAGGTTGATTTCGGCGGGAATGAGGTTGACGCGATCAACGCACGTGCCGACGATGTAATCATCGATGGAGGCGACGTTGAGCAGGGCATTGAGCAGGCTGACCCCCTCGGTTGGCTCGACGCCAAGCCCGGAGGTCGCATTGGCCTGCGGATCGAGGTCAATGACGAGGACGTTCTTTTTGCGGGCGGCGATGGCGGCGGCAAGATTGACCACGGTGGTCGTTTTGCCGACGCCGCCTTTCTGGTTCGCAATGGCGAGAATCATGACGGGTCCGGGGAGGTGGTTGGGAGGACAGGGCACGGGTGTGCCAAGGGCACGGTTGTGCCGAAAAAGCGGTTGTGCGATAAAAGCGGGCGCGGCGTCAGGCGTCTGTTTTTTGGGCGAGGGCGGGCTCGATGGAAGAGAGCTGTTGCGCCAGGTAGGGGGTGACGCCCCAGGCTTCGCGCAAATCCTCATAATCGGAGAGCGCCGTGCCGGTTCCGGGGCGGGAAACGCGCGCCGCGCGGATGAGGATATTGCGCGCCGTGGCTTCGGGGTCGACGAATTCGACCACTGTGGAGCGGTAGCCGACGACGCGGAGAATCTGCGCCCGGAAGGCGTCGGTCAGCAAATCGGCAAGGCGTTCGCGCAGGATGCCGTTGCGGAGGATGGCGCGGTGAGGCCGAAGGTTGGCGGAAAGGGTCTTTTGCAGTTCGTGCTGGAAGCAGGGTGCGCAGAGAATGGCGCGGGCACCCTTGAGAACACCGAACGCGAGCGCGTCATCGGTCGCCGTGTCGCAGGCATGCAGGGAAAGAACCAGATCCGGCTGTGCATCGGGACGGAATTCGCCGATGGCAGCGTCCGCAAAGGTGCAGGAATCGGCCATTTCGAGCGATTCGGCGGTGCGGCGGCAGAAGGCAATGACGTTGGGGTTGCGGTCGACGCCGATGAGGCGGACCGGTACGTTCCGGACGGCTTCCAGATAGGCCTTGGCGGCAAAGGAGAGGTAGGCTTTGCCGCAGCCGCAGTCCACGAGCACCAGCGGTGTGGAGGCGGTGGCGTTTTTGCGCGGGGGCAGTTCATCCAGCACGGCATCGACGATGCGCAGGAATTCGTTTACCTGGCGGTATTTCGCGTGCATGGAAGGCTTGAGTGTGCCGTCCGGTCCGGCGAAACCCAGCGCAATGAGCAGCCGCTTGGCGTCGAAGCGCGTGAGCGGGTAGTCCTTCTGCCGGTCGTGCGCGGCGCCCCCGGCCGCTTCGGCGGCGGCTTTGGTGGCGCGCACGCGGTCGATGAGCACATGCCCCTTGCGCGTGGTGCGCAGATGGAGGGCCGCGCCATCGGTGGTGGCGGCATGTGCTTCGAGGAGGATGCGCGAGGAGTTGGCCAGTTCCCAGAGCAGCTTTTTGGAGGCGCCGCACCCGAGATTTTCGGCAAGCCCCGCGCGGGTGTTCTGCCAGAGGGGACGCTCCGCCACCACAACGGGACGGATTTTCAGCTCCTGATTTTCGCCGGGACCGATGGGCTCCGAAAATCGGAACGAAGCGGACTGGAAACCGGGCGCTTCAAAAATGAGAGCCGAGAATTCCCGCAAGGCCGCATGGAGCGCGGGGCGGTATTGTTCCTGATTGAAAGCGGACATGGGCAGCAGTGCGGTACAGCGGCTGGAAAGCAGTTCAGACGGAGGGAAGGACGTCCTTCATCGAATAGAGTCCTGCGGGCTGCGCGGCCAGCCAGCGGATGGTGCGCAGCGCCCCCGAAGAGAAACACTGGCGCGAGGAGGCTTTGTGCGTGAACTCAATGCGCTCGCCGTCCCCGGCGAAAATGACGGTGTGGTCGCCAACGACATCGCCGCCACGCAACGCATGGATGGCGATGGTGTCGGCGTCGCGTTCGCCCGTGACGCCGTGGCGTCCGTAGCAGGCGACGTCGTCGAGCGCGAGTTTGCGTCCCTCGGCGGCGGCTTCCGCGAGCGTGATGGCCGTGCCGGAGGGCGCGTCCTTTTTGTGGCGGTGGTGCATTTCGACCACTTCGATGTCGTACCCGGGCGGCAGGATGGCGGCGGCGCGGCGGATGAGCCCCGCGAGCAGATTGATGCCCAGCGACATATTTGAGGCGAGCAGCACGGGTGCCACGCGGGCAATGTCCTCCACGGCGGCGCGTTCCGCGGCGTCGAGGGCCGTCGTGCCGATGAGCCACGGGCGCGGTGTTTCGCGCAGCAGAGCGGCGGTGCCGGGAACCGAGGTGTGGAAGGTGAAGTCGATGATGGCATCGGCTTCACGGACGGCCGCGGCGGCATCGGCGCTGAGCGGGATGCCGTTGGCGCCCGCTCCGGCCAGAAGACCGGAATCCTGCCCCTGCGCGGGGTGGTCCGCGCGGTCAATGGCGGCAACGAGCGTGTAATCCGGGAATTGGGCAAGGTCGCGCAGGAGCGAGCCGCCCATGCGCCCACCGGCGCCGAAAATCGCAAGCTTGAGCATGGCGTGAAGCGAAGGAGATGAAGAAAGGAAAAGAGCAGGAAAGGTGCCGGACGGCAGAAAAAGCCGCCCCGTTGCGGTTCCGGCGTCCGTGCCGGGATGCGCGGCGGGGCGGCAATGCGGGCAGACCGCCTCGGGCGGCGACCGGCGTCAGATGAGGTTGAGCGCAGCGAGCGTGGCGCGGAGTTTGTCGCGATGCTCGGCGGTCATCTCGCAGAGCGGCAGCCGGTAGACCTCCGTGAGCGTGCCCATCATGGCCATGGCGGCCTTTACGGGAACCGGGTTCACTTCGATGAACAGGTCCACGAAGAGCGGCATCAGACGCTCGTGAATCTTGCGGGCGGCCTCGTAGTCGTTCGTCAGAGCCAGATTGACCATCTGGACGAGGTCCGCCGGCACCACATTGGAGGCGACGGAGACGACACCGAGTGCACCGGCGGCCATCATGGGAAGCGTGAGCGGGTCATCGCCGGAAAGAATGTCGATGCGGTCGCCCAGCGCGGCGCGAATCTGATTGACGCGCGCAACGTCGCCGGCCGCCTCCTTGATGCCCCGGATCATCGGGTGTTCCGCAAGGCGCTGAACCACAGCAACGGGAATATCGCGCGAGGTGCGCCCGGGCGCATTGTAGAGTAGCACGGGCAGCCCGAGCTCCGCCACTTCCGAAAAATGGCGGTACAGCCCCTCGGGAGAGGGCTTGTTGTAGTAGGGCGCAATCTGGAGCGTGGCATCGGCGCCGGCGTCGATGGCGCGGCGCGTGAGATCGACCGCTTCGCGGGTGCAGTTGGCGCCGGAACCGGCTACGATTTGCATGCGCCCGGCGGAGAATTCCACCGACTTGCGAATCACCTCGCCGTGTTCTTCGTAGGTGAGGGTGGGGGATTCCCCTGTGGTGCCGACCGGGCACACACCGGTAATTCCGGCCGCGGCCTGGCGGTCGATGAGGGCACGGAGACATCCGTAATCGACCGAACCGTCGCGGTTGAAAGGGGTGACAAGAGCCGTATACGTTCCTTTGAACATGACAGGATCCTTTGCGTTGAACGAGCAGTGTCTTCAATCCTACCAAAAAGCGCAGAAGCCTTCCAACTCAGCCCCGCGCCAGGCTTATCCCGGTTTCCTTGCGGCATGGAGAGCGGAAGAAAGAAGCGTGCCATCCGGGGCTCCTGGGAGTGAGGCTGCCGGGCCACTGGAAGTGCCGCGCCTCCCTCCGCTCTTCCTTCGCAGGACTGTTTGACCTCTTCAGGGGCGGGATATAGGGGATGCTCTACCTCGGGATTCGCCGTCGCTCATCCCGAGGGCGGCAATCTGCCGTTTGAGGTTTGCATGATTCGCCCCCTTTGAGGGGCGTGTTCGTCCTGTCTTGGGCTCGTTTTGCTGGCTTTGCCCGGGCGACGGGCGATGCCGGGCGAATGCTGCAGGGTGCGTCAGACGGCGTCGAAAACGCGCACGTAATCGACCGTGAAGCAGTCCGGGAGAACGGCCTTTTTCAGGTCTTCGCTGGGACCGCCATCGCGGTATCCCATGCATTCCGTCGTGAGCAGGATAAACTGCTCAACCCGGGAAACCGGACCCGTGGAGCGGGCGGTTTCGCGTCCGTCGCAGTAAAACACGTAGCCGTCTTTGCTCCAGTCCATGCCAAACCGGTGCCACGTATCGGGGCCGCCTTCCACATTGTAGTGGACGCGTGCGTCTCTCTTCACAATGGTGCTGACGTACGGATCGTAGAAATTGCCGCTGGTCACTTCCGGCGGCCCGAAGCACTCCATGATGTCGTTTTCGATGCCGCAGTATTCAGCATTGGGGGCGGAGCCGACCGACGGAGCTTGCAGCCAGAAAGCCGACCACCAGCCCCGCTGTTTCTGCAGTTTGCAGCGGCATTCGTAGTAGCCGTAGCGATGCATGAAGCGCGGCTTCTCCATTTCCCCGAAGGGCCAGACCACCGCCCGCTGCAGACCGGCGTCGACCGGGCGGGGCGCGTCGTAGGTGAGGGCACCGGTCTGCAGCTGTGCGGAGCAGTACTGTCCGTCCTTGCAGAGCAGATGAATTTCCACGTTGCTCTTTCCATCCAGAATAACGCCTTCATCGGTATAGGCGTGAAAGCGCTTCCCCCAGAAATTCAGGCGAAAGCCCCATTTGGAGCGGTCGAGTTCTGTACCGTCGAATTCGTCGCTCCAAACCAACTTCCAGTTTTTGCCTTCGGGCAGCAGGCTCGGTTCATGTCCATCTACGGTAAAGGTCTGCATAACAGTCTGACGCTTGTTCGGTTTTGATGGTGAGGAAGGACACCCGAACCGTTCCGGGCGCCTCCCTAAAACATACCGATTCCCGCCGCCCCGGGCAACCCGTAATGCGGGCAGATAGACAAGGGGAGGATATTTTCGTATCTTTTTGCGTCATCCAATTTTATGGGAAAACGGGATGACTCCGGAAGTCCCCATTTTCCATAAAAACTGATTGCAAAATACGCCATGCTCTCTCTGTTTCTCAAGGCATTTGGACTGATTTTTCTGGCGGAAATGGGGGATAAAACCCAGATTTCCGCCCTGGCTCTTGCCGCGTCTGCGAAGGTTCCCTACGGGAAACTGCTGGTCTTTTTGGGCTCCGCTCTTGCGCTGATTCTGACCTCTGCGATTGCGGCGGTTTTCGGGGAAGCGCTTTCGCGGTGCATCAATCCGAAGTGGGTCAAGATGGCTTCCGGGATTCTCTTTCTCGTGTTTGGCGTCCTGTTTTTGCAGGAAGCCTTCACGATGCGCGCGGAACCCGCGACGGAAACGCCTCCGGCAGCAGAGGCTCCCGGGGAACCCGGACAGGACAGCGGCACGGACGCGCCCTAGCGGTGCAGCCGGTCGGGGAGCGCCACAGGAGCGTCCGATATGGAATTTGATGATTCATTCTGGGTGGATTTTCAACGGGATGAAGCCCACATCCGCCGTGAGCGCGAAAAAGCCCGCGCCTTGCGCAAAAGCGCCTGGTGGCAGGCACAGCTTCAGCGCGGAATCTGCCACTATTGCGGGAAGAAATTCCCGGCGGGCGAGCTGACGATGGATCACGTCATCCCGGTGGCCCGGGGCGGCCACTCCACGCGCGGCAATGTGGTGCCCTGCTGCCGCGCCTGCAATCAGAGCAAACGGTGCGTCACACCTGCAGAAGCGGCACTGGATCTTTTAGATCAAAAAAACGGAAAGGACGAGGTGTAAACATGAAAATACTCCATTGCGATTACCTCATCATCGGATCGGGTCTGGCCGGGCTCTCGGCGGCTCATTATTTGGCACCGCACGGCAAGGTGCTCGTCGTCACAAAGCGCGAAAAGAACGACTGCAACACAAATTTTGCGCAGGGCGGCATTTCGTGCGTGACGCTGGCGGAGGACACCTTTGAGAAGCACATCGCCGACACACTGGATGCGGGTGCGGGTCTGTGCGATGAAAATGCCGTGCGCGCCATTGTCGAGGACGGTCCCGCGCGCATGGACGATTTGCGCGCGATGGGGCTGGAATTTGATACGCGCCCGGACGGCACGCCGGACCTCGGGCGCGAAGGCGGGCACACGATGCGCCGCATCCTGCATGCCGGCGATATCACGGGGCGCCACATCGAGCAGACGCTCATTGAGGCGACCGCTTCGCATCCCAACATCACGATTCTCGAGCATACGCATGCCATCGATCTGGTGACCGTCCGGGAAAACGGAAAGACGACCTGTATCGGCGCGTATCTGCTCGGCACAAAGACGGGCGAAATCTTTTCCGCGCAGTCCGCCTGCACGATTCTCGCCACGGGCGGTGCCGGCAAGGTATACCTCTACACGTGCAATCCGGATGTGGCGACGGCGGGCGGATTGGCGATGGCCTGGCGCGCCGGTGCGGAAATCCGCAACATGGAGTTCTTCCAGTTCCACCCGACATGTCTGTATCACCCGGAGGCGAAGAACTTCCTCATTTCCGAAGCGGTGCGCGGCGAAGGCGCGGAACTTTGCGACGCCGACGGCGTGCCGTTCATGCACCGGTATGACCGGCGCGGCTCGCTGGCCCCGCGCGACATCGTGGCGCGTGCCATCGACCACGAGATGAAGACGCGCGGCCTGCCGTGCATGTACCTGGATATCCGGCACAAGGGCGTAGGCTTCCTGACGCGGCGCTTCCCGAACATCTACCGCGAATGCCTGCGCTTCGGCATCGACATGGCCAAAGACCTGATTCCCATCGTCCCGGCGGCGCATTACTGCTGCGGCGGCGTCAAGACGACGGTCGAAGGCTGCACGAACATCGACGGGCTTTTCGCCATCGGCGAGGTCGCTTCCACGGGACTGCACGGCGCGAACCGCCTGGCTTCCAACTCCCTGCTGGAGGCCATCGTCTGCGCGCACAAGTGCGCGGAATGGATTACGAGCCACCCGCGGAAAGATCCGCACAACATGCCGCCGATTCCCGCCTGGGTCTACGGCGATGCGGTGCCGTCCGATGAACTGGTCGTCGTCAACCATAACTGGGACGAAGTCCGTACCTGCATGTGGGACTACGTGGGCATCGTGCGCACCAACAAGCGCCTCGAGCGCGCTTTGCACCGGATTGAGAATCTGCGGCACGAAATCCGCCAGTACTACTTCGATTACTCGGTGACCTCGGAACTGCTCGAACTGCGCAATATTGCCGATGCGGCGTATCTGATTATCCAGTGCGCGATGCAACGCAAAGAATCGCGCGGTTTGCACTACACGCTGGATTACCCGGAGCGCTCTTCGGAGCCGAAAGACACCGTCATTTCCGGTTACACCCGTCCATAAAACGACAGACGGAAACGGTTCTGACCGCTGCGCCGCCGGAGAGTGTCCTCTCCGCGGCGCAACTTTTTCCCTCCCCGGCCGGACTTGCCGCGCCCGGCATTTCCCCCGGTTTCCGAAGCCGTCCGGTCCCGCCGACATGTGCTTTCTGCTGATTTGATCCGCTTAAATCCTTTGACATTCCCGGTTCGGGTGCTAGAATGCTCGCCCGATTCCGGTTGAACCGCACTTCTTCAGACCCGACGGCTCCCCAATTTTTCTTCCCATGAACACACCCTTCACTCCCCTCCGTACAGCCGTGCCGATCAGCGAGGATGCTCTCGCGCGCTACACCACGATGGCGGGCAAGGCCTCGGAAATCGACTCCTCCCTCTACCAGGTGTACGACTGCAAGCGCGGACTCCGCAACGCCGACGGCTCCGGCGTGCTCGTCGGGCTCACCACCGTCGGTGCCGTCGTGGGCTACTCCATCGTCGACCGCGAACTCGTGCCCGTGCCCGGACGTCTCCTGTACCGCGGCATCGAACTGCACGATCTGGTGAAAGGCTTTCAGTCCGAGAAGCGCTTCGGCTTTGAAGAGACGATTTACCTGCTCCTGATGGGACGTCTGCCGAATCACGCGGAAATGGAAGAATTCTTCACGAATCTCGACCAGCTGCGGCCGCTGCCGCCGCATTTCAAAGAGGAGGCCATTCTCGGAATGCCTTCGCCGGACGTGATGAACAAGCTGGCGCGCTGCATTCTCGCTTCGTATGCGTTTGATGAAAATCCGGACGAAATCTCGATTCAGAATGTACTGCGCCAGTCGCTCGGGCTGATTGCGCGTCTGCCCACCTATGCCGTCTACGGCTATCAGGCCAAGTCGCACTACTACGGCGGCAAGAGTCTGCACATGCGGATTCCCTCGCCGGGTCTTTCGACGGCGGAGCACATTCTCTGCCTGCTGCGTCCGTACGGCGCCTACACGCGGCTCGAAGCCGAGCTGCTCGACCTCTGCCTCGTCATCCATGCGGAGCACGGCGGCGGCAACAACTCCACGTTTACGACGCACGTCGTCTCCTCCACCTACACCGATACCTATTCGGCGATTGCGGCAGCCTGCCTCTCCCTGAAAGGTCCTCGCCACGGCGGTGCGAACCATCAGGTCATGCGCATGATTGATGACATCAAGGCGCACGTGAAAGACTGGACCAATGAAGGTGAAATCGCCGATTATCTGGGCAAGATTCTCGACAAGGAGGCCTTCGACCGCACCGGCCTCATTTACGGGCTCGGTCACGCCGTCTACAAGATTTCCGATCCGCGTGCGGAGATTCTCAAGGAGAAAGCCGCTCAACTCGCCAAGGAAACGCCCGAAAACGAGGAGGAATTCGAATTCCTCAACCGGATTGCGCGCATCGGGAGCGAGCTCTACATGGAGCGGCACCACACGGAGCGTCCGCTGCCGACGAATGTCGACTTCTATTCGGGCTTCGTCTACAAGATGCTGGGCATCCCGACGGATCTGTTTACGCCGCTGTTTGCGGTGGGGCGCATTCCCGGCTGGTGTGCGCACCGGCTCGAGGAATTCAACGGTAATTCGCGCATTATCCGCCCTGCGTACAAATGCGTGATGAAGTCGGTCCCGTACGTTCCGATGGATGCACGCTGATTGCGGTCCATCCTCCGCCGCCCCCCGCGCCGAAGCGGCGGGGACGCCGTCGCCTTTTCGCGCCTTGCTCCGGCAGGGCGCAGATGCAGCGCCGCGTCCGGTCGTGGTTTCCGCTCCGATGGCGGAAATCACCGATGCGGCGTATCGCGTCATGGCGTTTGAAGCCGGTGCCGACGCCTGCTGGACGGAGATGGTTTCCGCGGCGGGGCTGACGCACGGTTCCGCCGCTTCGCCGTTGCTCCTGTTGCCGCTGCCGGAGGAGCGCGGGCGTCCGCTCGTTGCGCAACTCTACGGCTCGAATCCTGCCGAAATGGCGGAAGCCGTCCGCATCGTTTCCGATCTGGGGATTTTCGACGCCATCAATCTGAATGCGGGGTGCCCGGCGCCCAAGGTGGTGCGCACCGGCGGCGGCGCGGCGCTCCTGCGGAATCTGCCGCTTTACGGCGCACTGATTGCAGCGGCGGTGCGTGCGACGTCGCTGCCGGTGACGGTCAAGACGCGCATCGGCGCCGTCCCCGCCGCTCCGCTGGCGGCGGAGCTGGCGCGGATTGCGGAGGATGCCGGCGCCGCGCTGCTCTCCATGCACGGCCGCTACGCAGCCGCGTTTCACTCGGGGCCCGTGCACGCGGACGCGCTCGCATCTGCGGTGCAGGCGGTGCGCATCCCGGTGCTCGTCAACGGCGGCATCGATTCGGCCGCCGTTGCACTGGATTTGCTCGCGAAGACGGGTGCCGCCGGCGTGATGCTCGGTCGCGCCGCCGTGGGCAATCCCTGGCTGTTC